>NZ_ASWH01000002.1:0-309212 GCF_000407545.1 Enterococcus gilvus ATCC BAA-350 | reverse complement strand
TTGGGACAAATGGATGATCGTTACAAATTAGATCAAACAGTAGAAGAATACTTAGAAAATATTTCTGGTAAAACCGCTGAGCTCTTTGCTTTGAGCTGTTCTGTCGGTGCTTTTGAGAGCGGGAATAGTGAACGCTTCGCCAAAAAAGCTGGAATGATCGGACAAAACATCGGCATCGCTTTTCAAATCATGGACGATCTCCTCGATTACGATGCGGCTAGCGATACATTAGGCAAGCCCGTTTTGGAGGATGTCCGTCAAGGCGTCTATTCCCTGCCTTTGATTTATGCCATAAATCAGGACAACGAAGAATTGCAACACCTGTTGGAAAAGAAAAATCAACTGACGGCTGAGGATGCTTTGGCTGTCCAACGTCTGGTTCATCAATTAGGCGGCACGACCTATGCGCAGCAATTGGCATCTGATTATACGGATCAAGCCTTAAAGGACATTCGCAAATTACCGGATAATTATTTCAATACGAAGGAAACCTTAGAGCGTTTGACACGTCAAATTTTATTGCGTACTAATTAAAAGCCTCCAAAAGTTAGATTGTCTGTCTAACTTTTGAAGGCTTTTTTCATTATTCGACTAAGCCGAAGCTCATACCGATGATCAAAATAATCAAGACGAGGATCGTGATCGCCACATACAAATAGTCTTTCTCTTTTGCAAAGGCAAAAATCGAAACTACCACTCGCAAGACAGGCGTCAAGATCAGACAAAAGAGTCCGAACATCACAAAGGCTTCCCCGTTGAACTGGGCCATTCCTTTGAAAATCGTTTCTAATGTAGTCGGTGTTTGGTGGGCGGCTGTTGGGTTTAAAAACAATAATGCCAATCCAACTAGAATGATCGCCGCTGAAACAATGACACCGATCCGTAAAATGTACCCGATGGAACGCTCGATTTTCAGCATTTCTTCTTTATTGTCCATTACATGATCACCCCAAATCCACGAAGAACCATTTGAAGTCCCATAAAGAGTAGTATTGGAATAAAGATCATACGAATCACGATCGGCTTCAAGCGTGTCATGATGCGGGAACCGATCGTCGCTCCAGCTAACACCCCTAACGCTACCGGTGCCGCGATCTCCGGCAAGATCGTCCCATTAAAAAAGTAGACCATCGCAGAAGCCGCTGCTGTGACGCCCATCATTAAGTTACTCGTGGCGCTTGAGGGTTTCATCGGCATTTTCATGATGGTATCCATTGCTGTCACTTTGAAGACCCCGCTGCCGATCCCCAATAATCCCGAAGCAAGTCCTGCCCCCAGCATCATGGCGAAGCCCCCCGGTACCTTTTCTACTTGATAATCAATTTTTTTATTTAAGACTTTATCGTAATAAGACCCGTTCAATTTTAATTTTTCAGCTAAAGGATCATTGGCGACTTGAACAGCCTCTTCTCCAGATTTACTGCGAATCTTTTGGATCATATTGAGGACCGAAAATAACAAAAAGCTGCCAAACAAAACAAATAGAAAGCCTGTCGGCGCAACGCCTGAAAGCAGCGCCCCAACGATCGCTCCGATGGTTGTCGCGATCTCCAAAAACATGGCCACTCGCAAATTCAGCATGTCGTCCTTCAAATAAGCGATCGTTGCACCTGAACTGGTGGCGATCACACAGACGATGCTGGTCGCGATCGCATATTTGATGTCCAATCCCATGATCAACGTCAAATACGGTGTCAAAATAATGCCGCCGCCGATCCCTAAGATCGAGCCCAATACGCCGGCCAGTAAACCGACTACAAGTAAAATTCCAATCTGACTAAGCATAACTTCCCGCCTTTCTGCTGCTATTATAGCGCAACATTTCTTTTGCGGCAGAACGTGTAGCGGATACATCAGACAATCAAATAAATTACTTTAGCAAAACCAATCATTTTTTAGTTTGTCCCGTTTGTCGAAGGGGACAAATCTAATTGCGTGTGCAGAATTTTTTTCACGCGATCCACTTCTTCTTGCGGAATACTTTGATACGAGATGCCCTCTTCTCCTGTAAATCCATCCCCTGTGAACCCTTCCCCTTGAACCTGCTGACTGTCAATTTTGGTTAAGCAGGAATGATAATTCGTAAGGATCTTTTGCATTTGGTTGAAGGTCAAATCTGTTTTTCCGTTTTCCCCGATCCCATCAAAGATTTTTTGATAGTTGAAGAGGCTTTTCGTGGAGAGCATTTTTTGGATCAGCAACTCGATGACCTCCCGCTGTCTTCCCTGACGACCATAGTCTCCGGTGGGGTCTTCATACCGCATCCGTGAATATTGCAGGGCTTCCCAGCCATTCAAATGCTGTTTTCCCTTTGGATAATCGATGCCCTCTGCGGAAAAGGCAAATTTGTTGTTTACATCCACGCCGCCAACTGCATCGACCAGCGTCTGCATGCCATCCATATCTACCGACACATAGTGATGGATCGGGATATCTAAAAATTTCTCCACCGTGTCCATGATCATTTCTGGTCCGCCGATAGAATGCGCATGATTGATCTTATCTTCATAATCGGCACCCACGATCTCTACGTAGGCATCCCGAGGAATACTCACCAGCGTGGTTTCTTTTGTTTGATTGTTTAACGTAGCGACCATGATCGTGTTCGCTCGAAAGTCGGTTTTTCTTTTTGAGTCGTTGGCGATTCCTAGAATCAAAATACTCATCGGCTCCGAAGCTTCGGGTGTTTTCACCTTGCCTGTACGCGCAGTTGGTGAATACATGGAGTCCGCCATTTTTTGCGAACTGTGATACATCTTCATCGCAAAAACACTGACTCCTGAAACAAGAAGAACCAAAAGCGCGACACCGCTCAAGACGACTTTTTGCCAGGTTCCTCTTCTAGCACGTCCGCTGCGTGTCCGACGAACATCGGCAGTAATCTCAGGTTTACTTTGTAGATAAGGGTAAAGGACACCCGCCGTTCCAAAAGTAAGACCCGCTCCCAGTAGAAGTCCAGCAAGTACGTCACTGAAATAATGAACGCCCAGATAGATCCGTCCGCCTGCGATCGTGATCCCTAAGAAAATAAACCCTAATTTAATGAATCGCGGCAGCTTCTTTTCGTCAAATAAATACAATAGCGCGATGGTACTGATAAACGTCATGATCAATAACGAGTGACCACTTGGAAAGCTGTAGGAAGAGCGTGAGATGTATTGAAGCTGTTCTGGTCGTGAACGCTGGATCAGATGCTTTAGCACGTAACCTACACCACTAACGAAAATCAGATTGGCAAGAGACCAGATCGCCAGCTTTCTCTCGTTTTTTCGCCAAAAAAGAAACGCAAATCCGGCAATCAGCAGTAGCATCGGCCCAATCGTCGCAAGCTTAGAGAGCCCTCCGACACCTGCTGTTAAAAAAGAAATATTTGGTACTCGATGATCCATAAAAAAGTGATCTGCTTGTTTCAACCACTGTGCGCCGCTTGCGACTGACAAAGTCAGCAGGCTAACGAAGGCGAGCGCAGCTCCGCTAAATAGTAACATTTTTTTTCGCATAGTTTTCCTCGATTCTATGTTCGACCCTCGCTTGATCGAATACTTATTTTTCTTTGAAGCCCATCATGATTCCTAGGCCTAGGCCTAATACGATCAAGGATGTTCCTCCCTGACTCAAGATCGGCAACGGGATTCCTGTTAACGGCAAAATGCCGATCGCCGCACCGATATTTTCAAAAATTTGAAACAGCAAACCGAAGACAAATGCGACGGCAATGTAAAGATTGGCCTTGTTGTTTGTTTTGATCGCGGCGGAAAGGATCTGGTAAAACAAATAGAAATACAAAAAGATGACCAGCGTTCCGCCGAAGAAGCCAAAACCTTCACCAACAACCGTGAAGATCATGTCCGATTCGCGCACGGGAACGTAAACCGACGCTTGCTCAGCGCCGCGTCCGAACAAGCCGCCGGAGCCGATCGCATACAGACTCTGGACCTGCTGATACGCGATCGAGTCACGGTATTGAAAAGGATCGACCCAGGCACGCACACGATCCAATTGATAGGTTTTAAAATGCATAAAATAAAGCAGCTTGTTTCCCCACTCGCTAAATACCAACACCAGCAAGCCGCCGCCTAGCGCCGCACCGATTCCAGTAATCGTCGTCAGTATCTTCCAATGAACACCAGAAATCACAAACAGCGCACCCAGAATGGCGATAAACACCAGACTCGTTCCAAAATCTCGCTGCATAAACATCAGTAAGAATGTGGGCAAGCTGAATAGCAGAACTTTTCCGAGATACCTCAGATCTGTTTTTAATGTCCGATGCTTGCGATTCATCTCATCCACGATCGTCAAACGAACCATCAGCAAAATAAAACTCAGCTTCATCAGCTCCGAGGGCTGAAATGAAAAGCCGCCGAATCGCAGCCAGCGTTTGGTTCCCGTCACAGCGTACATCGCCGGATCATAAAACCAATACAGCAGCGCCATTACGCCAAGGGAAAGGACATAAAAAACAGGTGCATACTTCAATAGAAAGGAGGTGCTTATTTTACTGACTATTCCCATCGCTGCGAGCGAGATCAGGCAAAAAACAATCTGCTTGGTCACAACATTTTTCACATCTGCGCCATCTAGATCAGCCGCCAGCGATTGCACACCGACACTGATCAAATAGAACAAGAAAATCGGCAATAGCAGCGAATAATTACAGTCATTGCTTAATCGTTTGATCATTGACTCGAACCTCCGAAGAAAATTTTAGACAGACCCCCAAGGCCGCCGATAAAATCAAATAACTTGTTCCCCCGTAGCTGATAAACGGCAGCGGGACACCCGTCATAGGGATCAGCCCTAAGATACTGGCGATGTTGATACTGGTTTGCAGCAAAATCAACGCGCCGACCCCGAAGTAGATCAGACTGACTTGCTGGCTGACCTCTTTTGATGCCAATACGAACAACCTCAAAGCGATCAAAAAGAGCAGCGCGAGTACGAGAAGGCCGACGATCATTCCCAATTCTTCTACTAAGATCGAATACACGAAATCTGTCTCTGCAACGGGCAGATAGCCTTTTTTCGTGATACTATTTCCCAGCCCTCGTCCGAAAAGTCCACCGTTGTAGAGGGCATAATAGGAGTTGCTCATCTGAAATCCTTTTCCGTAAGGGTCTAAAAAGGGGTCTCTCACCAATCGGATACGGTCATAGGTGTGGGCGAACAATTCCGGCAATAAATGGTGACTCCCTAGGAAGAGAATGATGCCGCCGATCAACACGATCCCGGCGAAAATCGTTGCGAACACCATGACGGACAATTGATACGGCAGCTCCGCAGTGGTGATGATCACCAATGCAACACCCCAGATAATGATCGCTCCGGTAACCTTCGGCTGAAGCAGGATCAACAACCCGCTGAGCAGTACCAGCCCGCAAGGAACCAGCAGCTCCCGTTGGGTCCGTTTTACTCGGAAATAATAGGCCAAGTAAAGAATCAGCGCGACATTCGTTACCTCTGAAGGCTGAAACTGAATCCCCATCACGGAGACCCAGCGTTGGGCACCGTTGATGTTCACTCCGCTGATTTTCACCAGTATCAAACTGACAAGCCCTGCTGCCAGCAATCCCTTAGCCAACGTCCCCTTTACTAATACATTGCTTTTTACCCGATAAATGAAGGCGATCAGCAACCAGCTCAATCCCATAAAAATGGCTTGCTTGCTAAATAAGGACAGTGGATTCTGACCTTCCGCCATCAGCCGGTAGGAACTTGCGCTAAAAACCATTAAAAGACCGATCAGGCTTACTCCCAAATAGGGTAATAATAACAGCCAATCGATCTTTTTTCTCTTCATCATGTGCATCTCTCCCCTTCGTCAAGTAATTGTTTGAGACGAGAGAGCCCACAGTTAAATAACCTAAAAAAAGAGACACCAAACGTTAGTAGAAAAAAACTAACTAGTTTGGTGTCTCACACAATCAATCTCATCGTCTGAGTTTTAGCACTAAACAACGTAAAGAATTACTCTTAGCTATTTTATGAAAAGCCTTAATCCGACAATTCCTATTTTACACATTGGCGTCTTTCGACGTTTCTGCGCAATAGCCTGTGTTTGTTTAGGAGCCTCACCTAACAAGTTTACTTATATTCACTTTCACAATGAATACTACGTCCTTTATCTTTCGATAGCAAAAGTTTCCTTAGAAAATATCATTTTCTTATCATTTGCTTATAAAATCTTTTAAAAAAAATTTACTAGGCAACCGTTCCATTTTCTGGTATTAGGGAAATACCCTGTTTTAATCACGAAATGGTCAAAAATAACAAAGAGAAAGACAAAAGTTGAACGTTTTCTTTGTAATTAAATAGTTATTATTAACACGTTATAAATTAATTAAAAAAGAGTTACATTTGTGAAATCTATATTTATTTATGACGTTACACTATTACCTTTATCCTGAACTACTTTTTTATCCCTTATTCAACATACATAGACTTTTCTACGAATGGCACGAACGTCGTTACTTCAAGATGCAGCTTCAACAAGGATCAAATGCCTATTCAGTCGAAAAAAGCACCGGATATTTCTCCCTGAACGATTCAGATACCCGTGCTTTCATCGATTTTTTAATACAGAGCGGATCACTCACGAAAACGATCACCTAAACATCATATATAAAGGAGTTTTATTTTTGAAAAAGAATCTATATGTTTTAATGGCGAGTATGTTGGTCGCGGGACCAGCGCTAAGTTTCCCTATACAAAGCAATGCCGAAGCAACAGCCGCAACAAGCAGCGACTCTATCCCCACCCCTGCTAGTGAGCCTGTCTCTTCGACGCAAGCGTCACAGGCACTGCCTTCAACGCCGCCAGTGAGCAGCACGACTGCAACCACTCAAGCATCCGTACCAACAACGGCTTCTTCCAGCACAACGGATGCACCAGCCAGCACCACGAGTGATTCTCAGTCGACTTCGACTACAAGCACTACCTCAAGCACTCCTGAGACCCGGTCAGCCGATTTGACTACATGGATGCCGGACCCAGTGTTGCAGCAAATCGTCGCAAAAGCAGTCGGAAAAACGGTCGATACGTTGACCAAAGAAGACATGCCGAAGCTGACAACGCTGTATATTCAAAACGCGGATAGCGCGATCGCAACTCTTAGAGGGCTGGAATTAGCAACAAATCTGGACTCTTTTTATATGAACGCAAACAGTCAGATCAGTGATTTTTCATTGCTTGCTGCACTACCAAAATTAAGCCAAGTATATTTAATGGGTGCCAATGTCAACGATCAGAACGTACCGAATTTTGGAACAGGGATTACCCGTTTGAACCTTTCAGGAAGCAGTGTAACGGACAATGTCTACGATAAAATAACAAAAATGACAGGTCTGTTATCTTTGACCTTTGAGTCTAATATGAACATCACGACGATCAAACCAGCAACTGCCTTGCCTCAATTAAATGAGCTTCGAGTACAATTTTGCGGTATCACGGACTTCACGCCCATCAATCAAATGCCTGCACTGACTCAACTGGCCGCGTTCGGGCAGAATACAGGACGTAACGATCCGGCTACAGCGATCAATGCCAAGGAATTAAATTACGATGCTGAAAAGCAAACGGTCTACATTCCTTTTTCAATGATGCCGAACCGAATGACCAACTTTGATGGCTATGTTCCTCCGTTCAGTACATCAAACAGCGCGAGTCAAACCTATCTTGATTTCAATGGGACGCAACTGGCGAGCAGCCGTTTGGCAATAACAGATGAAGGGATAACCGTATCTGGGGTAACACAGGACGAATTCGATAACTTGCAGACCTTTGAATACAACGCGCGGTTGAACAATCCGGTCGGAAGCTATAAACAGCCGGAGCGCTTTACCTTCTACGCGATTTCATCAGGCACCTATTTGCACCAATTCACGATTCAGCATACTGCTGTTTCTCCTGGATTGACGGTCAACTATGTGGATGAAGACGGCGACGAGATCGCTCCTTCTCAAACAGTCGAAGGCAATGTGGGTGATCCCTACGATGTTACGACGGAAACGTACCAACCAGAGATTCCCGGCTATCTTTTAGATCAAGATCAGCTGCCAGCGAACGTCGTCGGCACATTGACCGCGGAAGCTCAGACAGTCACCTATATTTATCAACAAAATAAGGCGGTCCTGAAAACCCATGATTCTAAAATCTACGTTGGTGATCCATGGACAGCGAAGGACAACTTTGATGGCGGGACTGATACGTGGGGAAATCCTATCACTTTTGAGGACGTGACTTTCGAGGACAATGTCGATCCTTCCAAAGTCGGTCAGTACGAAGTCAAATATACCTATGACCGTGTACCCAATCGGATGTGGACCGGCGATTATGCTACTGCAACGGCAACTGTGACAGTCGTTGACCGCAGCAAAGAAGCTCAACCTGTCACGATCCGCTATGTCGATCCTGATGGAAAAGAGATCCATAAGAAGAAGGAACTTCATGGAACGATCGGTGAAGCCTTCGATGTTTCTGACAAAAAGTACCAACCTGCAATTCCAAACTATACATTGGATAACAAGCAGTTACCGAAAAACGCTAAAGGACTCTTCAGTGACAAAGCGCAGACTGTTACCTATGTGTATCAGCCCGTGACGACACCGACAACCACTACAAGCGACTCGTCTTCAGAGACGACTCCGCCTAGCACCACGACGGACACTAGCACGACAACTGAAACTAGCTCTAGCAGTCAGTCAAGTGGCAAGATTTCTGATTCCAGCAGCAGTACGAGTGGCGGAAATGGGACTCCGGCAGGAACATCCAGCACGCCTCCAAGCAATCGGGGCACGGCAAAACAAACCGATAAAAAACTGCCGCAAACAAACGAAAAAATAACCCCTGCTTATCTTTTAGCTGGGCTTGCCATTCTCAGCTTTGCTACAGGACTACTCATCGTTAGTCGAAAAAAAGTCAACTAAAACAAAAGCATCCTAGCCGATTTGGTTAGGATGCTTTTATTATTTTTCCTTCAATAGAAGGACGTTCTATAGAAAATGGGGCTCTGTGAAGGCGAACGATTTCTCAAACTACGAATCGCTCTCACGAAAGCGTCCTTTTCTCCTTACCCCTCTTGGATCTGCAGGCCTAGACCTGCGGCGATGGTCAATGCTTGGTAGCTGTTGACCTTCAGCCCCTTCAGTTGTTCCATTGAAAAAGCGATCTTGCTGAATTGGTTGGAGGTCAGATCCAAATCAGACAATTTCGTCCGCATCCAGTTGCTGTTGTCCAGATTATTAGTATCCAAAAATAAGTGCTTCCACGTGACTTCAAAAAATTCGCTGTCGGTCATCTGACAATTTTCAAAAGCGACATGTTTAAGATTTGTCCCGCTAAATGAACCAAAATTGATCACACAATCTTTGAAACGACAATCGCGCAAATAGCTTTCTGCAAAGTTGCAGCCGGTCAGTTTGCAGTTTTCAAAAACCACTTGATGAAAGCTGCCGCCGATCCATTCCAGATTTGAAAAATCGCAATTTTTAAACAGAACATTTCCCGCCTCGAAACGGGTCAGTTTCCCGCGCTGCATCGTAACCTTTTCTAAAATCGACCGTCGAATAACAAGGTTCTCACACGTTAAATAACTATAATCCACCTCGCTGCCATGGACCGCTTCGATGATGGCCTCATCTTCTAAATAAAAATCTGTTGAAAATGTCGCAGGTAAAATCGGGGCTGCCGGATCATGTTTACGCATACGCTCCCCCTCCGTTCCTTCATAATGCTTTTAGTTTCCCACATTCCTCCGCTTTTCTCTAGTCCCATTTGTATATTCTTTAAGAATGAGTGTTAAAAGAGCTTTTTATTTAGAAGAATGATAAAATTTAGCAATGAGGTGACCGTATGAACAATAAAATAAAAGAATGGCTCCCTGTAGTCATTATCATTGTGCTGATTTTTCTAGCCAGAATGTTTGTCTTTTCTCCAGTAAAAGTGGAAGGACATTCGATGGACCCAACGCTTCACGACAGTCAGCGCTTGATCACATCTAAAATATCCACGCTGAAACGTCAAGATATTATTACCACAAAAGAACCGGACAATCAGAATATCTATGTGGTCAAACGAATCATCGGTGTGCCTGGTGACCGTGTTTCGATGAAAAATAACGTCCTGACGATCAATGGCGAAGAAGTGCCTGAGCCTTATCTGGATGACTTTAAAGAAAAATTCAAAAAGGACAAGCTCGCTGAAGAATACTCCTACAGCACAGCCTTCCAAGAACAAGCCGCAAATGCCACCAGCTTTACCAACGATTTTGATGTGACGGTCCCCAACAATCAATATTTTGTTTTAGGGGATAATCGCTTGATTTCTAAAGACAGTCGGATCTTCGGCTTCGTGGACAAATCCTTGATTCAAGGAAAAGTCGTCTTACGCTTTTGGCCGTTAGACGAATTCAAACTATTTTAATCACATAAAAAAACAAGATCGTCGTACGCTCATACGGTGATCTTGTTTTTTTATACGCGCGTCGCCTGCTAACGGTACAAAATCAACTCGTTGAACAGATGACTCAATTTTTTTAAATCCTTTTCAGACAGTTGGGAGTGGGTGATGAGGTGCTTTTGCTTTTCCGACAACACCTGCTTATTTAACGGTGTCGTCGTAAGGATCATATCAGCGGCTTGAAGTTCTTCGATAAATTGAATTTGATACGTCTGATTGAATCGTGAACGAATCAACTGCTTCAGCATCCCTTCATAAAGCACATCAAAATCAGAGGAAAGATGAACCTTTATGAGTGGTCTGCAGCTATCAATCGGGAATGCTTCGAGACAAATCATCAAACAGCTATACCTCAGATACGAAGATTGTTCAGAAATAGGCAGCGTTTCTTTAAGCTCTTTCCAAAAGGCGACAAAGTTTTTCCAATATAACGGATTAACCTTTTTGATCATCGTAAAACTCAAAATATGTTTGGTGATCGAACGCAATTCGCTTTTCGTATTCGGTTCGATAAATACCTTTAGCAACTGATAACGATGGACCAACCGTGTGATGGTCGCAACAGATGCTGCTTCCGCAGGACCAAAATAGGTTTCTGAACATTCAAGGAATGTCTCTGGACTCAAATCTTCCGCTTTAATAAAATAACCTAATTTCTCTTCATCAAATACCAGGTCAAAGGGATAGATCCCTGTCACGTTCATAATCCCCACTAACGCATACCAATCGTTCTCATTCCAAAAAGGTAAAAAATCAGGCTTCTCTGGAATAGAAAAACTTTGCATCAACGCTTCTTTTTCAGGAGACATACAGAGCTGCTGCTTCTTCGCTATCCCAATAGAAAATAATTTCATCCATAAGGCAATTGAGCGAACATTGAGAGGATCATAGGGCTTTTCTAAATAAGCGACGACCCTTTCAGCTCCTTTTATGTAATGATCATAGTCTAAAAAGAACAAATTATTGCTTATTTCTCGATGCAGGCTCCAGAAAAAAAGATGAGAAAAGGAACGAATCAACAGCTCATCAGAATTAAATTTTATTCTATGGGAGCACGTAATATGTACTTGGAAAGGATTGATTTCTTTATTGATGGCTTTTATTTTTCTCTGCACTGTAGAAAAGCTGACATGATGCTCTTCACAGAAATCGTGGGTGGAAAACTCCCGATCCTGAATAACAGTCATTAAAATCAGATACGACAGATCCGTCTCAAAAATCGCCTTGTACAAGCTTTGTAAATTCGTGCTTTGTCGTTCCAACTGGTAAGAGCCTCTTTCAGGCGTCTCGATCCTAACAAAATAATCGTCATTTCCAGAGTCATTGCTGGCAATGTACATTAAATGCTTACACACATCGTTGATCGTGATCACATTACTTCTGCCAAGCTTTTTTTGGATTTTTTCCGCAGAGAGTGCTTCATCTGAGTTATCCAAAAGATTGATGATATCTCTCGCCAGCATGGTTCTATTGTCTAAACCGAACAACTAAAGGACCTTCTTTCATTCACTCGGATCGCTGAGTGCTTCTTTTCAATCAGTATCCACTCACTTTAATTAATTTTTTCCAATTCGTCTATATTTTTTTATTTATTTTATAAAAAAAAGACAAGAAAAATGCTTCCTGTCTTTATTTTTTATACCTCTTTTGTTTTATTCAGAAATGGCCGGGTGAACGATCGACTATTTTTTAAAGTGCATATTTGGATAGTTTTTAGCCAATCGATTCAAGTTGCGGCGTGTTAAATTCTTCGGACGCTCCTTGATCATTTTCAATACCTGTTCCCTGCTGGTAGAGGAGTGATGGTTGCTTATCAGATGCTTCAAGCGGAATTCCTTCACCGCGGCATTTTCTGGATCAGAGGTATCAATAACAGACGATACTTCCTTTTTTGTCGTTAGGGTGAAGATCAGTGTCGAAGCAACATCTGCCGCAAAGAGAGCCGCTAAAATGACAGGACCTAAATGGTTGGTCGCATCAATAAATTCCTGAATTCCATCCTGAATAACGGGATTGATTACCTTCATCAGAATCAGACAGCCGACACCCCAAAATAAAGAAACCGGTACAGCGACCCGCCCTTCAATATTCAGGGGCACTTTTGTGTAATCCCAAAGCTTCATTCCAAAGAACTTTTCTAACATCCAGCTCGTGATGAACTCGATAATCGTGACGATCACAACAATATTAAAGTATAAGTTCAACAGGGTCCCCGCGTTTTCAGGAACTAAAATCAGTACGGAAGCGACGCCGAAGCCATAGACTGGACAATAGGGCCCCAGTAAAAAGCCTCGATACACATAGTGCCTCGCTTTCAATGAACAATAGAAACTTTCCCAGAGCCAGCCAATCACTGAGTAAACTAAAAAAGTCATAAATAAGTGATCCATTCGATTCTTTCCCCCTCTTCTTCTATCTTAAAATAACTATAGCAAAAAAGTTGGAACTATAAAAAGATTTGCCTCTTATGGAGGATTGCGTGTGAACTTTAGACTTTTTGATCCACATCCCCCTCCACTGTCTCGACATTTGCAGACAGCGCCTTTAACTCATTTTTAAAAATAAAAAACCCTTCATCAGCGATGCGATGAAGGGTTTTAGGTTAGTGATCATTTGTCAAAATTTTCTTAGGTTTTAATAGTTCTACATGATGGATCTGTTCAATGGTCATATGTAAAACGCCTCGTTCCTCTTCGTCGAGGTAGATTTGCTCGTCTTTTTGACCGACGAGCTTTCCTACGAGATCATCTAAGTAATTTCCTTCGCTGTCGAGCGCCTCTAGCTGGATCGCCAAGCGTTTGTTTTGGAGAAAGCCTTGCTGCAAGGTCGCACCAATTTCCTCCACCGTCATTTGTTCTTTTTCACTGTTGATCCGACTGCGTGCCGCGGATTCCTTATTTAGTACCGCAGTATGGTCGGAAAGGTAAAACCCGATCCATTTCATCATCCCTCGGTCTTCATAGACCCGCTTGGCTTCCATAAAAAGCTGCTTCGCACTGTCTTCATCATAGATCATGGTTAATCCATTCCTTCCATTCCGCCAGCATGGCCGCCCACCAATCCGGCGCGCCGAATCGCGGTCGCCCCTTCATTCAATGAGTGGGCGCGTACGATCGACGTGAATTTGTAACGGTTGCGGATCTGGGCTATGACATCATCGATCTTCTCCTCTTTGATCGTCTGCAGCGGCTCTTCAAACAGATTCAGCTGCAAACTCCCAGCCGGTCGTAAAGATGAGACTGTAATAGAGATGTTCCGAACCTCTGAACGGTCCCAATATTTTTCAAACAGTGTCCGCGCGACTTGCGTCAGCTCCTTTGACTGGTTAGTAGGAGGGATTTTTACTTGATGATGGAACCCGCCTCGTTTCCCACTGCCAAAGTAGGCATAAGCAATCCCTAAATGGAGCGTGCCGCCCAATACCTCTTTTTTTCGCAGTCGCTGTGCGACCTGTTCACAGATTTCCGCCAATACCGTAAGAATGTCCCCTTTATGGGCATAATTCTTAGGCAGCACTTGGGAATTCCCAATGGATTTTTCCTTCTCAGGGTACAGGTCTTTTTGTGAAAGGACCGAACGATCAATGCCCCATGCATGCATGTAATGCTGCATACCCATCACACCAAAATGATTTTTTAAAATAAACGGATCCGTGTGGGCAAGGTCCCCCATCGTATAAAACCCCATCAGTTGATAGCGCCGTTCCATCCGCCGACCGATGCCGCAAAAGTCACTCAGACGAAGCGGCCAAATCTTTTCCGGTACATCTTGATACCGCCAATGAGCGAAGTGATCGTCTCTGTTTTTTGCTTCATTGTCCATCGCGATCTTTGCCAATAAGGGATTGTCTCCCATCCCTAACGAGGTATAGATGCCGATCTTATCAATGATCTCCTGTTGGATCATCCTGCCGACTTCCTCCGAACTTTTGCCGAATAATTTCCAGCTATGAGTCAAATCGCCAAATTGTTCATCAATGCTATATGTATGAATGTCTTCCTCTGCCATGTACTGCCGAAAAATCTCCTGGATACGCATATGGTATTGAATGTACAACGTCATCCGCGGCGGGACGACATGCAGGTCCGGGTGATTGGGAATCTCAAATCCACGACTGACATTGCTGATGCCTAATTTCTTTTTCGCCATCGGGCTCGCCGCTAACACAAGACCCGCATTCTCTCGATCGCCGCTCATCACGACGAGCATATCTTCCAATGGCTTCAATCCATGCTCGATACACTCCACACTGGCATAAAAACTTTTCGAGTCCATGCAAAAAACATCTCTGACCGGCTCTCCTTCGTAAATGTTACTCAACATATCCACCTCCAATGCAAACATATGTTCGATTTCAGTTTAAGTTTATTCTGGAATTTTGTCAATCATTTGGATAGAACTTTTTTTCGTTGCTTTTCCTCTATTCAACCAAACCACAAAAAAACGTCCGAAGCCTTTTCCTGCTTCGAACGTTCGTCTTGTTTTTACTGCTTACCGCTTCACAAAAACTGTTTCTAATACGCTATAAAAAATACCTGCTACGACAAAGACCACCCAACTGATTCCCCAGCCCCCCAGCATGAAGGACCAAGCAAAATAAATGATCACCACTAGCGGCCAATACACTTTTTGAAAAACATACTTTGCGCGGGCAGATTCCCCGTATTTTTCCTGCATCGCGTTAGGACCTAATTCATCTTCGTCTGCGATAAAATATTTTTCTTTGATGAATTTATCAAAGCTGGCGTAGTTGATGCTTCCGTAAACGATCAAGAATACTCCCAATGCTAAGAAGAAGAACATGAAGGGCAGCCCGTTCTCCGCATAAGTAAAGATTTGGAAAAAGAACAAAGGCGCCACGCTCAATACGCAAAGACAGACACCGAAAACCAAGCTGACTTGGAAACTTTTTTGATAGCCTTGTTTTAACTTTTGCGCTTCTTTGTTGCACTCGACAGGAATGTAGCGGTCATTCAATCCTTTACTGTTTTTAGAAAATTGCATCCCATTGTAGATAATGATACCGACACTGATGGCGAGGAGGATAAAGAACAGCAGCATCCCCACCATCTCCGCACCGGCTATACTGAATCCCAAAAGAGCGCCCACCGCGAGCAGACATCCGCTGATCCCGATGCTCAGACCTTTGGCGTCTCTCTTGCGATGCTCTAAATACTGGTACATTTCCTCTTCTTCGATACCGTTGTCGGGTTCTTTCTCCCGAGTCGCAAACTCCAGCTCCTCCCGCAGCTCATCGACAGAGCCGAATTCACTGATGACTTGACCGATCGCTTCGTGTTCACTTTTTCCTTCATCGATCAGCGCTAAATAATGATCTTCCATGATCGTGAGAATCTCTTGCTTTGCCCGTTGGACTTCCTTCGTATTTGGAAATTCGAGAAACAATGTCTCCACATAATTTTTTATCGTATCCATTTTTTACCCTTCTTTCATAAATCGGTTCACAACTTTTTTAGTTTGCTTCCATTCATTTCGCTTTTCTTCTAAAAAAGTCAGGCCTATATCGGTGATGTGGTAGTACGTGCGCTTTTTTCCATGGGTAACTTCTCCTGGATACGAATGGATATACCCATTTTTCTCCAATCGGTTGAAGGCGGAGTATAAGGTCGTCTCTTTGATCACATAGACTTCCTCACTCACATCGCGAATTTTTTGGGAAACAGCGTATCCATAAGAATCGCCTTCCTTCAATACGGACAAAATGATGACATCATTGTACCCGCGAATCCCATCGCTCGAAATCATTTTGCCACCTCCTGAAATTACTTCATCTGTCGTTGTAATCATTGTACGACAATTACTACGACAGGTAAAGTAAAATATGGGTCATTGATTGAAAATTTTGTCTGGGTATGTCAAAATCAATAACGGAAAGAAGTGAAGACATGAAAGAAATCGCGATTATCGGCGGCGGCATCATCGGCATGACGCTGGCGAATTATATAGATCCAAAAAAATACCACGTGACCTTGTTTGATGAGCCGACAGGACAAGCAACCAGTGCCAGTGCGGGGATCATCTCGCCTTGGTTGTCGAAACGACGCAACAAGCAATGGTACCGATTGGCAAAAGACGGCGCGGCCTTTTTCCCAAAATTGGTCCAAGATTTTCACTTGGATCACACGATCTATCAGCGTTCAGGAACACTGCTGCTGCGGCCTGAAAAACAATTAGACACGCTTTTTACCTTGGCGGAAGAACGAAAAAAAGACGCACCGGAGATCGGCACGATCGAGCGACTTTCAAGGGAACAGACTCACGACGCACTGCCCTTGCTGAAGCCGGCGCCTGCGTTAAAGATCAGCGGCGGCGGTCGCTTAGATGGCAAAGCCTATTTGATTCATATGCGAAAAAAGGCCGAGCATTCGGGCGTCGCCTTCGTTTCTCAGCGTGTGAAGCTGTTGGATGAAAAAACGATCACCTACGCAGAGAAAAAGGACACTTTCGACCAAATTATTTTGACAGTCGGTCCTCATCTCAAAGAGCTGCTGGCACCTCTCGGCTATCAAGCAGACCTGCGTCCGCAAAAGGGGCAACTGCTTGTGTTCCAGACAACGCTAAAAAACAGCGGCGACTTCCCTGTCGCGATGCTGGATGGCGAAGCCGATTTGATCCCCTTTTTAGATGGGAAAATCTTGTTAGGGGCGACCCATGAAAACGACGCGGGCTGGGATCTGAAGGCGACGGATCAGGCATTCAAGCAGCTCACAGAAGGCGCAATGCCCTTTTTGGCGGAACCGGAAAAAATCCTCGCCGCCCCTGCTCATTTTCGTGTAGGGACTCGCGCTTATACTTCTGATTTCGCCCCCTTCTTCGGTTCCTTGACGGACGGGCTGCTGGTCGCCAGCGGGCTAGGTTCTTCGGGATTGACGACGGGGCCGTATATCGGGTATTTGTTGGCACAGTATATGAATACGGGCGAAGCCAACTGGGACGACTACCAAAAAACCATAACGAACTATATCCACACAGAAAAGCGCTGAGATCGAAAAAAGATCCCAGCGCTTTTTTTACATCGGTTTTAAGTTTTTCTCTAAACGTTCCGTCATCCAAGCCAATCGTTTCCCTCTGCCTGCGTCTGTTTTGGCATCAAAATACGCACGGGTATAGGTTTTTTTTACGGAAGGCGACATGTTATGGAAATTTTCCAGCGCTAGTGGTACGGCCTTCAATAAGGCAGCGACTTCGGCGATTTGTTCATCTGTGATCGCTGAAGGCTTCGTCGCATTTTCCCATTGCCCGTTTGCTTTCGCCTCTGCCACCTTCTCCTGACCGAGGGGCGTCATTCGCCCCTGTGCTTCCAGCTTTGCGACGATTTTTTTGTTTTTCTCCGACCATTTACTGTTTTTACGCCGTGGCGCAAAGTATTTTAAGTACGCGTGCTCATCGACTTTTTTCATGACCCCGTCGATCCAGCCGAAGCTCAACGCTTCTTCCAACGCTTCGCCCGCCTTCAGCGTTTTGACGTTTTTTGTTTTGCCGAATGTCAGCCAAACGCCGCCGCTGATCTCGGCATTTTCGGCAAGCCATTCCCGAAAATCGGCTGCCGTCTCAAAGAACACCTTCTTTTTTTCTTCCATATTACTTCTCTATTCCTAGAACGACTGGCGTTGATTTAAAGCCGATGCCCATCCGATCGATCCCCATGTCGATCAATTCCAAGAAATGCTCTCTTGTTCGGATACCGCCGCTGCCTTTGATCTTGATTCGACCGTCGCATTGATCCATCATCAGCCGGATCACCTCATTTGTGGCTCCTTTGCCTTCATAGCCAGTGATAAAGCCCGTACTGGTTTTGACAAAGTCTGCTTCTGCCGCGATCGCACACTCACACCCCTGCCGTATCTGTTCCTCATTCAAGGTGTCTGTCTCAAGAATGACTTTCACTGCGGTGCCGTGGGCATGGCACGCTTCCGTAATCACCCGCAGCTCTCTAGTGACTTCTTCGTATTTCCCACTGCGAAGCCAACCGAAATTCGCCACGATGTCCAGCTCGTAAATGTCTTCACGCTGGCAATACGTCTCTGCCTGCAGCACTTTGGAGGCCGTCGTGCTGGTTCCAAAGGGAAAATCGCAGACCACACAGATCTTCGTGTCCGTTCCAGCCGTCATCTCGGCGGCGATGTCCAGCGAAGATGGATTCACACACACCGTAGCGCAATGATAGTCGATCCCTTCTTGAATGTATTGACGAATCTCTGCTTCTGTAAAATCCGGCTTCAACACGGATTGATCAATGTAGGCGCCTAATTCTTTCACGGACAGCTCACTCGCTTTTTTCATCATTGGTACCCTCCTGTTTTTTAGATTATTTTCTAACAGAACAAGTCGATTTAGGGCAAAGAAAATAACCCTATTCCTTATTATTCAAGTATAGGGTAACCGACGCTCGTTGTAAACGCTATCTTCGTTATGTCGCGCGGCGAACGACGTCTTGTTTTTCCAATTGCTGCTTCCACCCATCCAAAGAAATCGTCTGGCTTTCTTCTCTTTTCATACGCTTGCGATAGGCGGTCGCCGTCTCTCCAGTCATCTTTTTGAACATCCGGCTAAATACCACAAGACTGTTGAACCCAACCTGCCCCGCGATCGTTTCCACGGTCTCTTCGGTCATTGAAAGTAAAAAGGCGGCGCGATTGATTCGGACACCTAGAATGTAGTCTTTGATGCTGCTGTCCATGTGATTGCGAAAGACCCGCGACAAATGACTGCGGTTCACGGATAGCTGACGCGCGATCGCTTCTACGGTCAACTGCTCTGAATAATGCGCTTCGATGTAGGCGACCGTCTCAACAGCCAACGGAGAATATTTTTTGGTCTCGCCTAAATGGCTCTTCCCACCATCCGCGATCAGATCCGCTAAAAACTGATGGGTCAACGCGTTCAAACGCAGCTCATTTTCCATCGTCTCCTCTGAAAAAGAAAGACAGGCCAAGATCGTATCGATGTAATTCTGGATATTGGAGGAGACCATCGTATAGTGGGCGTCTCGAAAATGGGTGTGCTGCAAGATCGTCTCCGCCGCCTCACCGCTAAAGGAAAGCCAGCCATACATCCACGGCTCCTCTCCGTCAGCCAAATAAAACGTAGAATCCCCCGGACGAATCAAAAACAAATCGCCTTTTTTTAAGTGATACTGCTGATTCTTGACCTGATAGGTCCCCCTGCCCTCCATCACGACATGCAAAATATAATTTTGGCGGATCGCTGGACCAAACGAATGGAAAGGCAGCGTTTTGGAGATCCCGCAAAAGTCAAAATGAAGATCAGTGGTTACTTGATGCTGCTCCTTTTTCAAAAAAATGGTTTGCTCCATCTTTTTCCTCCCAACGAATCGTTTCTTTAAATTATACACGAACAAGTGCCCTTTTTTTTACCGAAAACCGAAACTATTGGGGATTCTCCCAATACTCCTGCCCTTCATGCTACCCTAAAAATAAAGCATTCTCTTGCGTATGGAAAGGAATGGTCTTGTGAAAAAGAGTTTGAAACAGCTCATCCAAACATTGCTGATTTGTCTGATCGTCCCTAGCACGCTGCTGTTGCAAAAAATCAATCCATACATCGACTATGCATTCTCCTATCGCAGTATTTTCACCCTGCTGCTCACAGTGATCGTCCCGGTCTTCATCTTTTGGGCCTTAAAAGAATTATGGGGGATTCTCCGAAAAAAATGATCCGTCTCGTTTTGAATTCTCTAAATTTAATAATACTATATCCCACAAAAAAACCGCCAACAGTGAGAACTGCTGGCGGTTTCTGCTACTGATCCTCCTCTGAGATATTCGATAATTTCACGACGCATACGCCCTCGATCTTCTGGATCGACTCTTTTTCTGGATACAAGGGCATCTCCTGGTAGGCTTTTGTCTTCGCGATTTTTTCAAACTTTTCGACAGAACAGCGTTTATAGGTTACCCCTAAATGCAGCTGAAAGAAATTGTACCACGCCTCGATATTGCCCTCGTAAGTTTCCCAGACAGTGCCGAATTTCGCCCCCTCGTTCGCTTTTTTCATGAGCTCAGGGTACGGCGTCGGGTAATTCCCCTTATGTGGCGTCCCCGCGATCAAAAGAGTGGTCTCGTCCTTTCGATAATCAGCACGTTGCTCCAATTGGGCCCAAATGCGATTAGCTAATTGCGTGCTTTGCCGCTGATCGCTCAACATCACCAATGCATCGTTTTGATTCGTCAAACTGTACGTCCACACCAATCCCACGAGTATACTGACAAATAGAGCGGTCAGCCTTCGCTTCTTCTTACCTGAAAAACCAACTGAGCGGTGCCATAAACAGAACAGCCCGATCAGAAATGGAACGATTACTGTCATCCCCGAAGCCATCAATAAATAAACAAAGGTCCCCGGAATCGCCAGCTGGATCACATTTGCGAAAATTGGAAAAATAGCTAAAAGACCCGTCGCCAGAAAGAAAATCGCCGGCGAGCGTTTTATTTGGATGGCGAGAAAGGCAAAAATCAGGAGAGAAAACAGCCCTAAGCCGAAATAGAAATAGCGCTCTCCAAAGGCATTTCTCACAATTTCATCGCCAAAAAAGAATTGATAGCACGTGCGATAGGTCGCCAAGATCGTGCTGTTCATGGCTCTCAGACTGGTGATTGGTGAGAGCTGATCCGCATTCTTATACGCCGCCATCGTCAACTCAGCGCTGAGTAAAGAAAGCTTCAGGATGATCGCGTATACCACCACTCCCGCGGCACTGATCCCAACGAATTTTTTGACACCCGCTAGTACGTCTGTAAAAGTGTGGGTCGGATCAAGCAGATACAGCACCACATAGCCGCCGCCTGCGATTAAAAATGCCCCGAGATTGCTTTGATAGAAACTGATCGACACTGTCAGCAGCAGCAGCCCTGCACCAATCGCCCACAGATTTTTTGGCGCAGACAAAAAGGCGAGGACCGCTGCTAAAATAGCGAAGAGAATCGACAGACTATAAGGAACGGCACAATACGGGTACATCAAAATCATCGCCGTCATGGGAGAACACGTCAGCGTCAAGCAAAGCAAGACACCTAACAAAGGCTGATTTATGGCGAACAGCTTCATCAAAAGAACACCACTCAAGCTGATAAACAGCAGAATCAGCATCGCAGAAAATGCGGCGTTATTCAGCCCGCCTTGCAGCGCATCCGCAACTACCAAGCCCCAGCGGCCTAAACGAAGCTCCCATTCCCCGCTCATCCGATAAAAACCCGCCATCGTCCCATCAGGGGTCATCAACTGATGAGTATAAACGGTGTAATGAACGATAAGGCCTGCAAGATAGCTGATCCCCAGTACTAGAAAATCCTTGCGTTTAAAAGTCGGCACTCCCTTCGTCACTTCGATTCAGCTCCTTTCTTTTCGGTGTCTCGTTGCAACGGAAACCCAGACAGCTCTTTTTTCTTCTCTTTCCAGCCCCGCCATTCGCCGACTTTAAAAGCGTTGATGAAATTTTTATCAAAATTATCGATCCAAAAGTTTTGATTGACGATCGTCGTCGTGTAGGTGGTCGGTCGATCATGCAGAAGGTGCAAATACTGATTGTAGGCGGGATTCACCTCATCGATCGGTTCTTCAATGAAAAGCTCGATCCCGTCCTCCCCACACGACCGAACCTGAACCGTCAACTCGGTCGTATACCGTTCGTCTGAGAGTTGGAGTTTTCCATGATGATCGAGAAACGAGTCGACGCCCTCAGCCGCCTTCAAGTGGATGCGTTCTTCATTTAAATACACCGTCTCAACCTCGATCGCCCCCTCCCCTTCAGGACCAAAGGTGAGTATGCCCTGCAACACCAGATTCCAACGGATAAATTCATTGTCGATCCCCTTTCGCGGCCGGTTGAAGCTGATCCCATAGAAAAAGCTCACGGCGTTTTGGCATAGCCAGAACAAAATAAATACTTGTGACGCCGTCGGGATCGCATAGATATTGAGGATACTTGCCACGATCGAGACGACGGTCAATAGCAAGCCCACCACGTTGAACACCACGTAGCGCTTGGGCGGCGCTTCATTGATCCGCCAAAAATCTTTCGGGGTCACGACAAAATGCTCTTCCCTGATGCCCACTAATTCTTTAAATAAAGGCCACGCGATATAGGGTGTCAAAATCGTATCGACAAGGTTGCTGTAGGTTCGATTCAAGGATTTTTCCGAAACACAAGACAGGGCCCAATTGTAGATCATGTAGGCCGGCAGCCAAACTAGCAGCAAGAGCAGAATATCTGTGTCCACGATCCTAAAGTTGAACAGCACACTGATGATGGGAATAAACAAAAAAGCCAGTTTACGATAAGGCAGCAGCCAATAATTGTATAGAATAAGGTAGCTAAACTTTGAGAGAAGCGACAATTTACTGAAAAGCAGGCGATTGCTTCGGATTCCCTGCACGAAGCCTCTGCTCCAGCGAACCCGTTGGTCCTTCAAGTCCTCGATCGTAAAGGGACACAAGCCGTACACATAACTTTCTGACAGCACACGTCCCAGATAGCCGGCTTTTTGCATTTTGATACTGGAAGAAAAGTCCTCTGTGATGCTGTCTGTCGACAAGCCGCCTGTGGATTCCAGCGCGTCTCTTGAGAAGATCGCATTTGAGCCGCAATAAATCGCCGAGTTAAACGGGACACGAGCACCGTTGACGTGCTTGAAAAAATAATCCTGCTCATTCGGTAAAATGTTGTCCGCGAACAAATTGTATTGAAAAAGATCCAACGTATAGAAATCCTGCGGCGTTTGAACATAGCCGATCTTATACTGATACCCGTTTTCCGCTAATTCCTTGGAATACGCCGCGATCTCTTCGTCTGTATTGTTTTCAGTTTCATAAAAATACGGAACGACCTTCAGCAAAAAATCGCTTTTAGGGATCATATCGCAATCCAAACAAGCCACCAAAGGCGATGACGAATGCTGCAACGCATTGTTCACATTCCCCGCCTTTTTATCGGGGTTGTCTTCTTTTCGCATCCCGATATAGTGAATGTCAAACAGCGCCGCGATATTCTTCATCTCCTCGCGGCAGCTATCGTCGCATAAGTACACGTGGACCTTTTTCGTATCAGGATAACTCAAATTTTTGCAGGCATTGATCGTTTTATACAGCAGCTCGCGGCTTTCGTTGTGCGTGGTGATCAAAATATCCACATGGGGATACTGCTCCGGTTCAAGAGGAACCTCTTTCAACGCCTTCTTTCCAGCGATCGTGATGAATTCATAGATCCCCTGTAAATTCGATGAAAACTCAGACAGCAACAGCAGCAACGCTAAAAATAGGGTGAGAAAGCCCCAACGAAACGGCAGCGTGTACCTAAATCGGAAAAATAAATAAATTATTTGACTAATGATCGCTAAAAATACAATAATTCTCTTTTTCTTGTCCATCCCAACATTCCCCTTATTTGTTTCATAATCTTTCTTTTATTTTCTCCCACTAACATATAATAATATTATTATATATAAAATAACTATAAATATACGTAAAAATAGTTTAAAATAATAAGAAATACACAATAAATACTTTATCAATCCCAATAAAAACAGTCAATAAAAACTTTATGAATTATTTATCACAGTGACTACTAATTACAATCAAATATAATGCTCAATTGACCCGATTATTATAATTTCCATCCGAAGATAGTCAAAGAAAGAAACAGATGTGCCCTTCGAGATTCTGCCACGCTTCAAAAATCGTCATTTTCTCTTCTATATAATGAGATAAATGCCTTCTCAAAGAAATGAACATTCCGTTAAGACTGGCGCTATAGATGCTCTTTTCCCCTTTGGTGACATGCAACAAAAAGTTAAATAGTCGTCACAGAAAGACGTTATGGAGAAAACGATTTCTTGTTAAACTAAAGATACGTAAAAAGCAGCTATTCCTTGTCACTTTCTTGAGAAATCGCTACACTTATTGGGACACGAAACATTTCTACTACACAAAAAGTGAGGTTTTTTAAATGCAAATTACAGAAACGCCTTTTGGCAAAGGCTATCAACTGATCACCCTTGAAAATGAAGACGGTTTCCATTTATCTGTCTCTGACTTAGGGGCACGGATCGTTCGTTTAGGTTGGGATAAAGAATTGGTCTTAGGTTTTGATTCAGCCGAAGAATATTTAGAAAAGGATGCGTTTATCGGGGCTTCTATCGGTCGTACCGCTGGACGGATCGAAAACGGCCGCTTTACGATTGAAGACAGGGACTATCAGGTCGCGATCGATCCAAAGACGGGGCATTCTCTTCACGGCGGACAGCCGGGCTTTGAGACGAAAAAATGGGCCTATCGAGTGGAAAATGGGGATGACGAAGCGTCAGTAGTCTTCACCAGCAGCAGTCCTGACGGCGAGCACGGTTTTCCCGGCAACTTGGACATAGAGGTTCGCCACACATTGACGAAAGAGAACGTCTGGCGGGTGACCACTAAAGGAAAAAGCGATCAGACGACCCTGTTTAATCCAACCAACCATGTTTATTTTAATCTGACCGGCGACGTCACTCAGTCGATCGCTGAACACACGCTTTGGCTGAACAGCGACCACTTTGCTTCTTTGCGTCCGGATGTACTTCCAACAGGCGAAAAAGCTCCTGTCACGGGAACACCGCTGGACTTCCAGCACCCACGGCCGCTAGCGGATGTGTTCACCAGCAGCTTTGAACAGACGAAGCAATACAACGGGCTTGATCATCCCTTCTTCTTAAAGGACAGCCTTTTGGAAAAACCAGCCGCGCGATTGACCAGTCCTGACGGCACGATCGAGCTGACCGTCTCAACGGATGCCTCCAGCGTGGTGATCTTCACTGCGAACTTCGGCAATGACGGGCCAGAGCTGCACGGAAAAAAACTCGCGGATCATGGCGGGATCACTTTTGAAACTCAGATTGCTCCCGGTGCCGAACAATTTCCAGCATTCGGTTCGATCACCCTGCCCGCTAATCAAACATTTGAAACGACGACTGAATACAAACTACTCATGAAAGAAGGAAATTAATATGGCCAGCACTCGCGAGCTAACGACAACATTTGCTGAAATTTTTGGACCAAAGAAAACCACACACTATTTCTCACCCGGTCGAATCAACTTGATCGGGGAACATACCGACTACAATGGCGGTCATGTCTTCCCCGCTTCGATCACCTACGGAACGTATGGTGCCGCCGCGCCTCGTGACGACAAAAAGGTGCTGGTCTACTCCACCAACTTTGAAGATGTCGGAGTGATCTCCTTTGCCATCGATCAGTTGGCCTACGATAAAAAGGACAATTGGGCAAACTATGTGAAAGGCATGATCCTGAAAATGCAGGAAGCCGGACACACCATCGATCACGGTTTTGAATTACTCGTTGAAGGCACGATCCCCAACGGTGCTGGTCTTTCCAGCAGCGCCTCTTTGGAGTTATTAGTGGGTGTTGTTTTAGAGGATTTGTTTGAACTGGATACGGACCGTCTTGAGCTGGTCCAAACCGGTAAAAAAGTAGAAAATGAGTTTATCGGCGTCAATTCTGGGATCATGGATCAATTTGCCATCGGCTTTGGCGATGTGGACCAAGCGATCCTGCTAGATACCAATACTTTGGCTTATGAAATGGTCCCCGTAAAACTCGACGGCTATGCCATCGTGATCATGAACACCAATAAACGCCGTGAATTAGCGGATTCCAAGTACAATGAGCGCCGCAGTGAATGCGAAGAGGCCCTTGCCCGCCTGCAAACGAAGCTAGACATTCACGCCTTGGGTGATTTGGATGAAGAAACCTTTGAAGCAAACACGGAGCTGATCGGTGATGACACCTTGATCCACCGTGCCCGTCATGCGGTGACCGAGAACCAACGGACCTTGAAGGCCAAAGCAGAATTAGAGAATGGCAATCTGGAAGCTTTCGGTCAGCTTTTGAATGCGTCTCACGATTCGCTGCGTCATGAGTATGAAGTGACGGGGATCGAATTGGACACACTTGTTGACGCGGCCCAGGCACAAGCCGGTGTTTTGGGGGCACGGATGACAGGCGCTGGTTTCGGCGGCTGCGCCATCGCGCTAGTCAAAGAAGACACGATTCCCGCGTTTAAAAACAATGTTTATGACACGTATATGAACACGGTCGGCTATGCGCCTGATTTTTACGTCGCCCACATCGGCAGCGGAACCACGAAACTCGATTAACCGTCTTCTATGAACGCCTTTCCTCTTTTGCGGGGAAGGCGTTTTTTATTCCATCGAGAAAACACTCCCCCGCTTCTTTTTTTGCCTGCTGGATTCTGATAAACTTAAAGACAGAACTTAGGTATCGAATGGAGGCTTGACGATGAAAAAAAAGACCCAGCTATTTGAACAGAAACGCTTCTACATCCCCGTCGCCCTCTTACTGGGACTCTTGGGCTTTAGCCCGATGCTGGTTTCAGTGCTGGGAAAGAAAAAAGAAGAGACGCTGAATAGCGACTACTACACGTCCTCTCAAGAGCCGCTTTTCAAATCAAAAGAGTGACCGACTTTTTGAACAGAAAATGCAGTCAGATTCCCTAAAAATCCAAGACGAAGAATAAATGACATTTTTAGAAAAGGAAAAAAGAATGATCAAACAATTGAACAACCTCACAGAAAATGAATTAACGACACTCTCCGACATATGGCTGAAAAGCAACATCGATGCCCATGCTTTCATCAGTGAAGACTATTGGCTGAGCAATCAGGCCGCCGTGAAAGAGGCCTTCTCCCAAGCATCGATCTATGCCTATTACCACGAAGACACCATCGTCGGCTTCCTCGGAATGATGGACGACTACATCGCCGGCATCTTTGTTTTAAGCGCCTATCGTTCGCTGGGCATCGGCACCCAACTATTGAATACAGTGAAGTCCGATCACCAGCAGTTGACCTTAGCCGTCTATAAAAAGAATGCCGCGGCATTGCGCTTTTATCAGAAAAATCATTTTGATAGCCAAGAGGAACGACTTGATCCAGAAACCAACGAATCCGAAGTGTTGATGTCTTGGCAGGCCTAGTTCAGCTCAAACACACTGCATCTTTTCAATGCAGTGTGTTTTTTTGCGGAGTTCTTCTTCTGGCAAATAGCTCCTTCTCGTTCCTAGCTTATCGGCACTTGTTGTCGGAAAGTCCTACATTTTGACGGCGCCTCTTCAAACCTTTATACTGCCTTAAAAGAGGTGAGTATCATGAAATTCAAAGGGCTGCACAACCCCTACTTCTACATTGCGCTTTCTTATTTTTTCGTCTCGCTGTTTTTTGCGTTTCAAGAAGGCCCAATCTTCAAATGGGCGAGCTTTTTCTTTCTGATCTCTTTTGGGATCAATGCCTTTAAAGCCATCAAGCATGGACAAAACCAATAAAAATTCCCTTTCCTTCTATGAGAACGGTTTATTTTCTGACGAGTGATCGTTTTCTTTTCATATTTTTTCAGTAAGTGGTACTATTTTTTCAAGGGGGTGAAAAATATGGAAAGAAAAACAACCTTTAGCTGGCCTTATTTTTTGATGGGGATTCTTTTTATTCTCGTTTCTCTTGCTGCATTTAGAGATCCAGGAAGCAGTCTCGTTGCCATTGTTTATGTCTTTGCTTTTTCAGCAATTTTAAAAGGACTCTTTGAATTATTCTTTAGACGTAAACTTCACGAATTTACGAATCAAAAATCTACGTTGATGATGGTTTTAGGAGTCGTTGATATCTTGATCGGTATTTTCTTCTTATTCAACATCACTGCTGGATTGGTCGCTTTGCCATTTGTTTTTGCGATTTGGTTTCTCTTCGATTCGATCGTCGGTCTCCTTACAGCGAGCATTTACAAACTTGGAAGCACCGGCTATTACTGGTTCCACATCGTGATCGACGTGATCGGCGTTATCTTAGGATTCATGCTTTTATTCAATCCTTTGACTTCCGCTCTTACCCTTGCCTTCCTAGTAGGCTTCTACTTTATGATGGCAGGTATTTCACTTATCGCGTATGCATTTTAATCAAGCGAGAAATAGAGACCGTGTGTCTCTATTTTTTTTACCCTGAGTGCGCCTCTGCATGCTATACTATTTGTGAGCCGATTACTGGCATTTTTCCAAACGAATACGTGAAAAAGTAGGATGTTACGATGCTGACAAGAGATGTTGTTGCTTTTCTGCTTTGCCTGCTGGGTGCTGTCCTAGGTCCTTACACTCTCGCATTAGTCAAGAAAAATCCCTCTTTACTGCAAATGCTCGCTACCTTTGTTTTCTCTGGTGGCTCACTCGTTTTCTATTATTATTCCTTTGACAATGTGGAGACGCCGCTTTTGCCCATTTTATATTATGGTGTCGTCGTTGGCGCCGCTTTGTTTTTTTCCTACAAAAAAAATCGTTCCAATCCCTAGCCATTCACTCGTCTGAATGGCTTTTTTGACTATCTCTATCTGAAACGAGGTATCCACATGATCAAACTCTATTATTTATTGGAAAATTCGATCAAAAATTTGACCCGCAGCTCCGGTATTCTAGCGTCACTCGCCTTGAGCTGCTTGTCCTCCTTCATCGCCTTTTCCTTTCTCACCATCAGTCTGTTCTTCTCCCACTGGCACGACCACGCAGTCAGAGAAGCCGCGAGTCACGGCGGCATGGCCATCATGGATCTGATCTCCCCCAGCGGAATGCTGACGACTGTTTTTAAACATTGCTCTACCTTTTTAGCGGTGCTTTGTCTGATAGTGACTCTGAGCGCGATTCGGCGATTGTTTTTTCATATGGCGAACGACCAGCGTGCGTCTTTTAAAACCATGAGTCTCCTTGGTGAAACGACCCCCTTCATCAGCTTGGAATTTTCGCTTCAGTCCATTTACGTCGCGCTTTCTTCCTTAATGATCGGTGCATTGTCGGCGGAGCTCGTTTTGGAAAAGCTTTTTCACTATTCCCTTTCGTTCGGATCGCTGAAGGTGATTGTCGCGACGTTTCACATTGATCACAAGATCCACGTGCTGATTCTTTTAGCGGGAAGTCTGTACATTGGCTGCCGCGTGTTTCTTTTTGTCCAAAAATACCTTCATTCGTTTTTCGATAATTTGAAGACAGAACTTGACGGCTAAAAAAATCTTCCCTTTGATTCATCAAAGCTGCTTTTTTCTATAAATTCTCTTGAGCGTTTATGTTAAACTAAGTGAACATGACGGAACTAAGGAGGTTTCAATGAAAAAAGATTCAGGGTTGGTTTATGGGTTCAGCGCGTACATTCTTTGGGGCATCCTTCCCCTCTATTGGAAATTATTGGGAAATGTCGGTCCCGTCGACATTCTTTTTTATCGGATCATCTGGTCTCTGGTCTTCATGACTCTTTACTTGATCGTTTTCCGAAAAGTCCCCGGGTTTCTCCAAGAGGTCAAAGCGCTGCTAAAAAGTAAAAAAAAGACACTTGCTATTATTGTTGCCGCGATTTTTATTTCCCTCAATTGGGGAATCTATATCTATACTGTTTCGATCGGACAAGTCCAGCAGGCTAGTTTGGGCTATTATATCAATCCCCTGCTGAACGTCCTCGCTGGCGCGATCTACCTAAAGGAGCCTTTGACGAAGCAGGCGAAATTAGCCAGTCTCTCCGCTTTTGCGGGCGTCGTGCTGCTGACGATTCAAACGGGGGTCTTTCCCTTTAACTCGATTTTCCTTGCAGCAAGTTTTTGTTTGTATGGCGTGACTAAGAAACAATTGGATTTGAGTGCAGCGACAAGTATTACTCTTGAAACACTGATCATCGCCCCGATCGCGTTGATTTATTTATTCGTTGTTTCACCGGTAGGCTTTATGCAGTATCCCGCCACTACGAATTGGCTGCTGATCGGAGCCGGCATCGTTACGGCGATCCCGTTGCTGCTCTTTGCGACGGCGGTGAAAAAACTTTCGTATATCACACTCGGCTTTTTGCAATACGTCAACCCAACGATCATGCTGGCGATGGCGATCTTTCTATTCCATGAGCCCTACCAGTTGCCGCAATTTATTGCCTTCGCGTTTATCTGGTTAGGCATACTGATTTTCGTAGTAGGAAATCTTATCGAAACACGCAAAAGAGGGATTCGTCCGTAGACGTCTCCCTCTTTTTTTGCTTTTAGAAGCTTTCTTAATAGGTAACATGATGAACGACTTCCCCTGATCTGAATACTTTGCTTTTCTTTACTCTTTGGTAATTGGTCGCATAACACAGCGCTTCACGATGTGTCCGAAAGGTCTCTTCAGTCATTTCCCCGATGATCGTTTCTACTTGAACTAAGTATTGGCGTTCCATATCGCTTCCCCTTTTCTTCCTATCATTCCAACGAGTGTCTCTTCATTTATCCATCATAGCGGGATTTTATGCCGTTTTCAATAACTTATGTTATATTTTCTTACATCAACTGCAAATAATTTCAAAAAAGAAACATTTGATGTGACGTCTTTTGACAGGAGGTTGTTCGCTGTGGCGTTGGACATAAAAAAGACCCCAGCGCTCACGCTGGAGTCCTATCATTCCATCAATCAATTTTTCGCTTGAAACGTCTCGATATTCCCAATGACTTTTTGCGCCAGGCGAACCTTCGCCATCGACGTTAGTCCCGCATTGGTTTTTCCAGCAAAGACATTTGGCAAACCAATGACTTCTGCTCCTAAACCAGCCTCCGTATCGCTGAAGGCGTAATTATCCCCGTGCTCTAACCATTCTTTTAACGCTGGCACTTCATGAGAAGGTGCGATGGATACGTTCATCAAGATCTTTCCGTTGCCAAATGTTTGAAAAGCAGCTTTGTCTAATAAGACCACGTTCTTATTTAAGCAGGTGATCACGATATCTACTTTTCCAAGTAATTCATCAAGCGGCAAATAAGTCATCGTCAGCTCTTTTTCGATGTCTGGCTTCCGCGTACGGCTGTAGTAATTGACGTCCATCCCGAAAAAGTCCATCGTGCGTGCAAGCAGACTTCCGACTGTTCCCATTCCAACGATCCCAACCTTCACATCGGTCAATTCCATTGGTTCTTCTTTCCACATTGCAGGCCCGCGACCTTGCAGCAGACGAACCAATTCACTGATGGCGTATTCCTTTACGCCTTCATCGCCGTAATCCCGCACGCCAGTCACAACGATGCCTTTTTCCTCTGCATAGCGAATATCGACATTGGCATTCTCCGGCGCATACAGACTCGCGCAAATACCGATATAACGAATGTTCGGACACGCCTCCAACGCTTCCTTATCAATAGAACTGGTGAAGCTCAGCATCACGCAATCAGCATCGCCGATTCGCTCGATGACTGTGGCTGTATCTGCGGGGATGTCCTCGTAAAAGACCGTTTCCTCTGCCAGCGCTTTTAGTTTCTCGTCCCATTCAGGCAATAATTTGGTTGGCTCGATCGCCACCATTTTCTTAAATATTTTCATGTCGGCCTCCTCGTAGCTTGTACTCCCTTCATGATACGTCCTACGAAATTTCGCGTCAATAAAGAAGAACAAAACCGCCGTGTTCTCCTCACAAAGGAAGAACGACAAAAGAATTCCGACCGTTAACCCGTTAACGTCCTGCGGAGGATGATAGGATAGCAGCTATTTTTTCTAAAGTCTGCATAAAAGAAACACGATTTTACGCTAGCGGCGTGAACCGTCATCATTTTCGTTTCCTATTCCGCTTGGTTCGGCTGTCCTTTTTCTTCCCCTGCTGCTTATCCAGTCTTCGTTTGAGGTTTTTCTGTCGCTGCTCTTCCTCTACTTGCTCAGGTGTCTTATCGAAACGCACGTAGGAGGACGTCGGTTTGGGCGGGAGATCGGCGGCGTTATGGGACGGACTTTCTGTGCTCGAAGCTTCTTCCCCCGGCAACGGATACTCCGCCTCGACGATCGCCGCGGCTTCTTCGTAAGACAGCTTATTGGATTTTTTCGGCGATGGAGTTGTTGTAGTAATTGGCTCTGCGGCGGCAGCGACTACTGGCTGTTTTTTGGTCTTTGTGTTTGTAGGCGCTTCTTCAACGACAGTATCCTCTTCTATTTGTTTGGCTTTCCCCACTTTGTAGGAAGTCGTCTCCACGTGACCGCCGCCTTTATAATCGACCAATGCCACGAATTTTCGGACGCCGTCTACTTCAAAGATGCTTAGTAAGGTCAACACTTCCAGAATTTCCGCCACCAATGTCTCCTCTTTGTTAGGATCGACATCGCGAATCGTCAACAGATGGCGCTTGCCCGCCGCATCTTCAAAACGGGAACGAATGTCATACACAAGCCCCTCTCTGTAAAGGTCCAAACTGCCCTGTTTTTCAAAGGCATTCTTGAAGGAGCGGATCATTTCAGTCTGGGAAAAATACTCGGAAGGGCTTCCAAAATACTGTTTGATCAAGCCTTCCCATTCTTTGGATTCAAAGTATTCCTTGAAAAAGGGCAGAAAGAGGCGCAGGGTATCTGTCGGCTCGACTGTTAAAAAGAGATCCCGAAGCAGGTCTTTGCAGAGAAAAGAAAAAGCCCCAGTCAAATTCAGCGAATTACGCACCATGACCGCAACCAAATACTCGATCACAGAATTTGCGTCACCGGATTGTTCTTAGTAAGTCACGATCTTCTTCTCCAAAGACTCTCGTTTCATCAAGAATAACTGCCGTGTGCCTAATTTTTTAACATCCATGTTCCCATCCTCCATTTTCAAGAAATCGCTTCCTGTGTTTTTTATACACTTAGGATAATACTAAAATAACGCTCTTGTAAATACCCAATGAAATACTTTTATTTTTTAAATTTACAAACATTATTGAATAAATATTTTCCAACTCATCGATAGAGACAAAGCGAAAATTAAATAACAAAAAAACAACGACCAAAATTATTGGTCGTTGTTTTTTTATACGAAATCTTCGTCTACTATCGTCCCTTCAGCAACGAGGTTCGTGTCGCCAATCAAGTATAAGTCTTCTCCTGTCACCTCTACTTGAAGCTGCCCGCCAAGGACTTCGATCACCGCGGGTTCGACTGCGACGATCTTCTTTTTATTCAATGCATAGGCTGTTGACCCTGTGCCTGTTCCGCAAGCTAAGGTAAACTCTTCTACTCCTCGTTCGTAGGTTCGTTCCACCACTGTTTGGTCTGGCAAAACATCGTAGAAATTCACGTTGGCACCCTTTGGAAAGACTGGGTGGTTGCGCAGTTTTCTAGCAAAATCAAGCATCGTTTCCAGCTCTGTCATCGCCAGATCAGGGAAGTGAACGACTAAGTGAGGAATGCCCGGATCACCTAATTCAACATAATCGACAGTTACTTCTTTGCCATCGACTTGAATCTTTTTGTCTGCTTCAAAGATCGTCGGAGAATTCAACTGGACGCGATACGTCCGTTTGTCCAGCCGTTCAGCCGGAACATTCCCTGCGATGGTTTCGATGGTCATTTTTTCTTGCGCCGCCTTTGTTTCGTAGGCCCATCGTGCGACACAGCGGGCACCGTTCCCGCACATTTCCGCTTCCGACCCGTCGGCATTGAAGAAGCGCGCGTAGAAATCACCTGTTCCGCGAGGGGCTTCAACGGCGATCAACGTGTCCGCACCTACCGACACACGCCGAGTACACACACGGGCTGCGACCTTCGTTAGTTCCTCCGTCGAAAAACCTAGCCCACGATTATCGATCAAAATAAAATCATTTCCAGCACCTTGTATTTTATAAAAAGGAATAGCCATTCTTTCGCCTCATTTCAAAAAACTTGGAATCTCTTCATTTTGGATGATCTGATCCAATGTTTGTCTTTTTACGATACATTCTGCTTGTCCGTCGTTGGTCAATACAACGGCCGGAATCGCCAATTTGTTATAGTTGCTGGCCATGGAATAACCATATGCACCCGTTGAAAAAGTCGCGAAAATATCGCCTGCTTCGACTGTCGGCAATTCGATGTCTTTGACAAGGATATCTGTGCTTTCGCAAGCCTTCCCAGAGACCGTGACTGTTTCAGCGGCTGGCTGATCGGCTTTATTCGCTAAAATCCCTGTGTATTCCGCTTCGTACAGTCCTGGACGAATGTTGTCCGTCATCCCGCCATCGATACTCACATATTTCCGCAGACCCGGAAGCTCTTTGATCGCGCCGATCTTATGCAGGCTGATACCGGCTTCGGCCACGATGCTGCGTCCTGGTTCGATTACGATGGCTGGCTGTGGGAATTGCTCTTCCTCGCAAAACGCCAAAACCTGCGCCATCATCGGGTCCGTAAAATAGCTGAAGGGCTTCGGCTGATCGGCATCCGTGTATCGAACCCCAAAACCGCCGCCGAAATTCAGCTCCTTGATCGTATAATCAAAGCGCTCTTTCACTAATCTCACTAAATCCAAAGCGATCCCTACTGCTGCTAGATGGGCTTCGTTATCGAACAATTGACTTCCGACATGGAAATGAAACCCTAGAAAATTGACTTCAGGCGTCTCGATTGCCTGTTTGATTTGCGGGAAAAGAATCGCTTCATCGATCGGTATCCCGAATTTCGAGTCCTTTTGTCCCGTCGAGATAAAGGAATGGGTCTGGACATTGACCTCCGGCGTGATGCGGAAAAGAATATCCACGACGCGCTGCTTTTCTTTTGCGATCGCTGCGATCAGAGCCACTTCCTGCAGACTGTCGATAATGATTCGTCCAACCCCGTAATCGATCGCCATCTCTAATTCTTCGATGGATTTGTTGTTGCCGTTCATTTCAATGTGCGCTGCGGGAAACTCAGCTTTGACAGCGGTATAAAGCTCGCCATCAGAAACGACATCCAACGAAAAGCCTTGCTTCTCGATGATTTTCAGCATCGCCAACGTCGAAAAGGCTTTGCTGGCAAAGGCTACCCGCACGTTGTCGTATTTTTCAACAAAATCTCGCTGCAACTCCTGGCATTTCTCTTCGATCATCGTTTGTGAAAAAACATAAAGTGGTGTGCCAAATTCTTGTGCCAGAGCGACCGTGTCACAGCCATCCCACATCAAGTGTCCGTTTTTTGTTTCAAAGTCCATTATAAGCCCCCTTAATTAATGTTCATTTAATCCAGCGATCAAGTTGACATAGGTCTGAATCCCTAATAAGAGATTCAATTCATCAAATTTCATCTGTCCGCTATGCAGCGGATGCGTGTAGCCCTTTGCTTCATCACGAATGCCTAAAAAGAAAAACATTCCGGGAATTTCCTGCTGATACATCGAAAAATCCTCCGCGATCAAATAAGGCGGTGTCTCCACATAATAGTCCGCTGCGACTTTCTCCAGCGTCTCTACCATCTTCGGGTCATTGTCGACGACGCGATACATGTGGTTAAAGTCCACTACGGCTTCACACCCGTAGCCCTTCGCGATTTCACTAGCTAATAATGTTGTCCGTCGAACGACTTCATCGTAGACCTTGTCATCAAATGCCCGCATCGTCCCATGTAAAACAACTTCCTTCGCCACGATATTCATCGCTTCGCCGCCATGGATCGTCCCAAAGGTCAAAACCACGTTATCCAGCGGACCGATATTTCGCGCCAAAATACTGTTCAATCCAGAGATCACACCGCCGGCAGCGACGATAGCATCTTCGCCTAGCTGCGGCTGTGCGCCATGGGTGCTGACCCCTTTGATCGTGATGGTGACTTCTGCATTCCGCGCCATCATCGGTCCAGGTCGGCAGGAAATTTTCCCAGCAGGCAGATCCGGAAATACGTGCAAGCCGACGATTTCCTCCACGCCAAGTTTTTGAAGAATCCCCGCTTTCATGATCAATTCTGCCCCGCCAGGTCCTTCTTCGGCTGGCTGGAACACAAAGACTAGTGTTCCTTGGATCGTTTCAGGATGCTTATGCAAATAGGCAATGAATCCTAGTAAAGTCGACATATGGCCGTCATGACCACAGGCGTGCATTTTTCCCGGAGTCTTGGATGCAAACGCATAGCCGGTCTGCTCCTCCACTGGCAACGCGTCGATATCCGAACGAAAGGCGATCGTTTTTCCCGGTTTGCTTCCTCTTAAGACGGCGATCGTTCCTGTTTCGATTACTTCATAGGTCTCTGTCACACCAAAAGCCGCCAGCTTCTCGCGAATATAAGCAGCCGTGCGCGTCTCCTCTAGTCCCAATTCAGGGATTTGGTGCAGCTCACGGCGCATCGTCGTGACTAATTCTTCTAATTCTTTGACTTCCGTTTCGATCATCGTCTCACTCATTTCCATAAAAATTCTTAGAATAATGCTTATTTGATTAGAAATCCATTGATAGTTTCTCATATTATAGTACAGATTGTCTGATAGGTCATTCATTTGTTTTTAAAATTCTGAAACTAAATGAAAAAATTTCGTTTTCTTTCATTTACTCACAAAAAAAGCCAAAGGAACACGCAGCCTGTGTGCCTTTAACTTCTTTCAAGGTCTAAGTGTTTCTTCATTAGATAGGATGAGCGTAACCTTCCCTCCAACAGTGGTGTTTTCTACGATTACTTGCCCCTCGTGATAGTTGGCAATACGTTCAACGATGGCTAGTCCAATGCCGTAATTGCTGCCTGTTGTCCGGCTTTGATCCTCCTGCCAAAACATTTCCTTCCCATGTAAAAGGGCCTCTGGCGAGAATCCTGGACCATGATCTTCAATCACAAATCTTATGCTTTTTTCGTCGTGCACCGTTTCTACCGTCACTTTTCCCGAATCAGTATATCGAATCGCATTTTCCAAAAGGTTTCCCAATGCGCGCATCAGCATGACAGGGGCCGCATTGATAGCAGTCCCTTGTGGCGAAGGCCCAATCGCCAATTCGATCCCTTTTTTCTTAGCCAGAGGTGTAAATGTCTGCCTCACTTCCTCTAAAATGGTCGTGACGGAAAGAGGACTCTTTTCCTCTTGAACCACATCAAAAGTTGAAACCTGTTGCAGCAAATCGAGGTATTGCTTGGTTTTTTTTCCTGAATCATAGATATGCTGGACAAGCTGCTGCTGTTCTTCGGCAAGTTCTTCTTCCATCAACAGCTCGGCGTTGCCATTGATGATGGTCAGTGGTGTTTTAATATCATGAGTCAGCGCCGCGATCTCTTTTTTTCGCTGCTGCTCTGTCTGCCATTGTTGGACGAGGGAGTCTTTCAAGGCACCGCGCATTTCTTCCATTGAATGCAGCACTTCATTGAATTCCCGGATGCCCGAAGTGGTGCCGATCACAGAATCAAGGTCCTTTTGGGTGATTTGTTGGCTCGCCTGTTCCACCAGCAGCAATTTTTCCTTTAATTGCTTACTGACTTTTTTGGTAAACAGAAGAAAGAAAAGCAGCAGCGCGAGCACGATCGCAATCAGAAAGAAACTTTCAAAATTCGGAAACAGCTTTCTCAATGTCGGATTGGTAAACTGTGCTTTATAATTCCATGAAAATAACGCATAACTGCCATCAGCCAACGTCACATACGCTCCTGTAGAATAGCTGTCGGTCTTATCCTTGTACTGAGCAAGTGTTTTCTCTAAAGGCTCGCCTGCTAAAGAAGCCGCGTGCACCTTCCCTTCTTTGGTAAAATAAACATACTGATAAAATGACGGTGACAATTTAGCCGGAAAGACCTGATTCTCTTCAATCCGCTTCATCTCCTCTCGCGCATGGATCTCTCCTGCATTTGCCGGCGCGATCTTTTCCGTAGAAATCAAGACTTGAAAAAGAAGCAATGCCAACATCAAAACGACGACGACGCCTGAAAAAGCAGCTGCCAAGAGGCGTGTCACATACCCAGTCAGACTGATTGTTTTTATTTTCGCCATCGATACCCAATCCCCCAAACCGTTTCGATCGGGTCATTTGCTGAGTATTTCTTTAGCTTTCCCCGAATATTCTTGATGTGTTCAACGATCACGCTTTCCTCAGAACGTCCATCAAAGCCAAATACAGCTTCGTACAATTGCCCCTTTGAAAATACTTGACCCGCAGACGTGATCAACTGGGCGGAGATCAAATATTCTGATTTTGTCAGCAACATCTCCTCGCTGCCATAATAAATTTTCTTGCTGGAAATATCTAAAGAAATTTCCCCAACGCGTATGCGATGCGTGTGTCCGCGAGATTCTCGGCGCAGGTGGGCAGATACACGCCCACGCAACTCCGCTAGGGAGAAGGGCTTGCGGATGTAGTCATCTCCTCCGACTCCAAGTCCTTGCAACAAAGCCTTCTCTTCTGTTTTTGCTGTAACAAATAGAATCGGGCAATCTACAAGGTCGCGAATGCTTCGGCAGTAATCAAAGCCGTCCTGATCCGGCATCATGACATCTAACAGGATCAAATCCGCAAATGCGGCTTTTTCCGCCGTCACTTCTCGGGTGGTGGTGAATGTTTCTACCTGATGACCTTCTCGTGTCAATGCTGTTTTAATAAATGCCAAGATGCCCTCATCGTCATCAATAGCGAAAATCATTGCCATAACCTCACCCCTTTTCTTCAATCATACGTTGAAATCGCTCATCCAACAAGGGTCTTACTCCTCACTTGATCGCCCTTCCCATTTTTGAAACCAAAGGAATAACCCACCCAGCATGAATACTGTCAGCAGAACCAGACAGACCAATACCACGTGTACCGTACCAAAGCTCGTGGCTGTCGCTCCTCTCAAATACGCGGCTGCTAAAGGGATCGAACGAACGCCCCACGCACACGGGAAGAAAAACCAGATCGTTTCTCCCAAACCGGTAAGCAACAGTGCGGACAACAGCAACTCGACGGCTGCAACCGCGAAATTGACGTTTCGACCAAAGGAAAGGCCCAGAAATAAATGGAAAAAGTAAAGAAACAAGGCACTGCACCAGACGATGCCCACTAGAAAAAGAATGAACAGACTGGATAACGCGTAGTCTTCGCGAAATTGAACGACCAGATGGTACCCGAAGCCTGCCAGCAGGCAAGCAAACAGACCGCTAACTAAAAGTATCCCAACCTTTGAAGTCAGTACTCGCCAGCGGGATACTGCACTTAATAAGAAGAAACTGTCTCCTGCTTCGCTTTCTTGATCAACAATAAGAGTGGTCATCCATGCCGCAAGAATCGGGTACACGAGACTTAGTACTTGAAAATAATTGATCAGGAGCAGCTGGGAGTGCGTGTTCGTCATCCATTGATACGCGGCGAAAACACCGATGCCCACTAACGGCAAGGCGACATGCAAAAGAAAAAAAGGCGTTTGCCTTATTTTTAGAATATCCCCCAGCAACACACGTCTAAATCGTTTCACGATAACGACCTCCCTTACTGAACCAGCGCGTCGAGAGAAAGCTGCTGGCGAGCAAGAACAGCAACGTGAGTATCAGGCCTGGTAAGACCACTCCTGCGTCATACAACGGACTTCCAGCTTCTAATGGCACGCCATTCGGATTGATATGAATGATTGGCGCCATCAGTCTTGGCGCGATCGCAAAGGGCACGTACCAAAAGGCGCCTCCCGCAATCGATTGACTGGAACAGAATATATTCAAAAAGAGAATGCTTAGAAATGTAACGACCGAATGAAACCGCGTAGCCAAATAAAGCCCTAAAGGAATTTGCCACGCCCACGTGACGGTTAAAACGATGCCCGCAACGAGACCGCGCCAAAGTGGGTATTGCGATGGAAACAACAGACCCGAAAGCGTCGTCAAACCAAAAACGACCGCATTTGAAAAAGCCAAGTAAAGCAGCCCTGTCCAGATTTTTCCGTGCCACATTTTTGCTGGAGAAATAGGAAGTACGTTGCAATTATAAAAACCCAAGCGCTTATCCGCATCCACCAGATTTGTACAAACAAGTCCTACTACCATCGGCAGCAGCAACATGTACCACCAGTTATAGGCACCGATCTGCGTCAATTCTCCTCCCATTAAAAAAATAGCCATCCCGCTTACTAATAATGGGAACAAAATCAAGCTCTTTCTGCCAAAGCTGCGTTTGCCCTTTAGCATTTCCCCTCGAATGATCTTACTCATCCCAGCTCGCCCCTTCCGTCTGATTTTCCTTCGCCACCTTCATGAAGAGTGCTTCTAACGCCACACTGTTTTCCGGCAGATCCCCTTGATACCCTAATTGACCGTTGGCGATGATCCCGATCGTATCCACAGTATGCTCGACCTCTGATAAAATGTGACTGGAAAGAATCACCGAGATTCCTTGGGCAGGAAACGATCGGATCAGTTCGCGAAAAGAGTGAATCCCTAAAGGATCTAAGCCATTCGTCGGCTCATCTAAGATCAATAATTTCGGTTCATTCAATAATGCTAGCGCCAATCCTAGCCGCTGCTTCATCCCCATAGAAAACTGACGGGCTTTTTTCTTACCAGTATTCTGTAGATCAACGATAGCCAAGACCTCGTCGATTCGCCTTTCAGACAACCCTAAAGTCGTGGTGCGTACCAATAGATTTTCGCGAGCTGTCAAATTTCCATACAACGGCGGCCGCTCGATCAAGGCGCCGATCTCTGACAAGTCTTTTCGCTGCCAAGGCTTATTCTGATAGAGAATTTCTCCTTCAGACGGTTGGATCAGTCCGGCGAGCATCTTTAATGTCGTTGATTTTCCGGCACCATTCGCACCAAGCAATCCGTAGGCTTTATTTTTAGGGATCTTTAATGATAAGTTGTTTACGGCCTTTTGACCGTGATAGGTTTTCGTTAACTGGTTCGTAGTAACAATCCATTCGTTCATGTGGGTTTCCTCCTCGTTCTACTTCCAGTATGAAAGACAACTATAAGGAAATGATAAGGTTTTTAGATTTTTCAAAAACAAAAAACCTTCTATAGAAAGAAGACTGCGCTTCCTACACTAAATTTCTCTGACTATTCCTGATTAAAAATTCCATGAGATTTCCGTTGGCTTTCACTCATAATTGAGATATAATCCTACTATTAAAGATTTTTTACAAGATCTTTGAAAAAAACAATGAAGGAGTTGTTTCTCTTGAGAATATTTGAAGGATCTGGTGTCGCTTTAGTTACACCCATGAAAGCCGATGGTGCTGTTGATTACAAGAAGTTAGAGGAACTTGTTGAGTGGCAGATCAGCGAAGGTACCGATGCGATCATCGCTTGCGGAACGACTGGTGAAGCCTCCACATTAGCCAATGACGAACATATCGCTGTGATCGAGGCCGTCGTCAATAAGGTGAATGGACGCGTCCCGGTGATTGCAGGCACAGGTGTAAATGACACACAGCATGCCATCGAATTGTCAACAGGCGCTGAAAAAGTAGGTGCCGATGCCCTATTGATCGTGACTCCTTACTATAATAAAGCTTCAGATGAAGGTCTGTTTCTTCACTACCAAAAAATCGCAGAAAACGTGGAATTGCCGATTATTTTATATTCTGTGGCTTCACGTACGAATATGAATATTGCCCCGCAAATGGTCAAACGCTTGAGCGAGATCCCGAATGTGGTGGCGATCAAAGAAGCCAGCGGCAACATTTCGCAAATCGCAGAGATCGCTCAGATCATGCCGGAGGAGTTTGCGATCTATTCTGGAAACGACGATCAAGTCTTGCCGATCATGGCCTTAGGCGGCAGTGGCTCGATTTCAACGATCGCAAACATCGCGCCAAAACAGACCCACGAGCTGACAAAAGCCACGTTGGAAGGAGATTTCTCTTTAGCAAAAGAATTACAGCTTGCTCAAATCCCGTTGATCCATGCGATCTTCTGCGAAGTGAACCCTATCCCGGTTAAAACAGCGGTTGGTCTTTTAGGGAAAATCGACGTACACTTCCGGCTTCCCTTGTCTCCGGCAAAAGCCGAGACCGTTGAAGGATTGAAAAAAGAAATGACTGCCTACGGGTTGGAGGTAGCAGAATGATCGACATCCTTTTAAGCGGTGCGAATGGGCGCATGGGACAAGTCCTGCAAACGATGATCGCGGAACAACCTGAGATGCGCGTCGTAGCCGGCGTTGATCGTGAAGCCTTTGAAGCAGACTTTCCTACCTATCGCTCCATCGAAGACTGCCAGACAAACGCTGACGTCGTCATTGATTTTTCCCATTACTCTGCTGTTCCCGCTGTTCTGGAGTATTGCGGAGACAAAAAGATCCCAGTAGTCGTAGCAACGACCGGCTTGACTGACGAGATCCACGAACAGATCCAACGAACTGCCGAAGAAACGGCGGTCTTCTTCTCAGCAAATATGTCCCTGGGTATCAATCTTCTAGCAAAAGCGATCCGCGAGATCACGCCTGTTTTAGAAGAAGATTTTAATATCGAGATCGTGGAAAAGCACCACAATCAGAAAAAAGATTCACCTAGCGGGACCGCCCTTTTACTTGCGGATGCCGTTAATGATGCCGTTGAAGAAAAGAAGACGTATATTTATGGGCGCCACGGAAATGATCTGGAGAACCCCTTATCTGAGTTGGGTATCCACGCGGTACGCGGCGGGACTATCCCCGGCGAGCACACTGTGATCTACGCAGGTCCAGACGAAGTCATCGAACTGAATCATTTGGCTTTGTCCCGCAATGTTTTCGCCAGCGGTGCCGTAAAAGCAGCTAAATACATCAGCAACAAAACGACCGGTTTATACGATATGGAAAAACTGATCGATGAAAAATAGAACGGAATTTTAATTAGATAAGTAGACAGGAGTAAATTTATGACTTTGACTGATCCTTATGAAATTGCAAAATACATTAAAAATGCCGAAAAAATGACCCCTGTCAAAGCCTACGTACAAGGCGATTTGACGGGCATCACCAAAGAAAAGGTACAGTTTTTCGGACAAGAAAAAACATGGATCTTGATTGGTGAAAGTCAGGCAGTACAAGAAGTATTGACAGAACAAAAACAACACATTACCGAGGTCCACCTTGAAAATGACCGCCGCAACTCAGCGATCCCGATGCTGGATATCTCCTCCGTCAATGCACGGATCGAACCCGGCGCCTTGATTCGCGACCGTGTAGCCATCGGTGACAAGGCGGTTATCATGATGGGCGCCATCATCAACATCGGTGCATCGATCGGTGATAGCACGATGATCGACATGGGTGCGATCTTAGGTGCTCGTGCGACGGTCGGAAACCACGCTCATATCGGCGCCGGCGCCGTCTTGGCTGGTGTTCTTGAGCCGCCTAGTGCCTCTCCTGTGGTTGTGGAAGACAATGTATTAGTAGGCGCCAATGCCGTCATCTTAGAAGGCGTCCACATTGGAAAAGACGCGGTCGTTGCCGCAGGTGCGATCGTAACAAAAGATGTCCCTGCTGGCGCAGTCGTTGCAGGAACGCCTGCACGAATCATTAAAATGAAGGACGAGATCGACCCGGGAAAAACAGAATTTCTCAAAGATTTACGTTAAAATGAGACCCGACGGAGAGAAATCTCCGTCTTTTTTTGCATTATTACTGCACTTCTTACGAAATATGCTATAATACTATCGGATTAGAACAACTCTTAAAAGAAAGCGACTGAATTATACTCGTGAATTTAAAAAGTATCAAAAAATCAATCAAGCTACGCAACAAACAAATCAGCAAAACCTTCGCTCAAGTAGAAGAAACACTTGCGGATCATATCCACAGCGACGTGAAGATTTATTTTGACAAAGTCAACACGCATCAAATCCATTTTGACGAAAAGACACCGGATGGCGAAACTCGCCACATCCAAAGTGGAGAGCAGGATCATTCCTTCAGAGAATTGGTGGAAGCTCACATTAAAAATCCGCAAACCAATACCTTGAATCAATTGACAAACAGCCTGTACAACCTGTGGTCAGAAAGCTTCAAAAAAGCGGCCCATACCAGCGTTGAGACAGACAAAGCGGCAGAACTTGCCCAAGACATCATGGCAGATGTTGCTAAAGCACCAGAAAGCAACGGCGTAACAGCAGAACAAGCAGAGGCATTGAACCAAGCCTTGAAAACAAAAACGAATTACTCTGCTGAATGGTCAGAAGCTGACAAAGCGATCGAAGTTTTCTACAACCCGCCAAAAAAAGACCGTCAATTATTAGCAACGGTCGCAGCGGATCAATCGGTCACTTATACTGATGCACTCTCAACAAAACGTGTCATGAAAAAAGAATTGCCTGACATGATCGCAGCCGTATTGGCCTAAGCAAAAATCCCACTATCCTTTCAAGATAGTGGGATTTTTTTAGTTGTCCAAGACTCCGTAGAAGAAAAGCTGGATGGATTTTTCCATATTTTCCTTTTGTACGGCCTCTGGCGATTCTAAATTTGCCGAGATCAATATGAATAGCTGACGCACCGCAACCTCGGGTTCGACAGACGTACGAATTTTTGGTTCCTGATTGAACAGGTCGAGAAACGGGCGCTTATACGACTCCTGCCAAAAAGAAAAGAGCTGCTTCGCGATTTCAGGATTTAGCGTATGCTGGATGTCATGCATCATCATGAATAAGCTGAACGGGTGTCGCTCCTGCAAGTAAAAGACCATTGCCGTGACCCGCGCTTCAAAGCTCCCCGCTTTTTTCGATAGGTCAGAAAGGTTCTTCCCTACTTCTGTTGATAAGCGTTTCATTACTTGAAAGTAGATCTCTTCTTTATTTTTAAAATGATAGTATATGTTTGGTTGGGTGATGTTTAAGATTTTTGCAATTTGCCGTGTGGAGGTGTCGTTGTACCCTTGTCTCATGAACAAATCTTCTGCAATATCCAAAATCTCTTCGTACATTGAATCGCCTCGCTCTTCTTTTGTACAGTTATTATACGCTATCCGGGTGGGCGTCGTCTTCAGAAAGTTCCTTTTCCTTCAGCATGCCGTCCTTCATTTCTAACACGCGGTCGCAAAATTTTACTAAGCGAGTGTCGTGAGTCACCATGATCGTCGCCTTCTTCTTTTCTTTCGTTTCCTTCGCTAAAATCTTAACGACTTCATAGGCTTTTTCAGAATCCAGACTGGCGGTAGGTTCATCCGCAAGAATGATCGTCGGATCGTGATACAAGGCGCGAGCGATCGCGACCCGCTGACGTTCCCCACCAGAAAGTTCTTCCGGGTATTTGTTCTCTAGACTCGCGATTCCCAGTTGGTCAAATAATTTCTCCGCAACTTGCGTGTTGTCGTTTTTGCTGACCTTATCCACCAACTTCAATTGCTTTTTGACGGTCAGAAATGGCACTAGATTGGATGCCTGCAAAATAAAGCCGATTTCTTTGAACCGCAATTTTGCCCGATCCTTTTCCTTCTTCTTACTGAAGTCTTCGTCATTGATCAAGACTTCCCCTTCCGAAGGCGATTGCAGACCGCCGGCGATGGTCAAAAAGGTGCTCTTCCCCGAACCGGAGGGACCAATAATTGCGACAAATTCTCCCTTTTCCACGGAGAAATTCGTTTCCTTCAAGGCTTCGATCGTCGAATCACCATCTTTAAATGTTTTCTCTACTTGTTTAAATTCAATTGCACTCATGGTTTCTCCCCCTTATCCGATTGCTTTCAATGGATCAATCTTCACGATCGTTCGAACGGAGAAGAACGCTCCGATCAACGCCACCAGAATCATCAATAGACTGATTCCGCCGAAAAACAGCATGTTCACTTGAAACGGCACCGCGTCTGGTAGTACCAGCGCTGTTCCTAGCGTCGCCGCCAAACCGACCACGACACCGACAGTCGCCAGCAAGAAGGTTTGAGCGATCACGGAATTTGAAATGTAGCGGCTTGAGATTCCTTGTGCCTTCATGACGCCGAAAATCTCCGCTTTTTGCATCGTCAATACATAAATGAAGATCCCGATCACGATCGCCGCGATGACGATCAAGAACCCGATCATAAATCCGAAGGTCAATACTTGTGCACTGTAGCCCGGCAGATCATTGATAAAACTGCTGATGCTGGTCTTGTCCAGATCATCAGGAACCGAATCGACCGTTCCACGCGTAATGATCGCGTTGATCCGAGTATTCTCATTCGTTCCCTGTGTCTCAAAACGAATTTCCTGATACGCGCCGATCGTCGTGTACAATACAGGTGCGACGTTGAATTTTGCGTTATCTGTAAAACCAACGATCGTCAATGTTTTGTCATTACCGGCCATTTTGACCGTTTCACCGAGCTTCAGATCGTATTCATCCTTCAAGGAAATGTCCGCCACCGCTTCATCGTCAGTCGAGAACATCTTCCCGCTGCTCAGCTTCGGCGCGATAAATTGGTCCTTATCGATCCCAAAAAAGCTGACATCAATTTTTTCTCCGTTGTCGCCCTTTATGACACCCGCTGTCTGGGCAAGATACGCTTTCTCATCCGCCTTCACGTCGTCAAAGGTTTTTAACGGGATCATAGACATGTTTAAATTGTTATTTGCTTCCTCTGTCAGCAGAATAGAATCTGCATCCCACTTGTCTACTGCCGTCCGATTGTCCTGCGCCAGCCCGTAAGCCAGTCCCGTCAAAAAGAACACCAAATAGGCAATCAGAAACATGACGCCCATCACTAAGGTGTAACGCAGCTTCGAATGTTTGATTTCATTGATTGCTAAAAACATAAAAAAGACCTCCACTTATCACTTGATAAAATTACCCTACCACGAGTTATTTTTTTAGGGAATTAATCTGCTTAGTGGAATTATTCCGGGAACGACAAAAAAGCAATCTAGTTGGTGATTTGATTGCTTTTGCGTTTTTCTATTAAATAGTTGATTGAATTAGCCGAACAATGTGATTTGCCTATGATCTTCGTCACCCTTGGAATCAGATGCTGGCTTGATTAATGCCTTTTCGCTTTTAACAATTTTCCTACGTCAACTTTGTTTTCAAACACACAAAGAATTGACCGCTTTCCCTTGCAGTAAGTAAAAAAACGTACTTGCCTCAACCGGGAAGTACGTTTTTATTCGTTAAACGGTTGCTGTTTCATACACCGCATCGCTGACTGATTTCGCTACTACTTTTGCGACGCCTTCTTGGAATGGATCAGGAATGATGTTGGTCGTCGTCAATTCATCTTCAGAGATCAAACTGGCGATCCCCTTCGCCGCTGCAATCTGCATCTCAACAGTGATTTTTCGTGCTCTGGCATCCAGCGCGCCGCGGAAGATACCTGGAAAGGCCAGTACATTATTGATTTGATTTGGAAAATCACTACGGCCTGTTCCTACGATATAAGCCCCTGCCTCCAATGCTTCATCAGGGAAGATTTCCGGTGTCGGGTTTGCCATCGCGAAGATCACGGGTTTTTCTGCCATGGTCTTGATCCATTCTGATTTTAACACGCCAGGGGCTGACACGCCGACAAAAACATCTGCGTCCACTAAAGCATCCTGCAATGTTCCAGAGGCATGGGCTGGGTTCGTGACTTTGGCGATTTCCGCATGGTGCTCTGGCAATTCTGCCGCATCATCTGCGTTTAGTATGCCGTGCTTGTCTACCACTGTTACATTTTTTGCGCCTGCTGCTAAGAATTTTCTCGTCACAGAGAGTCCCGCAGAACCGCCGCCATTGACAACGATTTTTACTTCCTCGATCGTTTTTCCAATCAATTTTAAACTATTGAATAACGCAGATAAGACAACGATCGCCGTCCCATGCTGGTCGTCATGGAAAATCGGAATGTCACATTCTTCAATCAAACGCTGTTCGATCTCAAAACAGCGCGGCGCACTGATATCTTCTAAATTCACCCCGCCAAACGTCGGTGCCAGCGCTTTGACGATCTGGATGATCTCCTCGGTATCTTGAGTGTCCAAGACCAAGGGGATCGAATCTACTCCAGCAAACCGTTTAAATAACGCTGCCTTCCCCTCCATGACTGGCATTGCTGCTTCTGGCCCGATATTGCCTAATCCCAAAACTGCTGAACCATCGCTGATCACAGCAACCGTGTTTTTTTTCGTTGTCAATTCGTACGCCAATTTTTTGTCTTCCGCAATAGCCGAAGAAACTGCCGCCACACCTGGCGTATACGCAATACTCAAATCCTCACGATCATTGATCGTAACCTTCGATACAACTTCCAATTTACCGCCGTTTTGTTTTGCTTGTTCTAATGCCAACTCTTTTACATCCTTTTTCATTTGAATTGCTCCTTCTTCAGTTTAATGTATTTATTTTTCTATCCAGAAAAATAACTTTGATTTTCAGGCCGTATGTCATTCCTCTATACTTTTCTGCCCTTGTTCTGGTTGATGTCTTTGTCCCCACAACGCTAATGATCCTGCGAAAAGAGGAACTGAAATCCTTCTTCAGTTTAATATTACTGTGTTTATTTTTCGAGCTTTCTTAAAAGATCATTCGTAAGACACCGGTCATCACGATCACGGTGATGGCTCCGCCTAGGCGTGTCGCTACTTGCGCAAATGGCATCAGGTTCATACGATCCGCAGTACTTAAAATCGCCACGTCACCGGTTCCCCCCATGCCGCTTTGGCAGGCAGAGATAATCGCTGCTTCCACAGGATTCATGTTCATAAAGCGTGAAATGAAGAAGCCGGTCACGATGATCGTGAAGACGACACTGATCACCACGATGAAATATTGCCAGCTAAGCGTGCCGATCACATCTTTCAATGGGATATACAGCAGGCCCAATCCAGCCATTAATGGGAACGTGAAATTTCCAGAAATAAATTTGTACAATTGTTTTGAGCCGCGTTGGGTTTCATTTGGCACAACGTTCAAATATTTCAACAAAGAGGCCAATACGATCATCAATACAGGTCCAGGAAATCCGGTAAAATGCTGCAGCAAGCCGCCGGCGATAAACAAGGTACACGCCGTCAATACGCCAGCCCCCATTAATTTGACATCGATCGGTGAATTGTCTTCTTTTAATGCATCCGCCATATCATCAGTGTCGCCAACTTTGACTAGCTGTCCTTGACCAGAAAATTCTGGACGTTTTTCGCCAAAGCGCGACAGCAGCGCGGAACACATGATCGCGAAGAAATTACCAATGATCGTTGCCGGAATCAATTGCGCCACTAATTGCTCACTTCCGACTCCAGTGATTGCGCTGTATCCGATCGATAGCGGCAAGATGCCTTCCCCGATTCCTCCGGCAAGAACGGGTGTAACGATGTAGAACAAAGCGTGCTGCCAATCAAACCCGACCAGCACTCCCACAAGCGTCCCAACACCCATCGCAAAGATCATCCCTACCATCATAGGTACGATCATTCGCATCAAGCCCTGTACCAGCATCTTGCGGTTCATTCCCAAAATACTGCCGCAAACAAGACAAGCAATGTAGAAATACAAAAAGTTGGCTTCCTTCATTAAGATGTTCGCAGAAGCTAATACGTTTTGGTTGACCAAATTGAAAAATACCAAGATCGACGGAACTAAAAGAGATAAAATTGCCGGTCCACCAAAGTTTTTGACAAAGGGCAGATTTCCACCGATCGTCCCTAATAACCATCCCATTGTTAAAATGACTGCGAAGCCCCCCAGCATATTTATCGGCAGCTGCTGCGCCATCCCCGTCACGAAGATCACTGCTGAAAGCACGACGTATACCGGCAGCGGGACAGACCCTACTTTAACGTCCATCCACTTTTCGAGAAAAGAGTGCGCCTTCTCGTTCGACTTCGGATGGGTCAGATTCACACTGGGCTTTTGAACATTTTTTTCCATGATTGTTTCTCCTCCTCATTTGTTTCCGCTTTCAGCATAATCGGTTTTCAACGCCTTCGATAGATTATTCAACTTATTTAAGTAACTCAATTAATTTAAGCGAACGACGAAAGAACTCCCATGCTATACTTATTTCGGAGGAACAAACAATGAAGAAAGGACTACGCCTGTGGGCTTTGCTATCCATTATTTTTATCGCCACGCTCCTAGTGACCAACACCGTACTTTATAGTGTGATTTTATACCAGGACGCGAAGATCGTTCAAAAAAGAGAAGAAGAACTACTGCTGTCTGTCGGCAAGCAATTGGCTTTAGAACCTTCTGTTCGGCAAACATTACAGAAGAATGCCTTTTCCGAAAAAACGGAGACCTACACTTTAGAGGTCGCCAAGATCCATCAGATGGACTTTATCGTACTGATGGATATGAAGGGGATTCGATTGACCCACCCAGATGAAACGAAGATCGGCAAACATTTTGAAGGCGGGGATGAAGCAAAGGCGCTTCATGGAAAATCCCATGTCTCGATAAGTGAAGGCACCTTAGGCAGATCGTTGCGAGGCTTTGTGCCTGTTTTTGAGAACGACCAACAGATCGGCGTGATTGCTCTGGGGATCAAACTCGATTCCTTGACTCAATTAGTCGAAAATTCACGCCAGCAATACACGATCGCACTGCTGGTCAGCATCGGCGTCGGATTGATCGTTGCATCGATCGTCGCGTATTACTTGAAGAAGCAACTGCTGAATTTGGAGCCAAAAGAGATCTCTCGTCTGCTGACGGAACGAAATGCGATGCTCGACGAGACCAAAGACGTGGTGGTCGTCATCGATACCGACGATACCATCAATTTAGCAAATATCGCTGCTAACGAGATGTATCATAAATTGAGCGGGTCGGCGGATTCCTTGACGGGTAAAACGATTGATCAGCTTCTATTGGATAAAGAACAAATCGACTTCAACCGCTCCGTACAGCAGCTCTATCGCCAAAACGGGCAGGATTATCTGTTTTCAGTCGCTCCGATCTCTGTTCATAAAAAGCGGGTCGGTTCGATCCTCTTCTTACGAAACGCGACGGAATCGTTATTTGTAACGGACCAATTGGCGAATACGACAGCTTACGCTTCCGCCCTGCAAAGCCAATCTCATGAGTTTATGAATAAGCTCCATGTCATTTACGGCTTAGTGGATTTGGAAAGCTATGACGAACTGAAGATTTATTTGAACGATATTTTGAAGCCTGAGAAGGAATTTTCTCATCGTCTTTCCCTTCTGGTAAGAAATCCAGTAATTGCCGGTTTCTTCATTGGAGAACGGGAAAAATTTGCGGAACGAAAGACCCAGCTTTTAATTGAAATCTCGCCGGAAATCCCGAATACCGCAAATCAGGAGCAAACGACACATTTGATCAACGTCTATCGCTACATCCATCACGCGCTCCTGCTGCGTCATTTACCTGACGAGATCATCATGGCGATCGATTATCGTGAACAACGTCTGAAAACCTGTTATCATATTCAATTGAAAGAAGCCGATGTACGGACCCTCGAGTCTGTCTTCACCGAGAATTATTTCTCGCAGCTCATTGAAGATGCGCAAGGAACATTTCAACTGGTGACAAACGAACAAACCCTTTCCATTTGCTTAGAAACGACGTATCAAGAATAAGGAGAATCGACATGAACGTGCTGATTATCGAAGACGATCCGATGGTGGAATTCATCCATCGCAGCTATTTAGAAAAAATGGGGCTCTTTCAAGCCCTCTACTCCGCCGCAACAGTCGAAGATGCGGAAAATTTGTTAGCAGAAAAAACAATCGCGCTGATCTTACTAGATATTCATTTAAAGGATGGCAACGGGTTGGATATCTTGAGAAAACTGCGGATGAACCAAACGAACCATGAAGTCATTTTGATCACCGCAGCCAACGAAGCGCCCAGCGTCAAGGAAGGACTGCACCTTGGCGTTATCGACTATTTGATCAAACCCTTCACGTTTGAACGATTTAAAAAAAGTATCGCCTTGTTCCAAGAAAAAAAGCAGCGCCTCGAAGGCATCGAGGTCGATCAAGCGACCCTTGACTCACTCTTCAAACAAGCAGCACCCGCCCCTTCCGATGACTTGGAAAAAGGCTTGTCTGTAGATACGCTAACTCATATTTTGACGGTCATTCATGACATCCATCAGCCCTTTACGATCCAAGAGTTAGCGGATCAATGCGGCCTGTCCCACGTGTCAGTACGAAAATACATCAGTCATTTGGAACAAACGAAACAATTAAAAGCAGAGACTGTTTATACCAAGGTTGGCCGTCCCTATAAGGCTTTTCGACGTTTGTAAATGGAAACGACTACCCCCTTAATTGACTTAGCCAGCCACCTGCTTTAGCATGAGTTTCGTTTAATTTTCTCATAGCAGCCTTCTTTTTGGGAAAAAGCCGGTTCTCACAAAATACGTATGCGATAAGATTAAGAAACAGTCTACAGATGATTAACCAAAAACACCTTGCCGCTCCATACGTAAGCGGCAAGGTCTTTCAACTATTACTAAATCTTCCCCGGAATGAAAGAGTGAACTGTCATCGCCGAAGCTCTTCAATTTCTCCATGCTCTCTTTATAGGTTCGTAGCGAAGTAGAATGATCAAACCGCAATAGCACGCTTTCTTCACAAAGTATGTCCCCCATAAAAAGTCACTTCGCTTTCGTCAATTTATCCGAACTGATCGTCCTCAATCAAGCCATTTTCTAAGCAATAATGGTAGATGCCTTCTTCGGCCACATGTCCGATGACTTCATCCGCGATTTCTTTCAAATCCTCAGACGCATTGTCCATGGCCAAGCCCCAGCCAACGGCTTCAAGCATCTCAATGTCATTATTCCCATCGCCAAATGCAATCGCTTGATCGCTATCAAAGCCATAATAATCCAGCATTTCCTTGATCCCAGTACCCTTACCGCTGCTAGTTGGGATGATATCCACCGCACGATCCCACCAAGCCGTAATCTTCGAAGCCGTCGCATGCTTCATTACATCCGCATACTCTTCTTTGCGAGCCCCTAGCATTAATTGAAAAATTTCTTCCTTCTGTATCGTCGTATCAAAGTCCTCTGATACGATCACCGGTTGATGAGCGAATGCAAAATAATCAATTAAATCCACATCTTCGCCATTCGTAATGGTTTTATCACTCGTAGCGATCGCTACCGGACGATTCAGCGCCTTCGCATTTTCAACAACTTGCGCCACATCCTTTTGCGGAATCGGATTTTTATAAATACTCTCTTTTTTGTTAAAACAATAAGACCCGTTAAAGGTCAAAAAAGCATCAAAAGTCAGATTTTCAAACTGAGGCAGCGCGATTGGGCTCCTCCCCGTCGCAATGCAAAGAACAATATTCTGTTCTTTAAGCGCTCTCAAAGTTGCCAGCATCTTTTCTGAAATTTGTTTTTTCTCCATATCAATCAATGTACCATCCACATCAAAAAAAATAATCTTTACGTCCTTCATCTTATACCACCTTCTCTTACATCCTTTTTTCAAGCATAAACTTTTACTAAATTCTGTTTACTCTACGTTCGGTCTTCACTTCTAACCATTTTCCCATAGATAATCGGTCTTTTCTGCTAAAAAAGCACATTTATTACCAATCCTTAATTTCTGTGATTTCGATACAACTCAGGGAATTCTGAGTTCTAAAAAAGTGACGAAAAAAAGTGCGAATTCCCGTTCCAAATGTTTTTTTACCGGTTTTTACTCAATTTATATTTATCGCTTACCTTTTTCACTAAAAAACTTCCTTGATAGAAGCTGGCTCTCTTCAATCAAGGAAGTTTGTTTTCTATTTATTCATTTCTGTTTCGTGAAGCAAACTCATTAATTCAAACCCCTTATTCACCTTCGAATAGATCGAACACACGACAAACAATCGTTTGCCCGCAAACGCGGTCTTCTTAAATCGGCGTGAGGACGCGGGAATATGGTGATGCCCGTGGATCGCGCCGATGATGTTGTATTGGGCGAATAGCTTCTCTATCTCTGGTTCCCCGCAGGTATTTTCCTTATTGTAGGCGTCACTCGTTTCTGGCAGCAGACTCAATTCATTGAATAATGGTGCATGACTCACGATCACTGTGGGCGTCTCTTTGTCTGTGTCCAACAAGTTTTTTAGTGTACGCAGAATGAAGCGCTGCTGCTCCTTTTTTCGTTGGACTAGAGCGACGGGAAGGGTTAATCCAATATATCGAACCCCTTCATAAACAAGACTCTCGTTATTCAACACAGTCATTTTCGGAAAACGCGGAGCGATCTCTGACTTCACCGCTTCGTAGAAATCGTGATCCCCTGTCGGCAGCAAATACCATGCTTCATCCGGCTCCCGATGCAGCTCCTTGAACCACTCATAGTTGAAAAAAGGTTCCCACTTTTGCCATTTCGCATCGGTAAAATCGGTCGTCTCTGGCAATGCATCGGTCAGATCGTGATTTCCCAGAAGATAGATTCCTTTGATTTCTTCTTCCGTGAGATGAGAATCCGACATATCTCCCGCCATAATGTTGAAATGCCGATTGGTAAAAGGCAGCGGCCCCTCCTTCACGTGGGCATCAGAAACTACATTGATCAAATTTCGATTCTCCGTGGAATGAACATTGGTGAAATATTTTTCCGCCTCATCGGGTGGAACACTGTGCGCGATGTAATTTTCCCGCGTCCTTGCCAATTCCTCGCCATATTCTGAGCGTAACAGCGGCTGGGTATTGACCACTGAAGCAGAATCTGCCACCACCAGCGCGTTCTCCAATCCCTGCTTCACCTCCTGCGGCAACAAGGACAATGCCGAGTCAATATCTGAATGGATCGTCAATCCCTGATCGATCAACTGCTGGTTTTCTTCCCCCGTCTCTAAGAACTGTACTTCTTTGCCATCAATCATTAAAGGCAACGAATTGGCTGCTTGGACAACAAATTTCAAATATTCCGAGAGATACCCGGCGATCCCAGTTTTGGCATTTTCACTAAAGAGGAATTTCCCCGCCAGGTTTGCCGATAATGGTCCTGTCTCATCGTGCTGCATCAGTCGTCCCGCGACTTGGATCTCCAATAACGGATTTTGCAGGATCGCCTTGTAGGCTTGCTTTACCTCAAAGGAAGTCTCCGATACTCGGTTCCCCGTTACTTGAAAAATACTCAACGTCAAATACTTTTCGATCGTCGATTGGTGCAGCTCGATGTAGCGCCGAATTCCCTCTGGATGGAGCAAATACTGGATTGATGCCCGCTGAATATAATTTCGCGCAGTGTCATAGGGAATCGCTGAATAGACAAGATCGCCCCTTGACGAAATCGCCATGGACCGTTTTCTTGTATCATAGGTCAATTGAAAATACTCATTTCTAAAGACGGTTTTATTTACTGGACGGCGGCGATTTTCGGGATAGCCGGCGATCCGCTCAGCCAGCATCGGTGATGGTGTCCCGTTTAAAGGTAAGGGAATGGTCTGCTTTTTGATGACTAATTCTTTCTTTTCGTCCTTTGGTTTCACAAAAACACCTCGATTCAAGGAGGGACTCTCCTGTATACTATGTTCATTATAACGATTTCGCCGATCATTGGCGGAATAAGTCGTGAATCCAGTGAAATTTTTAGGAATTTCTCGTCTGCCGAATCAAGCTTGAGAAAATAACAAGTAAAACGGGTTATACATTATTTCTTTTTCCTAAACATATTTGAAGAGAATGATTTCCCTTTCAATGGTAGCATGGCTTCAGAGAGGGAATGATTATAGATGGAATTAGTTATTGGCAACACGATCACGACAATCGATTGCTACGGTGAGGAAGTCACAGGAATCATCGAAAAAATCTATGCGAACACGATCATCGTCGGCACCACGACAGAAAAATCTGTCTGCCCCATCGCATAAATAGTAGAAGAACGAACGGCAACGCATCGAGAGAGTGCGCTGCCGTTTTTGTTTGACCCTAGTTTTTTCCAAACTGTAAAAAATCAGAATGCCTTTGCTGTTCGTTTATCTCGTATACTATATGTAGAAAAGAACTATAAAAGAATTAGGTGATTATTTTGGAAAAATATGTCTATGCTGCTTTGCTTTCTTCTTGTATTTTTCTGGAACGTACGTCAGTCATAAGCCTTTCCGTTTTTTTACTTGTATTTGGAATCATCGCTGGAATCGCTGCGGGCCGTGTTTTTCTTTTTCACAAGTACGAAGTCTTCTACCTATTTCGTAAAGATGGACTCCTTAGTGAAAATGGGAAAATCGTGATTCTCTGCTCCAGTGTACTCATTTATCTTCTCGTGCTGTCCTTTATAGCCATCGGTTCTTGGATGTTCTTCCAATGAGCCTTCTTCAACAAAAAAAAGACCCTCAGAGGTCTTTTTTAGTTGGCGTTGGCTTCCACCACATACACCTGATCATCTTTGAGATACAATTCATTGACTAAAAGACGCTTCATCTCTTCTTTTTTCAACGTCGTCTTCCCTCTGAAAACATCGCTGCCATACACTTCCCATTGGGCTGCTTCTTTTATTTTGACATGCTGAAGAATGTTCGGCGCAGGGACCGCTTTGAATGAGACCACCAGCTCATGTAGGACGACATCAGCGGCAGCTTTCTTCGATCGCATGCCGAAATTCGCAAGAAAGGACCACCATTGCGGCGCTCGATTCGCCATATTCTCCACCCCAAATCATTATTTTTCTTTTTGCATGCGCTTCATTTGCTTAATTATACCAAAATATGCGCAAAATTAATAAACTCCTCCTGTTTATTTTCAGAAATGTACGTATCAAACAGAAAAATGATTCGAGGTTTTTTGAATCGATAAGCTGCCTTTTCCTTGTTCCCTTAGAATTTCAACAAATATGAGGGATGATCTAGTCCAGTGGGTTCATAATACTGGTTGCCTTGAAATTGGAAGCCGAGTTTGCTCAGCACCTTGGCGGACCCTTGATTTTCTGGATGGTGGCCGGCGAATAGTGCGGTCAAGTCGGTGCTTGACCTTGCATAATCAATGACCGCTGCTGCCGCTTCCTTCGCAAGGCCTTTTCCCCATGCATCAGGGACTAAGTGAAAGCCGAGTTCCGCGACATGATTCTCTAAATCGTAGGCATGGAGCCCGCAGCAGCCGACGAATTTTTCGCCATCCTTTAGAAAAATCGGCCAATATTGAAACCCGGCAGTCGCCTGACTATTGATCTCCAGCTGCAAGCGCTGAGCGACTTGCTCTTTCGACAGGTTCCCCTTCTGCGCTATAAATTTCGTCACATTGGGATTCCCCCAAAGTTTTTCCGCCCATTGACTATCCTCTTCTGACCAAAAGGAAAAATAAAGCCGCTCTGTTTCTAATTGTTTTCTTCTCATATCTATCACTCATTTCTATCGCTATTTCTTTTTACTATAAACACTGTTGTTTCTATTAAACGACAAAAAAATATCCAAGTAAACACCGTCTGCACGAGTTTTCTTGGATATCCTTAGTTCTTTTAGTTTAGTATACGCGGACACCAAAGTCTGGTGAATAGTATTGAGTCGAACCGTATTTCACGTTTTCACCTGGTTGCGGTGCGTGAATGTATTGGTCGCCTCCGGCTGAGATCGCTACATGGTAGCTTGATCCTTTGTCGCCCCAGAATAATAGATCCCCTTGTTGCGCTTGGTCAACTGAAATTTGTGTACCTGATGATTCTTGGGCCACAGTCCAAACACCAATGTCTTTTCCAGTTACTTGTTTGTATACATATTGAGTAAGACCTGAGCAGTCAAAGCCGCTGGTGTCTTTTCCACCCCATACGTAAGGTGTGCCGATATATTTCTCCGCTTCGTTCACAACTTGCTGACCACGTGTAGCATCAGTTGATTGTTGTTGTTGTGCGGCTTGATCTTGCTGTTGTTGCGCTGCTTGTTGCTGTGCTGCCTGTTCTTGTTGTTGCTGTGCCGCTTGTTGCTGAGCCGCTTGTCCTTGTTGTTGTTGCGCCGCTTGCTGTTGTGCTGCCTGCTCTTGTTGTTGTTGAGCGGCTTGTTGCGCAGCTTGTTCTTGCTGTTGTTTTTGTGCGGCCGCTTGTTGTTGTGCAGCTTGATCATTCTGAACCGCTTGTTTTTCAGGTGCTGGCGCTGGCTGATCTTGCTTCACTGCCGGTGCTTGCTCTGCTGGAGCAGGTGCATCTGAAGTTGGTTGCGGTTGAGCGATATCTGATGTTGATGCCAATGTTGAAACATCTGTTGAAGCAGTAGTGTTGACTACTGGTTGTTCCGCTGCTGGTGCTTGCGGTGTTGCATTTTCAACCGGTGCAGTTTCCACAGGTGCTGCTTGCGGTGCAGGTGCAGCGTCTTGTGTGACTGCGCCATTTCCAACGATCACAGATTGTCCAGCATAAATCGTGCTGTCATCGATCTTGTTCCAATCCGTAAACTCTTTTACACCGATTCCGAATTGATCCGTGATAGAATTAACTGTATCGCCAGATTGAACCGTATATTCTTTTGGTTGTTCTGGTGCCGCTGTTGCCGCTTGTTCTGCTGGTGCAGGTTGTGCAACTGGCGGTGTCACAGGTTGTGTAGCATCATAGCTAGTCAAGTCGTGTTCTTGGATCGTTGAAACCAATTTTTGAACATAGCCTTGATCTTCGTTTAAGCGTCCGGCTAACGCTGCTGCTGCAGCCTGGTAATCTTTCGCATTGCTGCGCCAAGTTCCGCTGAAGTAGTTTTCGTTGCCGTCGCGAGAAGTTGTTTTGATGATCTCGATGTAATCTTGGATCGCTTCTTTATATGAACCGTATTTTTTTAATTCTTTCTTTTCGGTTTGACCGTTTCCAGAATCCTTTTTGTCTAGCATTGCTGACTGGCCTTGATACTGACCTTCTAAACCAAATAGATTGTAATAAGGTGCCTGTGCGTATTCGCTGTTTCCCCAGTCACTTTCTACAATGGCTTGCGCGATCATGATCGAAGCATAAAGGTCATGCTTTTCTGCTAACGGTTTGATTTGACTAGAAATTTCATTTATAAACGCTTTTTGATCAACATTTGACGTAGTGGCAGTCGTTTTTCCTTCAACAGCTTCAACTTTATGCGTATTTAGTAATGGTGCCGCTACCGAAACCGTCACTAATGCTGTACCTACGACAGCAGACCCCTTTTTAAGATAGCGATAGTTAGTGGTCTTCTGTCGTTTTTGCTGACGTCGTTCACGTCTCGTTAAAACTTTATTTGACATTTAACATCTCTCCGTTTCTCTCTCTCATTGCTTTCTTAACGTAATTAATTATAACACAATAGAAATGGGCGGTCATTGTTAACGATTCCTATTTTTTGATATTTTAGATTATTTTTTACGGATTTAGACCAAAATGCCCTATTTTTCAATTATTTTCCGAATAGTTAAAAAAAAGATTCCACAACCACCTTTTTAAAAGTCGTTTAGAAATCTTTTTTGTCCATTCGAACAAACGAGGTGATCAATTGCTAAAAGAAAAAATCAGAAGCCTACCGAAAACACCTGGAATTTACAAGATGAAAAACACGCAGGGGAAAATTATCTACGTCGGAAAGGCAAAAAATTTAAAACAACGTGTGAGTTCTTACTTTATTAAAAACAGCCAGCATTCTAGAAAAGTGCAAGAAATGGTTCGCTGGATCGACGATGTGGAGGTCGAATTGACCGATACAGAATTCGACGCTCTCTTATTAGAATGCCATTTGATTCATCAGATACGTCCTCGATACAATCGTGTGATGAATCATTACGAAAGCTATGGCTATTTTCAATTTACTGACCAAGCACCCTACTTGAAGGTGTTGAATGAATGGTCCGATAAAGGTTTAGTGATCGGTCCATTTTTCAAAGAAAGCAAAATTCAAGAATTAAAGCAGATCATCAACAGTGTTTACCGCCTCGATGGTCCCTTGAAGTACGTGGCAGGGATCGTCAAGGATTATCGTGAGATCAGTCCTGAAGCAGAATTTGACTTGCGCATCCAAGAAATCAAGGAAACCCTTTTAGGGCAATCCACAGCGTTATTGACACGAATCGATGAGCGGGTCCAGGCAGCGAGTGCGCGGCACGATTACGAATCCTCGTATCAATGGTGGAACAATTACTTGACCGTCCAGCGCTTCTTACGCCGCAACAAACAATTGATCCAGATCATGCAAAACAAGACCTTCGTAGGGATCTTGCCTGAGGGTGGGTACTACTATTGTTACTTGTACGCAAAAGGCGAGCTGCTGACTCGTGTCGTTTATCGGCGAGAGCCTACCTTCGAGCAAGCCAAAAAGCGTATGGAAAAAGCCGTTTCTGCGAATACTTGGCAGCGGCTTGAAGCCAAGGATCGACTAGATAAATCAGATGTCGATCTCTTCCCTCTCTTCTTCAATTACTTGAATAAACACGGGCAGGTACAGGCTTTTGAGGGGGATTAGAAGGGGTTCCCATTTGTATTCGATTTCATTCCTTGTTACAATCAGCGTAGGCGTTTATGAAACGGGGGAGAACCATGCAAATTGAGAAGATCACCAAACCTGCGCAAATAATCGTTTCGATGTCCACTCACCTCTCACGTGAGCACATTCCAAATTTCATCGGAACCTCTTTTGTCGAACTATTAGAATATATTCAAAAAAACGACGCTGAGCTTGTAGGAACGCCGTTTGTTTCCTATTTGAACTTAGACGATAAAGGGCAGCCGCGAGATGAACTCTTGAGTATCGAGATCGACTTTCCCATTAACAAAGAAATCCCTTCAACAGAAAAATTTCAAAGTTACGAGCTGCCAAGCTATCAAGCCGTACGCACCTTGTACGTAGGCGATTATGAAGATTTGGCGGACTCTTATGAAGGCCTGATCGATGCGATCAAGCAAGAGAACGGCATCTTTACCTTCCGAAGCTACGAATACTTTTTGACAGACGCTTCGGTGCCGCTAGAGGATCAGGAAACAATGATCGAGATGACCTACCGCCCAAAACGAAAAGATCTGATAGCAAATTAGCCGACAAATTCATTCATTAGAATAAAATGAGAGCACTTCCTGCTATTCGGCGAAGGGCTTTTTTTGTGGCTTCTAAGCCTTAAAAGGAGGCTCTCTTAAAACGTAAAAACGTTCTTTTATCTCTTAAAAGACCCTTTGCTCGTAAAATAAAAAAACACTTTGAATGAACACATCAAAGAGTTTTTTAAAAGTTATTTATAAGTTGTCGGCGGTTGATTCTTAGAAAAGGAGAAGCACCGAATATTAATTTTCTCTTAATTTATCATTTATAAGCAAAAATTAAGCGATTCGACCGCTATTTACCGAAAACAAAAATAGCATTTTCTGTCATACAAATGAAATATATCGTTTCAAAAATAACTATAAACATCACATGATTTTTCTGGATTACACTTTCAAAATATTCCTTCGTTCTTTTTGAAGGATATAAAAAAGTTTATTATCTTTCGTAAAACATCTCTTTTTATTTACATGATCAAAAATGGGCGGACATTTCTTCATTATTACTCATTTTACTTTTTAGAAGGTTTGTCCCCACACATCGAAATGCACGCCTGCCTCCGAATACGTCATACGCGTCAAGCTTGAATTATCAACGATGCCGCTTTCCCGAATTTTAGCAAGTGGCGCACCCTTTAACGTATTTAGCAGTGCCATCAATAAGATTCCATGACTGACGACCAATAATTTTTCCTCTGGATAGGCCTTCGCCGTTTCGTGAATGACGGCCGTACTGCGAGCGATCAACTGCTCATAGGTTTCCCCATGGAATTTTTGTGCATCAAACAAATCTGGACGTGTCCGATAATTTTTCAAATCCTCTGGATAGGTCGCTGTGATTCGATCGATCTTCTCACCATCCCAATCTCCTAACCGCATTTCCCGCAGACCTTCTACGACTGTCAGCTCTACCGGGGAATCATTCTCTGCTAAAATAATCTTCGCCGTCGTTTGTGCCCGCATTTGCGGAGAAGACAGCGCACGGTCAAAGCGCACGTTTTTTAAATGCTGCGCCATTCGTTTCGTCGCTTCTACACCAGAAGCAATCAGCGGGGAGTCGACTGTCCCACCATTGAAACGCCCTTCCGCATTGATCTCTGTTTTCCCATGTCGGACAAAATAAAATTCTGTCACACCTCTTCACTCCTATTCAATCGTCCTTCTTCAAATGTTCCCATCTAGTATACACTACTATTCAGTGAAAGAGACCAAAAAGAGGAACGATCCCAAAAAATAACTATTTTATTAAATAGTAAGTTCTTTACAGCGTGACATTGTAATCGGATTCATTTATAATGAAAACAACTACCAAAACTTATATTGAACGGTTTTCCCTTTATATAAGGAGATTGAAAACTTAAATTATAGAAGGAATTAACTCGTAATTAAGTAAAAAATTAGTTCAACCAACAAATCTATTTGAATGGAGGGCATCACATGGAAAAAGATCGCAAACAAACCAGTACTGATCTAGCACTAGCTACTTCAGGAATTTTTAGTTTGATACTTTTCAGCATCCTGATGCTTGCTCGTGTGGTCGAGCATGGCGAGTACATGGATCTGATCAGTCTCTTTACGGGTGCTGCCGCTGCATTTTGTTACGGGAAATTTCTTTGGATCAAACAAAAGTCTTGGTTAACACTATCTGTCGTCCTCTTTCTCTTATGTATTTTCTTTTTTATCCGGTACTTATTTTGATTCTTCTCTGCTGGTTTCGTGCCAGCAGTTTTTTTCTGCCTGAAAGTTTGCTACTATTATATAGAAGGAATTTTTGATACCTGTTTAAGGAGGATACGATGCTTGATTTAGCTGTGTTGGTGGATTGTCTTACTACGAGTCCGAAGAACCCAACCTTTCACTCGGATACATTAATACTCGCGGGGAACAGCCTGCCTGATTTGATCGTTTCTACAGCCCACTTTTGCGAAGAAGAAACGGAGATTCAGCGTGTCCTTTTCGTCGGTGGTGTCGGTCACGGCACGGGGCCGCTGATCGCGAATTGTAAAAAGCAATACCCTGCCCTTGTTCGTGAGGAATGGGACACACTCTCAGAGGCGGAGATCACGCAGGAAATTTTTTCCTTTTACTGCAAACGTCCCCTCACGATGCTGTTGGAAAGACAATCAACAAACACTGGTGAAAATGCCCGTTTTTCTCACGAGATCTTCCCAGAGGACCCGCCGAAAAATTTTTGGCTCGTTCAAGACCCGTTACTCTAAAAGCGGACCTTCGTGACCTTTGCAAAAGAATGGCGACTGCCCTTGTCTGCGATTCAGTCTCTCGTTTTTGAGCAGCCTGTACTGATCGCGATGGATACAGCGCCTCACTTTTTAAATTCGGCGATGGACACTTGGTGGGACAAGGAATACTTTTTATCCCTTGTCCTAGGAGAGATTCGGCGGCTGAACGACGATGAACGGGGCTACGGACCAAAAGGAACAGGTTTTATTCCCCACGTGGATATCCCAAGAGACGTCTTGGCAAGTTATCGGCGGACCGAGAAGTATCTGGCGAATAACACACGACAATAAAAATCGGCAACAGACAGTCATTTCTCCTGTCTGTTGCCGATTTTTTTATCTCTGTGTCCTGATCGTACTTTAAAAATGGTCGTTGCTGTCCTGATTCCGTTCATTACACCCATTTTCTCAACCATATGTAAAAAAAGAAGCTCTCAAAAAGGAGAACTTCTAGCTGCTACTCGATCACGGTTCCAACAAAGCCTGCGACCTTATCGAACAAGTCTCCGAAGAAACCTGACACGCTTTGCCATAACCCGCCGAAATTCGGATTCGCGACAAAATTTTGCGCTTGCGCAATCATTTGATCTTTATACACATAAATAATAAATAGCAAAAACAGAACGCCGGCGATACGCCATAAAACTGATCCAACCTTGACCACAAAGAAAACCAGCAACGCGATAAACGCAATAGCTATCAATTGATCCATTTATAATTCCTCCTTTACTACAACTATCTATCGTTTTAGTCCATTCATTTATAGGATGGGTAACTTATGGATATAGTATGCCTCATTTTTATATTATTTTCATGGGTCGAAAGTCTGATATCTTCTATTATAAGAATTCCTTAAACACCTCATTCTAAGAGTTCTGTAAGCGATCCCCTCCTTACAGCCATATACTTCTCAGCAGTTTATGAAAGAAAACACCTTTTATTTCTTTGTGTTTTAACAGAAATTTTCTCATGAACTCTAAGCGTATTTACGCTGTATTAAAAATTATTCTCGTTACTATGGAGTCAAACTATAGCGTAGAAGGAGTCGTATTTGTGACCACACTTACTGAACAAGCCTTAGAAGAACTAAGCCCCTTTGAATTAAGTCTCTTTTTGGAACAAAAGATTCATGAAAATAAACATGTTACTAATCTTCTGAATGCCGGACGCGGGAATCCCAACTGGACAGCCCCTACTCCTCGAGAAGCGTTCTTTTTACTTGGACAATTTGCGACACAAGAAACGTTGTACGGCACGGGTGAATTAACTGCTGGAATGATCCAAACAGATGCGGGCCGCAGCCAGCGTTTCGCTGATTTTCTGGAAGCTCATCCTGGAAAAGGCGCCGACTTCTTGAAAAAAATTTGGTTCTCTGACAACAACTACCTTGGCATGCCAAAGGAAGAATGGTTGACGGAGATGCTGGATCATATCATCGGCGATAATTATCCGAATCCTGTACGGTGTTTGACCGCCTGCGAAGGACCTATCAAAGCCTATTTGAATCAGGAATTGTTTTCTGACAGCGCGATCCCCTTCGATATTTTTGCAGTCGAAGGCGGAACCGCAGGCATCTGCTACATCTTTGACACCCTATTCAATAATTTCCTGTTGAATCATGGAGACAAAATCGCGTTGATGCTGCCGACTTTCGCGCCTTACTTGGAAATTCCAGAATTGCCGAAATATGCCTTTGAGATCGTTAAGGTCCAAGCGAAACAAACAATGGTCGACGGCAAAATGACCTATCAATACCCGGACGAAGAAATCAACAAGCTGCGGGATTCAGACATCAAAGCCGTCTTTGTCGTGAACCCAAGCAACCCGACCGCAAATGCGTTGGCGCAACCAACGATTGATCTATTGAAGGACATCGTTGCAACAGACAATCCAGAATTGATGATCTTGACGGATGATGTGTATGGGACATTCGTTCCTGTCTTCACGTCGCTCTTTTCTGAGATTCCTTACAACACCGCCTGCATCTATTCGTATTCAAAATATTTTGGTGCGACCGGCTGGCGTGTCGGAACCATCGCTGTCGCCAAACACAATTTGTTTGATGAATTGATCGCGAACTTGCCGCAAGAACAGATCGACCGATTGAATGCACGTTATGCTTCCCTTACCGCTGATCCAACGACGATCACTTTTATTGATCGGATCGTTGCCGATAGTCGGGACGTCGCATTGAACCACGCTTCGGGACTATCCGCACCACAGCAAGTCATGATGGTGATGTTCAGTCTATACAGCTTGCTTGATGAAGGAAAAGCCTACAAAGCGGAAGTTATGGATATTTGCCGCCAACGAGAAAAACTACTCTTCAGCACTCTTGGCTTACAAGAACCTCTTGAAGATCTAGACACGGCCTATTACTGTGAGATCAACTACGAAGACTGGACCCGTAAACGTTACGGCAATGACTTCGCGGATTACTTGAAAAACAAATGGACCGTAACCAAAGTTTTGACTTCTTTAGCCGAAAAAGAACAATTGATGCTGCTGAAAGCCAACGCCTTCGGAAGCAGCGAATGGGCGGTACGGGTGTCCTTAGCGAACCTTGCCACCAATCAATACCCCGAAGTCGGCAAACGGATCATTCGATTGACAGATACGATCCGCGACCAATGGATGAAAACAAAATAGCCTTCACAAACCTTGAGCCCTGTGCTCGAGGTTTTTTTTGAAGGAGATGTTTTTCTATTTTTTCTGACTAGTGGTACACTCTACTAAGTACAGTCGCCAATTGGCTGAGTCAAAACAAATCCAATTGGCTGTTTTCAGTGAATCCGTAAAAAGATATGCTATAAAAAAACAAATGGAGCGTTTCTCTATGAAAAAAGTTGCAACAATTGCAGGGTCCGACGCCACAGGCGGAGGCGGACTCGAAGCAGATTTAAAAACCTTTGAAGAATTCGGCACCTTTGGATTAGCAGCGATCACTTCGATCGTCACCCTTGATCCAGCAAACGGGGCCCATCATTTGCATGCCCTCCCGCTCGAACTGATTCAGGAGCAGATCGCCTCGGTCTTCGCAGGTCCGATCGATGCGATCAAAACGGGACTATTGCCTTCTAAAGAAATCATCGCCCTCGTCAGTGAGAAGATCCCGAAAGATCGGCCGCTTCTCGTTGATCCGGTCATCGGCGGCAAAGGGACGCAGGATTTTATAAAAAACGATCAAGTCCAAGCTTTAAAGGAAACATTACTGCCGCATGCCCTCATTACTACTCCGAACTTGAGAGAAGCAGACATCTTATCCGAAATGGGAGAACTAACCTCTGAAGCTCAGATGGTGCAGGCTGCCAAAAAAATTGCCCTCCTTGGTGTGCCTAACGTGGTGATCAAAGGCGGGGCTCGATTAGATACAAAAGAAACTGTCGATCTTCATTTTGATGGAAAAACGATCCACCGCTATCCTCATCCCGTCATCGATACACCTTACAATCATGGCGCCGGATGTACCTTCGCGGCAGCGATCACAGCTGCGATGGCGAAAAACTATCCCATTGAACAAGCCATCAAGCTGGCGATTGATTTCGTTCAGGCGGCGATTGCTATGGGAGAAAAAATCAATCCGTATGTCGGTCATGTGTGGCATGGCGCGTACACACACGGAGAAAAACGATTGGAGCTTACTGATGAAGACTGACAAACGTATTCAAAACCTCGTATTGATCGCATTATTTGCGGCATTGACCTTTATAGGGACCATGATCAAGATTCCTTTGCCCACAGGCGCCTTTATCCATTTCGGAAATGCGGTCGTACTATTGGGGGTACTCTTGATTGGGTACTGGCAAGGCTCGCTGGCAGGCGGGATCGGCTTTTTTATTTTTGATATTTTAAACGGCTTTGCCACCGAAGCGCCCTACTTTCTGATCGAGAGCTTTGTCGTAGGTGCTGCCGCTTATGTCGTGTTTCTTCTATTTAAAAAGAAACCGACCCATGTTTATCAAATCATCCTTATCGGTATCTCAGCAGGGATCGCAAAATTTATCATGTCTGTGATCAAAGCGACCGTCATGGGGCTGATCGCTGGTGCGCAGTTAAAGCCCGCTTTCTTCGCGGCGATCGCCACGATGCCTGCGACTGTGATCAATATCTTTTCTACTATTCTGATCGTCAGCCTTGTGTTCTTTGCTCTACGCCGGGCGATGCAGATGATTTTTCACAATCAGCCGATTTAATGCTATACTAAATGTCCTTGGCAGGGGCGAAAGCTTATAAAAGAGCGGCTAACACTTTGATTGTTAGCCGCTCTTTTACTCTTTCATCGATGGAACTTCATAGTATTCCTCACTCATGATGTCGCGATACACTCCTGGGATGGATTTCCAAGAAATAAACGAGATTCTCTTCACATAGATCCCCTTATGCTGGACCAACGCATAATTTTTTCCCTCCGGCGCTTGCCCTCCTTGAAAATCCAGAAGCATTCCTTCACCAAAAGGGTCATCTGCAACCCAAATGTTCTTGTAAGGATCGGGAAATTGTTGCGCTTTTCCATCTTCTCGATATTTTTTTCCGCCATTATAAGTTACGGAAGTTGGAAGTGTCGCATATCCGATGTTCATCTTCATAAACGGATTAAACCGATCCACCCACTGATTTTGATTTTGATACTGTGTCAAAAAGATCATTCCTCCGAATAAGACAAGAATCATCCCAATGAGAATGGTCCTATATACTTTTTTTAGCCGAACATCCTTATCAATCTTTTTTACGACTTTCACATCTCCCCTCAATAAACTATCCAATGACACGTTGAAGAGTTCACTCAGCTCTACCAGTAAGGTCAGTTCGGGATACGTTCGCCCCGTTTCCAACTTGAGATCGTCTTGTCAGAAACATTGAGCCGCTCAGCCAGCTCCTTTTGTGTCCATCCACCGTGTTTGCGATGCTCTTTGATTTGTTCTCCAATGTCCAATTGCCAAACCCCTTTCTCCTTTTATCATAAAAGAATCAACGATAGAAGCTACCTATTCGTTGTAGAATCCTGCGTTCTCACACTCTATGATTTGTAGAATCACGTTTTTGCATCGAATCTAACTGTTTTTTTGAATCGCAAAAAAACTTGCCACGTCAGTATCTGTTCTTTTTCCACGACGACTTTCCATGCTGCTGGAAATGCCCAATGTCGTTCTGACTGCCCTAAATAGGACCCGCTTGCTCGACCAAGGATCACCGCGAAGCTGCCATTTTCTACATAGTCTTCTACCTCAATCAAGTAATCAGGAAACCAAGCAAAATATCCTGCCCACCCAGACACCATGTCTTCCTTAGCTTCACGATTCCCATACGTGTCAATAAATTGAAAATCCTCCGCCATCAGAGCAATAATGTCCGGCACCTGTTGGTGATTGATCGCCTCCACAAACTGTTCTATAATTTTCTTTTTCATCGTTTCCTCCAAAAAAAGTTCTTTCTTTTATTATACCAAGTATTCCACACACCAAATTTTAAATAATTAAAATTTTTTATGAATACAAAATCGTTTTATTATTATCTTCTAATGTGTTATACTTTTATTTGTAACTTTGTTATTAAAAGAAAGGAGGAAAAAACATGACTTTTTTTGACCAAGAAAAACCGTACCGTGTGACATTTGATTTAAAAGAGAACATCTTTATCGTTTACTCTACCCTCACTGGACAACAAGGAACTGGAATCACCATTGAACAAGCGATCTACGACTTAAAAAAATCTGCTTAAGGAGCGCATCTCTCAATGAATGAAGCCTATAGTTAAACGCCTCTGCTTGTAAATCGAAAGCAGAGGCGTTTTTGTGTCGTCATCTTACATAATTGTTCGTTTACCATAAGGGGAATCCATGTCTCTTTGCCCCTCTTCCAAGCTATACTAAGGCAACGAAAAAATTACGGAGGTTGAAAATTATGAAAAAATTGTTATTTCCATTCTTCGCTGTGAGTTATTTGTTGGCCCATGTGACCTTGCATCTGTCCCTTTATCCAATTGGCTGGATTTCTAGTTTGTTTCAGTAAGAGGGAGGTTGAATGATAAATCTATTGATGGAATGCTTTAACAGTATGATCAGTTGGGCAGTGGGAACTTTTGGACAAATGATCGATGTTCTTTCGGACATCATTGTTTACCTCTTCTCCGCACAGCTTTAAAAAGTGGTAGAGTCCTGAAAAAGGGCTCTTTTTTTCTTGACTATCTGCTCCTTTTATTAGATGATGGGAATTTGAGTAAGAAAGTAGGAGAAACATGAGTATCTTAGATTTAACAGGGATCGCCCAACAATTTGGCGACAAGATCCTGTATGAGGATTTAGAATTACATTTGAATAAAGGGGAACATCTTGGTCTGATCGGACAAAACGGTGCGGGAAAAAGTACCTTGATCAAAATAATTACCGGAGAACAGTTACCGGATGAAGGCACCATTGCTTGGCAAAAAAATATCCATGTCGGTTATTTGGATCAGTATGTGGAAGTCGATCCGACGCTGTCGATCAAGGATTTTCTTAAAACGGCGTATGCGGCAGACTTTGCCAAAGAAGCCAGAATCGGTGAGCTGTACATGGAGTACGGCGAGTCCATGGAGGACAAGCTGCTGGAAAAAGCCGGCAAGCTTCAAACCGAATTGGACCAAGGCGATTTCTATCAGATCGACACCTTGATCGCTGAAATGAGCAGCGGCTTGGGCTTGGATGTTTTAGGCATGGACACGCCGCTGGAAGATTTGAGTGGTGGGCAACGGTCGAAGCTGATCTTGGCAAAATTATTGCTGGAAAAACCAGACGTTCTTATTTTGGATGAGCCGACAAACCATTTAGATGATGAACACGTGGCGTGGTTGAGTCAGTTTTTACAGGAATTTGAAGGCACGTTTGTGGTTATTTCCCATGACCGGGACTTTTTAAATCAAATCACGACCCACATCGCGGATATCGAATTCGGCAAGCTGACCAAGTACACAGGGAACTTGACGAAGGCATTAAAGCAAAAGGAACAATTCCAAGAAACTTATATGAAGCAATATGCGTCACAAAAGAAACAAATCGAGAAAACCGAAGCCTACATCCGCAAATACAAGGCGGGTTCCCGTTCAACGATGGCGAAAAGTCGGCAAAAGCAATTAGACAAGGTCGAACGGTTAACGCCGCCTTCTTCAAATGCCATTGCGCACTTCGAGTTTCCTTATGCGCCGATCGTAACGACATTGGCACTTGAAACGACCGATTTAGAGATCGGTTATCAACGACCGTTGCTGCCACCGATCAACGTCACCCTGCGTTATGGCGAAAAAGTCGCGATTCGCGGCTTTAACGGCATCGGGAAATCGACGCTATTAAAAACTCTGATTGGCGCGATCCCGAAACTCGACGGGGAATTCCATTTTCCAGCGAATACAAAGGTCAATTATTTTGAACAGGATCTTCAATGGGAAAACCCATACCAAACACCGCTGCAATACCTAAGCGATCATTTCCCGAAAGAAACGGTCAAAGAATTGCGGAAGCATTTAGCAAAAGCAGGTCTGCCAAACCAATTGGCACAGGAACCTCTCAGCACACTTAGTGGTGGTGAGCAAACAAAAGTCAAGTTGTGTCAAATGACCATGCAAAAAGGCAACCTCTTGATTCTCGATGAACCGACAAACCATATTGACCAAGCGACAAAGGACAGCTTGCGTGAAAGCTTGGCGAATTTCGCTGGTACAGTCATCGTGGTTTCCCACGAAGAAGGCTTCTATCAAGACTGGACCGATCGCGTGATCGAGATCAGTCAATAACTAAAAAGAAAGCCAAACGGCGAATTTCTTTCCTAATGAAAAGAAATTCGCCGTTTTACTTTGCGTTTGTAAAGTATTTTCTGTTTTTACTTTCTACGCGCATTTTAGAGCCACTGAAGTGTTTCCTTTTCTTCGTCACTTAAGCCGAAGCTTTCAGGGTAATTCTCCACTCGTTCACGTAATTTTGGAACCTCTGCCCCGCTTTTCACTAAAATATCAATGCCGGCGGGAGTAACCAAAGACTTCTCAAAACGAATCACTAAAACGTCCCCCTTCATCGTCACGACCTGCCATTGACTCGTCAACACCTTCAAGAGGCCTAATCCGCGCCAGACAAATCGCCCATCTTTCAAGCGGTCGATCCCTTTGATCTGCTTCGTTTTGTCCTTTGCCTCATATTCCACCAAATCAAGTAATTCTATTGTGTTTTTTTCTATCCGCTTATAGGTAATCCGCGGACGTTTTCGCTTTTCAGACAGCCACATGGGAAATGTCGTTCCTTTGATCTCCCAAGTCCCATCGAGCTGTGTATGCCACGCTGTCATCATTCCACCTCTTTTTCTTCCTTTTAGTGTAAAATAAAAGGAATTCATGACAAAGAAATATGCTCTCGAAAAATTTTAGGTGTACCGAATTTTTTTCTTTTCATTTCCTGATTTTGGGTGTATGATTGCAACGTAGAAAAGTTTATAGAAAGGTGGGAGCTTCTTGAGTAAGAATAAACGTCCCATTTTAGAACATACAAACGGACTTTCCCTAGAGGAAGTCAACGGTACGATCAAAGTACCAAAAGGAAAAAGCTTTTGGCGAACCCTCCTCGCCTATTCTGGACCGGGAGCACTCGTCGCTGTCGGCTATATGGACCCAGGAAACTGGTCGACCTCTATCACCGGGGGACAAAATTTCCAATACCTATTGATGTCTGTCATCTTGCTATCCAGCTTAGTTGCCATGCTGCTGCAATACATGGCCGCAAAATTAGGGATCGTCACTCAAATGGATTTGGCACAAGCCATCCGCGCGAGGACAAGCAAAGCCTTGGGGATCGTCCTTTGGATCTTGACGGAATTAGCCATCATGGCAACAGATATCGCGGAAGTCATCGGGGCAGCCATCGCGTTGTATTTGCTGTTTGATATTCCACTGGTCATCGCGGTCTTCATTACCGTATTCGATGTCTTTTTATTGCTGCTGCTGACAAAAGTCGGTTTCCGAAAAATCGAAGCCATCGTCGTCTGCTTGATCTTCGTGATTCTCTTCGTCTTTATTTATCAAGTAGCACTCTCCGATCCAAACTGGGGAGAAGTTTTTAAAGGATTCATTCCGACTAGCGGTACCTTCGCCAATGAACCGGCGATCGGCGGACAAACCCCGTTGACTGGTGCTCTCGGAATCATCGGCGCGACAGTGATGCCTCACAATCTATACCTGCACTCGGCCGTTTCGCAAACGCGCCAGGTCAACCATGACGATGAAGAAGAAGTGGCGAGTGCCGTGCGCTTCACTACTTGGGATTCAAACATTCAACTGTCGATGGCCTTTTTAGTCAATGCGCTGCTCTTGATCATGGGTGTGGCTGTCTTTAAAACAGGAACGGTGAAAGACCCTTCTTTCTTCGGATTGTATGAAGCCTTGTCAAATCCAGCGACGATGAGTAACGGGATCTTGATGAGCGTCGCGAAAACAGGCGCATTGTCCACGTTGTTCGCTGTCGCACTTCTGGCTTCAGGTCAAAATTCGACGATTACAGGAACATTGACCGGACAAGTTATTATGGAAGGCTTCGTTCACATGCGGATGCCGATTTGGCTGCGCCGTTTAGTAACGCGGCTGATCTCGGTGATCCCTGTATTGATTTGTGTGATGCTCACGCGAGGTGACACGATCGTGCAAGAACACGAAGCGCTGAATGACCTCATGAACAATTCACAAGTTTTCTTGGCCTTTGCCCTGCCCTTCTCCATGCTGCCGCTGTTAATGATGACCAATAGCACGGCGGAAATGGGCGAACGCTTCAAAAACAAACGAATCATTCAATTGCTTGGCTGGGTTTCCGTAATCGGATTGACCTATTTGAATTTGATTGGTCTGCCAAGCCAAGTCGAAGGCTTCTTTGGCGACAGCCCATCAACCGTGGAGATCGCCACAGCGGATACGATTGCGTATGTTTTGATCGCCGCTGTTCTGGCCTTGCTTCTCTGGACGATCGTGGAACTCCACAAAGGCAACAAACGCGTCGCTCTTGCAGCAAAGGAATTAGAGGAAGAGTTTGACGATTAAATACCTGCAAAAAAAGTTCTTGGGACGCCGCGAAGGGTTCCAAGAACTTTTTTGACTTCAAAGTGTACAAACGTAGTAGAAATCACTGCTCGATTCATTGCAAATGAGTTTTTAATTATAGTAAAATGAGGAAGAACAAATAAACTTGAAGGAGCGTATCATGTACGAATACAAATCAGAAGTTTTATACACTAAAACCAAATGGACGACAGACAAAGCTGAAGACAGCGACCTTTTCGAATTGGATAACTTGATCAATCAACGAGCACAAGAAGGCTGGGAGCTTGTCACCTACTCCTACATGTCTACCTCGTTACAGCTCAAAGGCGCTACGTTGATCACCTTCAAAAAGGCACGATAATCCGCTTTTATAGTCAAAGCTGCCAATTTTGGCAGCTTTTTTTGAGTTTCTTTTAACGATTCGTGGGCGTCTACTTATCTGGATACCAGTTGATTTCTGCTTTTTTCGCTTGAGAAAATAATTGCCGATAATTCAGTTGATACGATCGCCCGTCCTTTATAAAATGCGTGCCGCATTGACGAAACTCGAAGGGAATCCCCCTCATTACTGCTTCTTCCCGCAGCTTCAATACCCATTCATACGCTAGTGGTCGCGCCTCGCGATGGTATTCGCCGCCTGCCATCACTAATTCTATATCGTCTAGATACTTCTGAATCGTCACCTCTTCGATCAACGGCTGACAAATAATATTCTTGTGTTTGATAGGAAGCTTTTGTAAAAGCGCCAATCGCTGATCTGCCCGCGCTTGATTCTCCACAGAAACCCCGATGGTGACATTCTCATACCCGTCACCCCAATCCTCCGGCACAACAGATAAAAAGCGCTCGATGCGTTTTGTCAAAAAAATAAACTGCAAATCTGATCGTTCTTTGATCATCTGCCAGCATTCTCTCCTCCAAGCGTCGGCTTCTTCTATTAGAAAGTCGCTGGAAAAACATACGTAGACCTTTTGACCGCCCTTCATTTTGTACCCATTTTTCGTTTTTTTGATTGGTGCATCAAATTGCGCGGACTTTTCGATTTTACTGGTATCAACCGCTCTTTTTTTGTCGCCTTCATGAATAAAGCAGTAACGACAGCCTCGCCAAGGATTCCAAAATGCCATATACCCACCTGCCCTTTTCTTTTTATCTTAACAAATTTCTTTGTCAAAACGGGAGACATTTCGTTATCAGAGCATTTATTAAGTAAAAATGCTAAAATTAACCCATAAAGTATAAAAAAATGAGGTGATTAGTTGGAAGAGTATCGCGGTTTGCTAGAAAAAACGATTTTACTGCAAGAAAAGCCTATTATGATGTCCTTGCTCATCATGACCGATGGGGAGAATAAGACTGAGGTCTTGATCAAGGACCGCTATTTATCTAGTTATGTGTTCCGCCTGCCGGACAATAAATATATGATCCATATCGAAGGGCGGCGCAACAAGCGCAATCAGCTCGTTGCAAAGCATTTTGAGATCATGAATCCTGATGAATACATCAAGATCATCGGCGCACCGGAATAACGAGGCTATGAAGTAAAAAAAGAATAGGAGCAATTCTCTTGTCAAAAAAAACTAAACTAGTTGCTGCGATCGTGATCGCGGCAACTAGTTTCGCTGTTTACAGCACAATGAATCTTGGATCAGAACCAAAAAAATCCGATCCGGCAACCACGCAGGCGCCCTCTCAAGCGCAGGAAAATCCCACACAACAGGAACTCTCCGCACTTGATTATGAAGGGACGCAAACGATCGAGATCAACCAAAACAAACCGACTTTTTCTGAAGAAGACCTTGCCACTGCACAGGGACCATGGGAAAGGTATGGGGATCTGGATCGGCTGAATCGGGCAACCGGCGCGGAAGCACTGCTGAATAAAAAGCTGATGCCGACGGAAAAACGCGGTGAGATCGCCAGTGTCACCCCTACCGGCTGGCACAACAAAAAAATCAACGGACAATATCTTTTTAATCGTTCACACTTGATCGGCTATCAACTGACAGCACAAAATGCGAATTGGAAAAATTTGATTACCGGCACGCGCCAATTGAACAGCCCGGAAATGCTGCGCTTTGAAATGGATATCAAGTATTATTTAGAGAAAAGCAGCAAGAATTACGTCCGCTATTCTGTCGTGCCGATTTTTCGCGGAGACGAGCTTCTGGCTAGAGGGGTCCACATGATGGCACAATCCGTCGACAGCAACGAAGTGCACTTCAATGTTTACATTTTTAACGTCCAAAAAGGGGTTACTCTAAACTACGCTGATGGCACGAGCACCCTCAGCGACACATCTCAGCCCTCTAGCGCCTCTTCAGAATCTGATACGGCACGCTATGTTGACGGCAACGGCAAAGGGTTGATTAAAGGATCGAAAAGCGGTGTCTATCACCTTCCCGGCAGTAAGTATTATGACAACACGACGAATCCGAAAGCCTGGTTCAAAACCGTTGATGAAGCTAAAAAAGCGGGTTATCGCCCCGCAAAATAATTTTGAAAAATTTTTCACATTTCTTCTTTACAGATATATTTCTTATGTTACAATAATATTACGAAACAAACGTATTACTTTGTTTACATTTATAGAACCAGTTGGAAAAGGAGAGATCATCTTGAAAAGAACATTTTTTGCGTTAGCCTTATTGCTTTTATTCCCTTTAGGCGTGAAGGCCGAAACGGAAACTTCTACAACAGCGGAGCAAACCCCTGCAACGACTGAACAAGCAGCACCTGCGAATGTTCAAAGCAGCGACAGCGCAACAGTTGAGTCGAACGCTTCCGGTGAATCAAGCACAGCGCCAAGCAATAACAGCGATGTAAAGGACATTGAGAAAGCAAAGGATGATACCGTCGATCAAATCGAAAAAGAAACCGGCGTGAAAAAAAGCAGCGATCCTGTGGGCAATGAACAAGATCCCGCTAAAATCCGTGAGATGCTGAAAGACGATTCAATGAAAAGCATCCTGTCCCCTAGCGAAGTCGACGGCTATACTGATCAGCAGCTATTGAATGCCATGACCCTTTGCCAACGAATCGGTACAGATACCTACGGCTTAGATGTTGGCGGCTATGCTCGGATTCTTCAAGCGCTCTACAAAGACAATACCTTGTCTTGGAGCAAGATCGAGAATATCTTAAATTACAATCCAAGTGACTACAAAAATGCTATCGAAATGGTGGACCAAATCGACAGCCTGCAAGCCTATTTAGCAGCCGTTTACCCTAGCAACAGCTCGTTTATGGCGATTCGCCAAATGAGTAATCAAGAATTGACCAACGTGTTGACCTACATCTCTCCGATCCAAGAAAAAATGATCGCGGCAGATGGCGACTTCTTCCCTGGCATCATCGCATGGATCAGCCGCTATTCAGCTAAAGACGATGTGCGAAATGGCGCTGCTGGGAACAGCAGTACGACGGAAACGACAACGACGTCTGAAAGCACCACAGCCACCTCAACTACTCAAAGTGCTGAAAACAAAACGCCGGCCTCCTCAGACAATGACAAAAAAGAAGACAAAGGCGGTTTCTTACCAAAAACTGGAGAAGAAAGACGAACATGGCTGACTGTCGCTGGTGTCCTTATTCTAGTTATCATCGCATTTGTCATGATTCGCCGCAACCGTAAAAAATAACTAATACCTGCCCTGCGATCAATAGAATCGCGGGGCTTTTTTTACGATTTTGATGGTAGAAAAATAGACGTGTGACAGTTTTGTTAGGCGCAGATAGGACTCCCGCCCGATTTTCGCTCCTGTCTTTCTTGATAAGCTAAGAGTATCAAATTTGAGAGGACGATCATGAGAACTATGATAAAAAAACTACTCGGCATTCTTGCCAGCATCGCCATTTTACTATTTGGAGCAATGCTTTATTCAAAAAATTCATCTAGCGAGGTAGCCGGCATCTTGGATCAGCTCAACCCGTTAGTTCCTAAAAGTGAACTCTATGTAAAAACAACCAAACCACAATCCGTCAATGGATACGGCACAGCTACTTACCAGCAAATCGCCGCCAATGAAAACGGCAAAACGCGGACGGTCCAATTCAATGGACTCTCTAAATTAAAAACCGATCGTTATTTGAAGCTGACCAATAAAGGCAGCCACATCGAGACCTACGAGGAAGTCCGCCGCGACCAAGTCCCCGAAAAAGCCTTGAAGGAAATTGATCCGCGGTAATGAAAAAGGTTCGTCTGTCAGGAATGACAAACGAACCTTTTTTTGCGGACGATTCTTCGTTTCAACGAATGATCGTTGTTGATATCTTGGCATATCTTGCCATATACGCAGCTTGGCTGCCGAAGAAATTTCGAATCCGACTCGTTGACTTCGCGCCGATAATCAGGAGATCCGGTTCGTAGGCTGGAATATATTTATTCACGATCAGCTCCCCCGGATTACCTTTATCAACGAGCACGGTGACACGAACCACGCCATATTCAAGCGCCTCCTTTTTGTAGGCAGCACAGCGTTCTTTCAACGCCTCCATTTCCTTCTCCCAGTAGTTTTTGTCCATAGACTGATAAACATTTATCTTTTGTTCTTCTAAAATTGAAACGATCAGCAGTTCAGCCATCTCGTGTCGCGCTTCTTGAATCGCGTAGCGAAAGGCTTTTAGCGCATCAGGACTCTCATCTACCCCTACCATGATTTTCTTACTATTCATCTTCATTCTTCCCTTCATGTTTGACGGCATTAAGCTGTTGCGCGTACCGTTTATTTCCTTTGTACAATTCGATCGTCGTCCAAACCAGCATCAAGAGAACAACAACGACGATGGCGTAGGCGATGGTATCCGCAAGCTGTACCTGCCCCGCAGACGGTGTTTCGCCGAAAAATCCTTCGATTTGATTAGGCAATCCCTTCATATTCAAGAAAATCAGCCCAATTACAGAGATCCAGCCCAACAATTTTACTACCCACGAATTTTTGAAACGCTCCCCCATCTCCACGCGGCTATCGGTAAACATCAGCAAAGGCAGCATCGAGAACGGCAATGCGAAGGCGAGAAAAACTTGCGAGTTGTTCATCAAATTGTTGATGGCGATGTGCTCCTCCACCTCACTTTTCCCGCTGGTCATGAATACACAGATCAGTACAGGAATGACAGACAAAAGCCGCGTGATCAAACGACGAAGCCAGATTGGGACTCTCATATGAACAAACCCCTCCATGATGATTTGCCCAGTAAGTGTGCCGGTGATCGTTGAATTTTGTCCAGAAGCCAACAAGGCGACGGCGAAGAGGACCGACAGAATTCCTGAGCTGGCGACCTGCGCCAAGAGGCTATTTGTCATGACTGATGGATCAGACAAGGCTTTGTACAAGCCGAAAAAAGACGGATCGGCTACGCTGCCAGTTTTAAACACAGCCACACCCATGATCAGCAACAAAGAATTGATGAAAAAGGCCATCGTTAGTTGGATGTTGGAATCCCATTTTGAAAAACGCAACGTACGTGCGATGTCCTCTTGATCGTCATGATTAATTTTCCGACTTTGAACGATCGACGAATGCAAATAAAGGTTGTGGGGCATGACCGTTGCGCCGATAATTCCCAAGGCACCAGTCAATGGTGTTTGTCCAGCGACGGAACGAGACGTAGAGAACGCCTCCGAACGAGGAAGCAATCCTTGAAAAACGGCTCGCCATTCGGGCTTCGACAATGCGACCTGGTACGCAAAAATGATGAAAATAACGACGATCAGCGCGACAACGATCGCCTCGATCTTGCGAAAGCCGATCTTTGTCAATAATAGCAGCAGCAAAACGTCAAAGACGGTGATAAACACGGCGATCACTAAAGGGATGTTGAACAATAAGTACAGCGCGATCGCCCCTCCGATGACCTCCGCTATGTCCGTCGCCATGATCGCCAGCTCCGTTAATAGCCACAAAACGATCCCCAGCGTCTTGCTTGTTCGGGCGCGGATCGCTTGCGCCAGATCCATCTGGGAAACGATCCCCAGCTTCGCGGACATATATTGAAGAAGCATCGCGATCAGACTTGAGAGGAGAATAACGGACATCAATAAGTACTGAAAATTTTGCCCTCCCGTGATAGAAGTCGACCAATTTCCTGGGTCCATATATCCTACAGCCACTAGCGCACCCGGCCCAGAATAGGCAAAGAGCGTTCGCCAAAAACCAAGATCCTTTGGAACCGTGATCGTGCCGTTGATTTCTTCAAGCGATGGTCCATTGGCGTATTCTATTAAATGATGCTTACGGGTAGCGGTGTCCGAGTTCTTTTCATGTGTAGCCTTCAACTAAATTCCTTCTTTCAATCCTTGTCTATATTTTTAGGCATACCTAAAATATCGCACTTCATTTTTTTAAGCAAGGGGCTTTTTTCCCCTCACATCAACTAAACGCCCGCGCATAACTAAATGGTTGTTATAAATACAGCTTCCTGTTTCAAAAAATCCGTTGCCTAGCGATTTTTTTCTCTCCCCTTTTCTTCTAGTCAAACAAGCACATACGCTCAAAACGAAAATCGTTATTTTAAAATCGATAAAAACCCCGAGTTCGTTTTTTTATTATTCCATTTATTTTCTTTTCGGTTTTTCCGTAAAGCCTTTCCCCTTATATAACAATGCATTAATCTCAATTTTCTTTTTAAATATATTATTAAGAAAAATAAATCGGCTATTTTTATTTCACACATATCGTTATTATATACTCAGTAAACAGCCCCTATAACCTTGTTAGGTGAGGCGTCTATACAAACACAGGCTATTGCGCAGAAACGTCGAAAGACGCCAATGTGTAAAACAGGAATTGTCGAATTAAGGCTTTTCTAAACATAGCTAAGAATTTTCTTTACGTTGTATAGTGCCAAAACTCAGACGATGAGAGGACAGTAAAGGATCGCCTTCTTGTTGCAGCACAGAAGACGATCCTTTTTGTTGCTATATTTATTTGTTACACGAAAGGATGACTTATTATGAAACGCTCGCAAAAAATTGTTTTACTATGCCTCACGGCTCTATTGATGTGCGCCATTTCAGTCTCTGCCTATTCCTTATTTGTCAATCAGCATTTGAGAAATACCTTAGACAACGGGTATCATCCCATCAAAAACGAGTACCAGACAACCACGAAAAAAGACACCGAATCCTTTCTAGTCATGGGATTGGATAACACGATCGAAAGAAAGCTGGGTACTACTCGAACGGACGCGATGATGGTCATTACCGTCAATCACAAAACCAAGAAAATCACCTTTTGCAGCCTGCCGCGTGACAGCTTCGTGCCCATCAGCTCAAAAAACTATCAGGGCAATCAACGCATAGAAGCCGCCTATACCATCAACGGTCCGACGGCTTCGGTCAACACGGTAGAAAACCTATTGAAAATCCCGATCGATCACTATTGTGTATTTAATTTTCTATCCTTTATTCAGTTCATCGACGCCATCGACGGGATCGATATCAATGTGCAGCACGCATTTGATGGCGTGACAAAAGACGGCCCCGGTGCCATTCATTTTGATGCCGGCAAACAACATGTCGATGGTACAAAGGCGCTCTCCTATGCTAGAGAACGGCATAGCGACAACGACATCATGCGGGGCTTTCGTCAACAGGAGATCATTCAAGCTGTGGGGAAAAAGCTGACCTCTAAAACAGCCGTCAAAAACCTGACCAAGATCATAGACTCTTTCGATAACAATATTCAAACAGATATCACCTCGGATCAGCTAATGGACCTGATGAAAAGCGGGCTGCTCTATAACAGCTATGAAAAACAACGAGTCGACTTTGATTGGCGCACCTTCAGCAATCAAGGACGCAGTATGGTGGAACTTTATCCAGATAGTATCGAGTATGTGAGTCATGAATTACGCGTCAGTCTCGGGATCGATAAAAAGGACGCACGGGATAAAAAAACAAATCCCTTCCATACCAATGGTGAATACCTCTATCAAAGTGACTACTCTGTACAAGACGCGGACGCCGAAGACAAAGAAACTACTTCTTTGAACGGCAATACGTATATAGGCACCGCGGGCAACACCGAGACCGGCCCTCTCCCTACCGTCAAAACTAAAAACGGCTTTGTTCAATAACTAAAAAACAGTGTAAAAGCAGGCATCAGGCGCTTTTACACTGTTTTCTAGTTATAAGACGAAACATTCTCTGGACAGTCATTTTCCTTGCGGGCAATCTCCTTGAATAGCTGCTTCACGTGCGCCTCGACTTCTTCGATGCCAAAAAGCTCGCTATTGCTTTTATTTTTATATAAATAATACTCCAGACTCAAGGCAGGAGGCAATGAAAAAAAGTGGACCCATTCGTTCGCCAGCCATTCCTTTTCGATCGCATGAATAACACACACGCCTTTTTGCAGGTGCAGCCACTTATGAATCCCTAAACTGTCCTGACAATACAGATACTCAGGAGCGATTTGAAAATAATCGGTCATTCGCTGCGTCAGCTGCTGATGACCTAGATGATCGCTTAACACAATAAAGGGCAGTTTCGCCAAGGACTCTGGCGTTGCTTGGCTTAATGCAGGAATCATTGAAGAATTTGCCGCAAGGACTATTTTTGAGCGGATCAAGGGCAAGGGCGTACGCTCCAGTTGAGGGTCATCCACTAAACTATTGGTGATCACTAGATCCACCTCTTTTTGCTTCAACTGATTCAACAATGCTAAAGGCGCTGCATGGGTGTAGGTGATGGTGTACGCTTCGTTTGTACAAGGGTACTCCCCCGCTTCAAATAGGAAGACCGATTCACTGACACCCACTTTGAAGGTCGGACGTTCCACCCGTTGATACAGCGGAAAATGGATTTTTCTCGCTTCTTCAATGATTCGTTTGACAAAAGGCAGAATCTCCTTTCCCTCTTCACTTAGCATCAGCTTCTTGCCATAGCGGGTAAACAACTCATAGCCCAGTTCATTCTCGAGACTTTTGAGCGCCGAGCTCAAAGATGAGATCCCAACAAATAATTCCTGCGAGGCTTTAGAAAGGCTGTTGTATTTTGCAATAACATAGAAGTACTCCAATTTTTCAATCGACATTTTTTTCACATCCCATTGCGTTAAATTTTAGGTTAACCTAATTTTGCTCCTGCACCTAACATTACGCAAGGGTTAATTTTAAATAACACACATTCTTTAACAGAGATTAAAGATTGCTTTTGAAATTCCCAAAAAAAAGTGCTGATACACTTGATTCGTGTTTCAGCACCTTTAATGATTGCCTAAGCGAGATCGTCTCGCAACGCTTCGATTATCGTTTCTTTTTTGATTTTCTTCACTGCATAAAGCATCGTGATCACCACAATCAGGAAGACTCCTAGAATACTGATCATTAAGGCACCCCACGGAAATTGAAAGCTGATCTCAGCGCCCCCCTTCGACATGCCCTTATAGATCACCCAAGAAAGAAGGCTTGCGACAGGAACGCCCAATAACAATGCGCGCCAGCCATAAAAGGCGCACTCATAAAGCATCATTTTAGTGAAATCACGATCTCCCATTCCAATAGAGCGCAGCATCGCCAGCTCCCGCCGACGCAGCTTGATATTCGTAGAGATCGTATTGAACACATTGGCGATCGCAATCAAGGCGATCATCACGACAAAGACTGAACTAAAAAGATTCACCACGAAAATTATGTTTCGATTTTGCTCAAAGATTTCTCTCACGTTGTACAGATCATAGTTTGCAGTGATTCCCTCTTGATCAATGATTGTTTTCATCTCCGTAGCAGAACGTCCCGGGTTATCAGATAAGAAGGTCAATCCCATCGTTGGATCCGCCCCTGTTGGCGAAAATTGAGCTCTCCTCTGATATGGAGCGATCACCATAAACACGTAAGGCTTCTTGTCCACGGACTGCTTCGGCAAAGGGTCGACTTGGTACGTATCCGTAAAAGTCACAGGAACTGTTTGCGACTGATCCCAAGCAGGTTTTCCTTGAATCTGGGGTGCGATCGCCAGCAGCAGCTCTTTCTTAGAAAAGAGGTCGGTAAGGGTATCTTCTCCTTCAGCTCCCTCGATGCGTTGTTTAGCAACAGCGATCAGCTTGCCATTGCTTCCAGTATAATCCGCGATTGGCAAATGCAGACTTTTAACAAAACGCGCATACGCATGATCCTCTAGAAATTGCATGTCCAGTGGCACTTCTTTAGAATCCTCAGATGTCGCATCCTTTCCTTTAAGATAGGCTTTAGAAAGATCCTGCGCCTTCACGCGACTATTGTATTGCCCGATTGCCTGATACGAACTAGTAGTAACGCCTTCAACTTTCTGCAGCTTTTTATACAGGTGAAGCAGCTCTTGTTCAGGCAGCTCCGAACTGGTCAGAACAATATCATAATCAGATTGTGCCACCATATGCTTCGAGGACTCCTGCATATTACTGGCAAAAGAGCGCGCGGACACGAACAAAATGACACTCAGCGCAAGAGACAAAACGATCGTCCGATAACGTTTCTTATTCCGTTTGAAATTTTTTAACGCCAACATCCCTTCCAATCCGTATAGTCGTTCAGAAAAGGTGTTCATCTTCATATCCTTCGGCGAGATCTTGACTTCATTGGATTGACGGATGCTTTCCATTACTGGCGTTCTTGCCGCCTTTTTCGCAGGGATATATGCGGAGATCAGAATGGTTATCAGACTGACTGCCGCTGCCGCCAATAAGATTGGAACAGACAGCGTGACTGTTAATGGTATATTCGCATAGAGAATGTTGCGAAAGTTTTTAGCCACGATCGTGATGACGATCTGGATACTTAAAAGACCCACTAATGTCCCTAAAGGAATCCCCACCGCGCCAATACAAAGTCCTTCGAACAAAACTGAATTTCTCAACTGCTTCGGTGTTGCCCCGATCGAAGCCAAGATTCCGAATTGATGCATTCGCTCATTCAACGAAATCGTAAAGGAATTATAGATCAAGAAGATAGAACCGACCATGATCAGCGCAATCAAGATCACACCAATCGAATACAGCAGCATATTGAAGACCTTGTCGTCGGAAGCGCCGATAAATCGCAATACTTCATCGTTCAACGTGTACGGGGTGTTCCCCGCTACATTTCTAGCAAAAGAGCGGGCTTTTCGAGGGTGCTTCAGTGTGACAAAGAGACTGATTGGATCAGACTTCTCCTCATTATTTCCGAGAGTAATCACCGTATACCCAGGAGCTCCCTTTTCTTCAAATCCTGGTCGCTCACAAATACCCACGACTTTAAAGTTTCTTAGTGTGGTATCCGTCAAAGATTCATTGTTTTTCTTTTCCTGATCGTAAGTATCATGCTGGGTGAGTCTCCTTGTCCCTTTTTTCCGTTCACCCAAACGGATCGACAAAGTATCACCAATCGAATAGCGGACGCCGCCATTCGCGGCGATATGCGCTGGGATCACGACCTCCTCACTCGATTTCGGCAATCTTCCGGACAACAGCTTAATGGGTAAGCTCCCATAGGTCTGTTGATTGAACCCTGCCACAAAAAGATACGGCTTGTTTGGATTTTTTCCTCCCTCAAGCTTGCCGTAACCAATGTCCTCGAAGGTGGCTGTTTTCTCAACGGCCGTGTTCGTTTCCTGCTTTTTGGCAAAATCAGGTGTAGTATCCTGAAACGCTACCTGCCAGCCGCCATATTTTTGCTCCGCCCCCTTCACCATATAATGTTGCAGTGAAAGCGCAAAGGTAGCTACCGCAGCGATCATTGCTGAGGATAGCAGAACCCCCAAGATCGTCACCAAAGTTCTTGTACGGTTCTTTTTCATGCTTTGCAGGGTGATTTTATTGAAGATATTCATGGTCACACCAGCCTCTCGTCTCGTACCACGTGACCATCAGAGATACCGATAATGCGATCTGCCTGCAGCGCGATCTCCTCGTCATGGGTCACCACGATCAAGGTTTGACCATACTTTCGATTACTCATCTTCAGGAGAGTAAGAATTTCATGCCCGTTTTTACTATCCAAGCTTCCTGTCGGCTCATCCGCCAATAAAACCGCTGGCGCGTTGACCAATCCGCGTCCAACAGAGACACGCTGCTGTTGTCCACCTGACAATTGATTGGGCAAATGATTTTTGCGTTGACTCAATCCCAGCAACTCTAACAATTCGTTGAGCCGTTCTTGGTTCACTCGCCGTTTATCCATTAAAACAGGTAACGTGATGTTCTCTACGACATTCAGCGTCGGGATCAAATTGTGAAATTGATAAATCAGCCCTACCTGTCTCCGCCGAAAAATAGCCAGTTTTTCATTATTTTGCGCGTACACATCTTGCCCATCCAAATAAATTTTCCCGCTTGTAGGGACATCCACGCCTCCGATCATATGCAATAGCGTCGATTTACCTGACCCAGATGTTCCAATGATCGCAACAAATTCCCCTTTTTCGATCGTCAACGACACATCGTCTAGGGCAACCACTCGATTGTCCCCTTTCCCATACACTTTACTAAGATGTTCGATTCGCAACAGCTCCATTATATGAGCCCCCTTTCACATGGTTCACCTATATAATAGAAGCAACACCTTTCAGCTCGGTGACTTCTAAGTGAGAGATTCGTCACTTGGGAAAACGCAGGACGAACAGTGCACCGCCATCAGGGTGATTTTTCGCCACGATCGTCCCTCCCTGACGTTTGATAATCGAGTGGCTGAGGGACATGCCGATTCCAAACCCAGATTTTTCACCATTTTGTCCTTGGTAAAAACGCTCGAACACCTGTCGCAGGTCCGATGCTTCAAAACCCTCGCCTGAATCATGGATCGTGAGTTCCGTATACAAGGGGTTCTCCGTTGCTGAGACCGTGATTTCTCCTTGATCACCGATACTTTCGATACAATTTTTGACGATATTCTGAATTGCTTCTGAAAGCCAGATTGGATCGCCATAAATCGACAACGTGGATGGAACAGCTCGTTCCACTTGAATTTCATGAAGATCCAGCGTAACTAAAAAGGGGCGCAAAGATCGATCAATCAATTCCTGAAGATTCACTTTTTCCTGATGGAATTCTACGACATCCGCATCCAATCGTGACAATTTCAGCAACGCTGTAATCAGTCCATCCATGCGAAATAGCAACACTTCGATTTCTCTCAGTGCCCCTTTCTGCTCCTTATCCCCCGTTTTATCCTTCGCCAAAGTTAATAAGAGAGTGGCGGAGGTCAGAGGGGTACGCAATTGATGAGCGATATCCGCGAGAGAATCTGCTAAATTTTCTTTTTCCTTTTGAAGTGCCGCGTTCTGCTCCCGAATTCGCAGTGTCATTTTAGCAATCTCACTTTGCAAAACCGACAGCTCTCCCTCCTCCAGAGCATCGATGAACAAATGGTCCTCATTGTGTAAAACCCGGTCGATTTGTTCAGATATTTGTGCGATCCGCTGGTATCGAGCACGTGTGGCTAGGAAAAAAAGGCACCCGAAAAGAAATGTTGTTATCAAAACCAGCATGCCAGAGACTGTTCCAAAATAAAAACCGATCCCCGTTAAAATCGCAGTAACAAGTAAAAACAGCCGTGCGAATACTCGAAATTCTCGATTTCTACCCATTGATGCCACCTAGCCGATAGCCGATGCCACGGACGGTCAAAATGATTTTTGGATTGGAAGGAACCTCCTCTATCTTCTCCCGCAACCGCTTGATGTATACGGTCAACGTATTGTCATTCACAAATTCACCAGTCGTATCCCATAGCTCGTCCAGCAATTGTTCACGCGTAAGAATGTTTTGAGGATTGTTGACGAATACCAGCAGCAAGCGATATTCTAATGCAGAAAGAAACACCTCACGACCATCCTTTTGAACGATCCCGCTCGCAGGATCGACACGCAGCCCCAACACCTCAAATCGGACTTTGCTATGGTCGTATTTTCGCAGCGCATTCCTTATTCGCGCCAACAACTCCCGTGGGCGAAACGGCTTAGTAATATAATCATCCGCTCCCATGGTCAATCCCGTCACAACGCTCGCCTCATCGCCAGAAGCCGTCAAAAAAATAACTGGAATATCCTGTTCCCCTTTGATTGCTGTGCAAACCGTAAACCCATTTCCATCCGGAAGTGAAATATCAACCAACGCGAGATCAAACTGCTGTTGTTCTAGGTGCTCGAGGGCTTCCCATTTTGTTGCCGCATGTGTCACCGAAAACCCGTCTGTTTGTAATAACGTCATTAAATTTTCTGCGATAGATCGATCGTCCTCTACTAAGAATATATGTGTCATCAGGCAGACTCCTCCGTTGTTTTTTATCCTCTTTATTCTACCACCAAAAATTTTTAAAGCGAATCCAACTCCGTTTTCTCCCCCTCAACAAATTCGTTTGCATGCTTTCAAATAAATGATGGACAGTAGCAACCACAAATAAAATAACAATCTTTATCGAACGTTTTTTCAGAAGAAACTTTCATCGTTCAAGTATCCATGTCTGAAGTTTTTGGAAAGCATTTGGCAAAAAAACGAAATAGCTCATGAAGAGGGACCTCAAAAGGATCTTGGAAGCTCCACTTTCTTCCTCCTCCAATTCCCAATTGCTTTCTCTCCTTCCACGCGTAAGATGAGTATGCACAACAAAATAGAATCATATTAGGTGAGGTTACTCTGAAGAACACAGGTTATCGCTCGGAAATGTCGAGAGACAGTAACGAGTAAAGCAGGGATTGTCGAATTAAGGCTTTTCCAAGATAACTAGAAATTTCATTCTTACGTCTCAGAAAGCCAAAGCTCAATTATCGTGATTATTCTCTGTCCCTTTATTCAGCGCGGCCTCCTTAATATGACTATTTAGGAGGTTTTTGTATTGAAATTTTTACGCGCAACACCACAGAAAAAGGCGGTACTTTCGAAAAGCATCGGGAATCTCACCCTCCTGCTGATCGTTGCACTTTTTTCCTTTATTCTCATTTTTTCTTTAGTTAAGATGAATCGCCCGATCCAGATCCTGCCATCCGAAGACTCCTTAGCCACCGCAAGGTCTTCCCATGATTTTTTATCGGTCTCGAATCTTTGGTATTTCTCTGTTCGGACAATGTTCCGTATGATCGTTGGAATGATCTGGTCCTTTCTTTTCTCCTTCATTTTCGGAATACTCGCGGTTAAATACAAAACGGCTAGACGAATTATTTTGCCTATGGTCAATTTTCTTGAATCCGTACCATTGTTAGGGTTTCTGACCTTTACGACGGCTTGGCTGCTTGGCCTCTTTCCAGGAAATGTTTTGGGGGCAGAATGTGTCGCGGTCTTCGCGATTTTTACCGGTCAAGCTTGGAATATCATGCTGACCTTGTATCAGATCATGGAGGTCATCCCTGCCGATCTATCGAACGTGGCCGATCAATTCAAGCTCAATCCATGGGAAAAATTTTGGCGTCTCGAGTTTGTTTACGCGATCCCGGGCTTATTGTGGAATGTGATCATCTCTCAGACCGCCGCATGGTTTGCCCTAGTTGCCAGTGAACAGGCTTCAGTCGCGCTGCCAAAAGATACCACACTGTTTCTTCCGGGGATCGGTTCTTACATTCAAGTCGCTTTGGACCGCGCCGACTTCAGAGCCTGTTTGTGGGCTGTCCTAGCGTTATTGCTAAATGTCGTTATTCTCAATTTCCTCGTCTTCCAGCCTATGGTGCGGGCGACTTACTACTTCAAATATGAAGCAGATGTTGAAAGCTCCGTTCCACCAAAATCTGTCGTTTATCGTCTGCTGAGACATGCGACGCTATCCAAGGCAATCGCAAAGGGCTTTCGCAATTTTGCTCGTTTTTGGCTTTATAGGCTCCCAGCCTTTTGGTACACCTGCCATTTGGACCGAGTATATAAAGGGGTCGCAAAGTTCCGAAATTTCTTTAAAACACTTTGGTATGTCTGCCTCGCTATTGTTGTTATCTATAGTTCGATCAAGCTCTATCATTTCTTGCCTCATCAAGATTTCAGCATGATTCCAAGATTGACTCTTTACACCACCCTTCGCGTAACTTTGGCGATGCTCTTCGCCGGACTTATTTTTACGCCATTAGCCATTTGGGTCGCAAGTGACAATCGGCGGCTCAATATTGTTCAGCCGATTGGGCAGATTTTAGGGTCGATTCCTTCAAATGTCTATACTCCCTTCATCGTTATCGTGATCAGTATGGGCGCAAATAAGCTTCAATGGTGGATTCTCCCCCTCATCATGGTCGGCTGCCAATGGTATTACTTCTTTAATGTGATCGCCGGTTATTTAGCGATACCTGATGAGATCCGCGACGTGACTAAGCTGTTTAAATTGTCAAAATGGCAGTGGTGGTTCAAGTATCTGATCCCTTCGATCTTGCCCTACATCATCACCGCCATCATCAATGCTGCGGGGGCCGCTTGGAATGCCGATATCGCTGCAGAAAGTATCCAATGGGGAAAAAAGACCATCAGCGTAAACGGCTTGGGGCAGTACATCTCAGTGAATGACGGTATAAAGAACAAGTCCGCATTAGGGACCTTAGCCATGTGCTTCATGGTCGGGCTATGCATTGCTTTTATCTGGCAGCCCCTGTACCGAGTAGCAAAGGAAAAATTTCATTATTAAAAGAATAACTAGAAAAAGGAGACGTATAAATGAGCCGACTCTCAATTTATACAAAAGAAGACAATGGAAAATACAGAATTATTAAATGTAAGAGCAGTAAGCAAAGAATTTGAGATCGAAGGACGCAAGGAACAACTAAAAGTCCTAGAAAATATTGATTTGACAGTACAAACCAATGAATTTTTAAGTATCATCGGTCAGTCTGGAACAGGAAAATCAACCCTATTAAGAAGTATCGCAGGACTCCTCCAGCCAACAAGAGGCGTGATCACCTTTGAAAACAAGACCCTCACGGAACCCGATGCAAACATCAGTATGGTCTTTCAACATTTTGCCCTCTTTCCTTGGTTGACTGTTGAGAAAAATATCAGTTTTGGATTGGAAAGCCTAGAAGGCCTATCACGAGAACAAATCAGCTTGCGCGTCAGCAATCTGATTGAAATGATCGGATTGAAGGGCTTTGAAAAAGCCTATCCACGGGAACTTTCGGGCGGTATGAAGCAGCGTGTCGGATTTGCCCGTGCCTTAGCGATCGAACCGAGCCTGCTGCTGTTGGACGAACCCTTTTCAGCATTGGATATCGTGACCGCCAGCCAGTTGTCCAACGATTTACTAGAAATCTGGTTAGGCAATCAAATAGCGACCAAATCCATCGTCATGATCACCCATGATGTCCAACAAGCCGTTCAGCTTTCCGACCGTGTCGTTTTAATGGACGCAAACCCTGGTCGCGTGGCCAAAATCTATCCGATCACGATCCCAAGAAACCAACGCTCCCCTAAAACGATCCTCCCTATCGTCGAACAAATTACTAAGGAAATGATTCGGCGAATGCAAGCATAGTACCAGCCAATAGAAAAGGCGCAAGACGATTTATCGAACCTGATAAATCGTCTTTTTTTGAAAATACGCCTAAAGTCCTATAGTTCCTCTATACTATGTAATGTATAGTATGATGTATAGAGAGGTGTTATGGATGGACAGTCAATTGAAAAAAGGATTAATCGAGTATTGTGTGTTGGCTTCGTTGGTGGAGATCGATTCTTACGGCTATCAAATCGTCAAAGAAATCCATCCACAGCTTGAGATCACCGAATCGACGCTTTACCCGATCTTAAAAAGGTTAGAGGCAACGGACAAAGTCGCCACCTATTCAAAAGTCCATAATGGACGCTTGCGAAAATATTATCATTTAACCGATTTAGGACGTGCCAGTATCAAGAAATTTCTGCAAGAATGGAACGATGTCGAAGCGGTGCACCATTACATTAAAAGGAGTGTTGAAAAATGAATCGAGTCGAATTTATCAAGGAACTCAGCAATTATTTATCCTATGAAGTCAGACCTAGCGAGGTTCATCGCTTGATTGAATATTACGATGAAATGATCTTGGATTTGATGGAAGATGGGTATTCAGAACGGGCAGCGGTCAAAAAATTGGGTGACCCGCAGCAATTGGCCTATGAAGCCGCCGGAATCCCTACAGAGGTGAAGGTGCCGCGTCGATTAAACTGGTTATGGATCAGTCTTTTGATCCTCGGATTTCCATTATGGGGCAGCTTGGCGCTTGCCGTGTTTTTGGTCCTCTTTAGTATTGACCTTGTGATCTGGTGTATCCCCTTCACTGGTGCCTGTTTGGCCGCGGGAACGATCATCGGCGGGGTCGCTGCCGCATTGACAAGTCCCTTTGTCCTATTTGATTCCTTCTTTTTAGGTGTCACACAGCTCGGCGTAGGTATGTTTCTATTTGGTTTCGGTCTAATGTGCATGTGGCTGACCTATAAATTCAGTGCCGTCTTTATCGAAATGCATCGCGGATTGATGCGTACGATTCGCCGCAACATTTTCCAACGAAAGGTGGTCCAAGTATGAGATCAAAACATTTACTGCCAAAAGTCGCGACCTATTTAGTCGGAGCAGGAATCGTCTTGATGATGCTCGGCTACGCTCTCTCAGGTTTTTCAGGAGAGCGCTACCGCATGGATTATCATGACCGTCACTGGTACAACGTGGTGAGCTTTTATAGTGAGTAACAAAAAAACGAATTCTCCTCGCTTGAGCGAAAAGGATTCGTTTTTACCTGTCTTTTTAAGGTTTTTCAACGGCTTTTGGATCACTTGACTAAAGTTGGTCCCGCACCCGATCGCGTCCTCCGTCGCCTTTGGGTGCTTCAGCATTTTTTCATCCTGCCTTGTATGTTCAAATAAAGAGCACGACTTTTTAACAAAAAACTATTCCCACTCCTGATATCATGCTACACTAGCACTACTACATCCCTTTGAGAGGTGAAACCTATGGAAAAAATAACCTTAGTTCTCCCCCAAGCACACCACCAAAACGCAGTAACGGAATACATCGAGGAACACTTTAACAGTGGTGAAGAATTTTTACACGGCTCCTCTCGCCTGACAGAAATGGAGAGTTACGGCGAGTGGCTGCGCCATTTATCCAATCAAGCCGATCAAGACACCGTTTCTCCAGATTGGGTCGCTTCCACTACTTTGCTGGCAATAAGAGAGAGTGATCAAAAACTGCTAGGTACGATCAACATTCGCCATGAACTGAACGAGTTTCTCCGCGAATTCGGCGGGCACATCGGGTACGGTGTGCGTCCAACCGAACGAGGAAAAGGTTACGCAACAGAGATTCTGCGCCTTGGATTGGCTCACTGCAGGATGCTTGGACTTGAAAAGGTGATGGTCGCCTGCCACAAGGAGAACGTTGCTTCCGCGCGTACTATTCAACGCAATGGCGGTGTCTTGGAAAAAGAATTTATTTATACCGATGGAAAAATGGTCCAAATCTATTGGATCGATCTGTTAAAAGAAAAATAACACAATAGCAATAATTTTCGTGGGATATCCCTCGCTATAAATTCTTGATAAATGCATTCACCTCTGCCGCAACTATCGCGGGGGAGGTCACATTCAGCTCATGTTTGCCTTTCGGGAGGATTCGTATTTTTGCCTGCGGCAGCAGCTCCGCTAATTCCTTCGTCGCCGGCAGATTTACGCGATCCTTTGCCCCGCACAACAAAAGCGTCGGTACCTGTATTTGACGCAACGACCCTCGCAAATCCAACTTCCCCATGTCCGCCATGAGTTCAAGCAACTGCTGTTTGCTTAGATCCATGCCAGACTTTTTCAATAATGAAGGCGGCAGGATTCGAAACACAGAATTTTGCAGAGCCATGAGCGCTTTATTCGGCGCCTCAAATTGTCCAGCCGCCACGATGATCCCTCTTAATAAAGGGTCCCCATCCATCCCATGACGAAGTGTCATCACGCCCCCAAGCGAGAGTCCACCCAAAAGATAGGGTTCACTGTTCCCCTTCAAATACCCCTTCAGCTTTTGGTTCAGCTGCTCCAATGTCACTCTTTCATTTGATACAAGAGTATCAAACAATGAATATACCGTAACCTCGGAAAGACCAATCCCTGCCACCACTTCTCGCCAACTCTCCGTCGTTTGCCCTAGCCCATGCAGTAAAATCAGTTTCATAGGAAACCCCTTTCAGCGCTTGTTTTCTTCATACTAACAGATTCGGTACATCTTTATAAAGGATCGTTAAACAAAAAAGGCGGGATTCTGATCTCCCGCCGTAACCCAGTCGCTCATATACGAACGACTGGTAGTTTAATTTATTTTTATTAATTGAACCGTTTTATGATCGAAAAAGAATTTTTATTTATACACCGGATTCCATGCCCCTTCACTTCTCCTTCCATCCATCAAAAAAGTCTTAACGAGTGAAGTTTTTTTCCATAATATAATCGATCTGTTCCTCATTGCCAAAGTGAAACGTGTGTTGACCAACTTTTTTAAAGCCAAGGCTTTCATAAAAAGCTATCGCGGAGGGATTCTTTTCCCAGACACCTAGCCATATGGACTCTTTTGATTGCTCCTTCGCACGTTCATTTGCCCATTCGTACAATTTTTTTCCAAGTCCTTTACGCTTAAAATCGGAATCAATATAGATGCGTTCAATTTCTAACGCATGATCCGCGATTTTTTCAGTCTGCGCTGACCCTATATTCAATTTGATATAGCCCGCGACCTGCGATTCAAAATAGATGAAGTAAAATTCAGAGTTTGAATTAGAAAGTTCGTTGATTAATTGCTCCTTATTGTAGGCATTGGCTAAGTAGGTACTCAATTCTTCAGAATCATTGTCTTTTCCAAAAGTTTCAGCAAATGTCTTCTCACTGATTTTTTGAAGCGTCTCCCAATCCTTTACATCTACTTTTTTGATCTCCATCATTTCAACTCTCCTTCCTTTTCACTTTATGTGGTATAACCATAATCATATGAAGACGTTCCCCATCCTTCAATACGTGTTCATTATTGCCGTTGACAAAAACACCTGTGTCCGATGCTCAGGTCCACAGGTGTGCTAATTAAAAATAAAACAGATCTTCAAACTTCACATCCAACGCAATGCATAGAATCAAAGCGAGTTTTGCGGTTGGGCTGAATTGCCCGGTCTCGATCGAGCTGATGGTCGTTCTTGAGACGCCTACTAATTTAGCAAGTGCGGCTTGAGACAATTTTTTATTTTTTCGGGCTTCTTTTAAGCGGTTTTTTAGCACTAATTTTTCTTCTGACATGCGGCTTCACCTAGGATTCCTTTGGGTTAGAGAGCAATTGATTGAGGTGCAGAATGATCAAAACAATCATCACCAATAAATAGATGACACCGAAGATCAACTCTCTGCGTCTCCTAAAATACGCATATCTCACGAGAAAGTCCGTGGCGCCATATGCAAATGAGACAGCGTACAAGCCAAAATTGAAGCCTTTTCCCATCACTAGTTGGATCACAAAAAGAACCGTCGATAACAAGACAACGACTACGCCCCCAAAAGAGCTGGATTTTTTTTGGATCTCTGCCCAATAGGGATCATTCTTGCGATTTTCTTCCCGACTTTTTGCGAGTATCTCTTCTTTGTTCACGCTTGAACCCCACTTTCTAAGTACCTATTATAGCCAATTTTTACTGCAATGAATAGTGAATCCAACGTTATTCCGCCTCCATGCCTCTTTTTTTGTACGCCATAACGAAAATCACGCTGCATAAGACAAACCAGATCGCCATCGTCAACACATCACGAGTATTCAGTGCATATCCTTGATCGCTAAACAGCCCGTCTACATAACTCGCGATCACTCCCGAATAGGTATAACTCGAGACGTCTCTCAGCGTCGTATTAAAAAAGCGAAGCTGCGGCAGCATCGTCAAAACCAGCAGCAATGGTGTACAGACCACTCCCGACTGCGTCTGATCCTTCGTCAAGATTCCCACGACAAATCCTAAAATAATACTGATCAGCGTCCCGCTCATCGTAATCAAAAGAAACGTCGGAAGATGGATCGCTGAAAAAGAAATACCGCTCGCTGGGATCAGCAGGACATTCACGATCATACTGATGGTAAAAGTAGGAATCAGCGAACCGACTAAGTATTCTTTACTTTTCACCGAAGAAGTCATTAGCACGCGCAAGGTATGTTTCTCCTTTTCTTCCGCGATGGAGGTGCTGCTGATCATCAATCCGCCAGACACGATATTCATGATCAATCCCAATCCCAGCAGAAAGGCATCCAGCTGGAAGACTCCGTTTGCCTGCGGCAGATTGGCCATGACCTCGCGAAACACTCGCACGATCACTAAAGCAATGAGGGGATTGCTCATCATACTGAGGTTGCTAAAAATAGTCTGAAATTTTAATCCTGTGATCGCATGGATTCGTTTGATCGTCCCACTCATACAAGTTCCCTCCCTGTCGCTTCCAAAAAGACTGTTTCCAAGGTCGGCTCACAGGAATGGATCGTTTCTAATTGATCCGTCGCCAGCCATTTTCCGATCCGTTCCGCAGTCTCTACAGATTGCTCCAACTGGAGTTCCGTGTTTCTCTCCTTTAATTGGACGACAAAACGCTTTTGCTTGTTAAATTTAAGTCGTAACTTCTCCGGTGTATCCAACTCCGTGATCTTTCCTTCATTCAATAACGCCACTCGGTCACACAACTTGTCCGCCTCTTCCATATTATGGGTCGTCAGAAAAATCGACGTGCCCTCTGCCCGCAGCTCTTCCATCATTCGATGAACCGCCAATGCCGCATTTGGGTCTAACCCACTCGTCGGCTCATCCAGGAAAAGAACCTTCGGCTGATGAAGCATTGCCCGAATCAAGACAAGCCGCTGCTTCATCCCCTTCGAAAGATTCTTTGCAGGCACTTTGCGGTGCTCGTACAAGCCAAACCGCTTTAATTGTTCATCAACCACGGTCGGTTCGACATCTAGCAGCTTCGCAAAAAATTTCAAATTCTGATAAACCGTCAACTTTTCATAAAACCCGCTCATGTCAGAAACGATCCCAATTTCTTTATAAATGTCCTCCCGCACGTTTTCCACTGGAATCCCTAAAATGCTCGCCTGCCCTGACGTTTGTCTTAGTTGACCTGTTAAAATTTTGATCGTCGTCGTTTTTCCAGCTCCTGACGGTCCTAAAAAACCAAAAATCTCGCCTTCATACACTCGAAAATCCAACTTTCTGATCGCAGGGTACCCTTTGAATTCCTTGGATATTCCTCTTGCTTCGATTAAAATTCGTCGCTCCATATCGCTTCTCTCCATTTTTTTTGATAAGTTTTCTTGTCAACATCGGTTAAAAAAAATGACCCCTAGTTGTCTTTATCCGCCAACATTGGTTTTCCATCCTGATCCACTAATACTGCCATCCCTGAGCCCATGTTTGGTACGATCGCCAATAAATACTGTACGCCTGAGTTCTTGTCAACGACAACCGTTGTAATCCCTGAGCCACTCGTCTCTATTGTCTCAACATCAAATCTTTTTTCTTTTTTCATGTCTGTTCATCTCCTTATTTTGACAAGTTTTATTTTCAAAAACAGTATAGATCTGACAAGTAAACTTGTCAATATATATCTTTCAAAAAAAATGCGAATCACACACAGCTTTTCACTTAGTTGATCGATTCGGTGTATCGCCTGTCGATCGACACTGCGCATCCAATCATAAAAACCCCCTCCACCTAGAATGACTATAATTAATATTTATACGCTATTCCTATTTTATTCTTTCCAAAATGACGACAAAAAAATTAAAAACTGCTTGCATTTGTTTTCATAATCACCTAAAATTTATATTCGAAGAGAATGATAATCATTATCAATTATAAGGGGGCGAGAAGTTGAAGAAAGTATTTGTACTCGGTCTGCTGTTACTGAGTATTCTCTCTCTTTTTATTGGCGTAAATGATTTGATGCTGCGGGCGTTGCTTCAAGGGGATTCGGAGCAATGGCTGATACTGGCGACTACTCGTGTGCCTCGTACCCTCAGCTTGATTTTGGCTGGCGGAACGATGAGTATTTGCGGGCTGATCATGCAGCATCTTACACAAAATAAATTTGTTTCACCCACCACTGCCGGCACGATGGACAGTGCCCGCTTGGGAATCTTACTGGTCATGCTGTTTTTACCGAATGCCTCGATAGCATCGCGGACATTAGCGGCTTTTCTTTTCGCTTTTTTGGGCACAATGGTCTTTTTAGGCCTAAGTCGGCTGCTTCCTGGAAAAGACCCGGTCTTTCTGCCTTTATTGGGCGTGATGTTTGGCAATATTGTTGGCGCGATCGCCACCTTCTTTGCCTACCAGTTTCAATTGATTCAAAACATGTCCTCATGGTTGCAGGGAAATTTTTCGTTAGTAACAAAAGGCAATTATGAGCTTCTCTACCTGACGATTCCATTATTTTTCATCATCTATTATTTTGCTTATTTTTTCACAATCGCCGGGTTAGGAGAAGATGTCGCGATCAATCTGGGCATCAACTATCGCCTGACGCAATTGGTGGGCATCGGATTGGTAGCAGCAGCCAGCGGTTTGGTCTTGATCATGGTTGGTACTGTCCCCTTTCTTGGTGTGATCGTACCAAATATCGTATCACTGATCTATGGCGACCACGTCAAACAGAACTTATGGATCACCGCCTTGAGCGGCAGTCTATTTTTAATGGCCTGCGATATCCTTTCCCGAATCGTCATCGCACCTTATGAGGTTCCAGTCAGTCTAACAGTGGGGATTTTAGGCAGTCTGATTTTTATCTACTTATTGGTAAGGAGGAATCGCGCATGACTCACTCTTTGCGAAAAAAAGAACTGCTGCTGGTTGTACTCACGATCCTCGCTCTCACCTTATGCGGGCTTTACTTAACTTACAATACTTATGGAAATTTCCAGTTTGCCTGGATACTCCGCAGGAAAAAAATCGCCGCTTTTCTATTAGTTGCATTGGCGACAGGCATGTCAACGGTCAGCTTTCAAACGATGACGCAAAATCAGTTTTTGACGCCTAATATCCTTGGCCTAGATTCTCTCTACGTATTGATTCAAACATTCCTGTTTTTTATCGTGGGCGGGGTAAACATGCTGTCACAGGAGCAGACGTCTACTTTTCTGCTCAGCATCTTTTTGATGGCTATGATGAGTTTGGTACTAGCCAAGGTTCTCTTGCGGCGACAGCAAAACGACCTGTTCATTCTGTTAATGCTAGGAATGATCTTCGGTACCTTGTTCAGCAGCACGAGCAATTTTTTGCAGGTCATGATGGACCCAAACGAGTACGATCTGCTCCAGGGACGGCTTTTTGCCAGCTTCAGTAATATTAATACTGGACATTTAGGCTTGGCAGAGGTCATCATTCTTGCAGGGTCGTTCCTGCTCTTCGCAGCGAACCGCTATTTAGATGTCTTACATCTAGGAGGCGATCATGCGACAAATTTAGGCATTTCTCTCAATACATTCCAGCTGATACTGTTGTTTCTCATCAGCCTATTGACCGGAACGGCAACGGCCTTGGTAGGACCCATCACCTTTTTGGGCTTTATTGTCGCCAATATCAGCTACCAGCTAATGCCGACATATCGTCATAGCTACCTGTTCCCAACAGCGATTTTATTAGGTGTCATTTTTCTCGTCGGCAGTCAATTTTTAGTAGAACACGTTTTTCAGTTAAAGACCACTGTCAGTGTAGTGACGCAGTTCATCGGCGGTCTATATTTTATCTGGAAAATCATTCATGAAAGGAGGAAGCAACGATGATCGATATCAAAGATGTCTCAAAACACTACGGCACGAAAACAGTCATTTCCGAGGTGTGTCTGCCCCTCAAAGACGAACAGTTGACGGCGTTTATCGGGCCAAATGGCGCCGGAAAAAGCACGCTGCTCTCGATGATCAGTCGATTGATCACGATCGATGCCGGACAAATCTACTTAGATCACAATGAAGTGAAGGCTTGGCGCTCCAACGAATTGTCTAAAAAGCTGTCGATCTTGAAACAAAGCAACGGCGTCAATTTACGGATCACTGTACGCGAGCTGGTAAGCTTTGGCCGCTTCCCCTATTCAAAAGGACGGCTGACTTCAGAGGATCAGGAAATGATCGAGTATGCCTTGGAAAAACTCGGTTTAGTCGAAATGGCAGATGATCGGATCGACACCTTATCCGGCGGACAGCTGCAACGGGCATACATCGCGATGATCTTAGCGCAAGACACCGACTATATTCTTTTGGATGAGCCGTTGAACAATTTAGATATGAATCACGCGGTACACCTCATGCAAACGTTGCGACGATTGGTTGAGGAAGAACACAAAACGGTTCTGCTGGTCATTCACGACATCAACTTTGCGGCCAGCTACGCTGATGAGATCGTAGCGATGAAGGACGGAAAGATCTTTGCTCATGGAACGACCGCGGAAATGATTCAGCCGCATATTTTGAATACACTTTATGAAATGGATATAAAAATCTGTGAATTAGACGGCAAACGTTTTTGCATGTATTTCAATTAAAAATAACACAATCTTTGGTATCAAGACTCCTTTAACAAGGGGCTTTAATTATAAATTAGGGGGAAACAGAAATGAAAAAATATATTGTTGGCTTATCTATGGTATTACTGGGGATAGGCTTGGTGGGCTGCGGCTCGACAACGAAGGAAAGTACGAGTGATTCCACAGGGAAAGCCGCGACAAGCAGCACTGTCAAAGAAGAATCGATCGAAGTAAAGGACTCAAACGGCACGGTGACTGTACCGAAGAATCCTAAAAAAGTCGTCGTTTTCGATAACGGGTCGCTAGATACATTGGATGCTCTAGGTGCAGGCGATGCCATCGTAGGTGCGGCGACAGATAATCTACCCGCTTATTTGAAGGCCTATAAAAAAGTGCCATCAGCTGGCGGTATCAAAGAACCTGACTTGGAAAAAATCAATCAAATGAAGCCTGATCTGATCATTATCTCCGGTCGTCAACGCGACTTTTTAGATCAACTGAAGGAAATCGCGCCAACGATGTATCTGGCTGTAGATCCAGCAAATACATGGCAGTCAATCAAGCAAAATGTTGAAACGCTAGCAACAATCTTCGACAAAGAAAAATCTGCCAAAAAACAATTAGCAGAGCTTGAAACCAGCATCAACGAAACAAAAGTCAAAGCAGAAGAAAGCAAAGACAAAGCCTTGACTGTCCTAGTCAACGAAGGACAATTATCCGCATACGGCAAAGAGTCGCGCTTCGGAATCATTTACGATACCTTTGGCTTTGCGACGTCAGATGATGCGATCAAAGCATCTACTCACGGACAAAGTGTTTCTTACGAATATGTTTTAGATAAGAATCCAGATATCCTTTTCGTTGTTGACCGTACCAAAGCAATTGGCGGCGATGACAGTAACAATCATGTTGCCGACAATGAGTTGGTCGCTCAAACAACGGCTGGAAAAAACAAAAAAGTGATCTCACTGCAACCAGATGTCTGGTACCTTAGCGGCGGTGGACTAGAATCCGTTTCTCTTATGTTGAAGGACGTTAATAAAGCCTTTGAGTAGCAGCCCACATTTTTAGATATAGTTAGCCTCGCCATGAAACGATACGTGGCGAGGCTATTTTTATTGAGCAATAAAAATAGCTGCTGCCCATACCTCTTGTCTGACTCATCGATCTCTCCTTCTCTCCCCAGATACGTAAAATCTCGATTTCATCATACACACATTCACAAAAAAATTACTTACCTTTAGCCTTTAGTATAGATAAGTTGAATCATCCCCTCACTATTCCATTTGAAATGATTCTTTTATACAGACATTCTATTTCTCACCTAGTTACCCGGGATTTCTAAGTCTTTATCTTTTCTTTACAAATATATTCTTTTCGTCGTCTTTTTTACATTTATGCCTTTTTAATACGCGTTATCTGCTATTTTATGAATTATTTTTATATTAAAATGCCATTAGTTTGTGAAAAAATATTGTAAAAAAAAATGAAGAGGAGTATCCTGTATGTGAAGTAAACGCTTTCCAAAAAATTATGGAGGTCTTATGATGAAAGAAAAGAAAACAGCGTCAACTACTGTCTTGGAGAAAGACACGACACCATCCAAAGAATCTTTAACATCTCACGTCGATACTTTGGTAGAAAGGGCATTGATCGCTGAACAAAAATACGCACATTTCACACAAGAAAAAGTGGACAAAATCGTGAAGGCTGCTGCCCTAGCCGGATCTGAAGCTGCCTTGGTGCTGGCACATGAAGCAGTCTCCGAAACCAAGCGTGGTGTAGTAGAAGATAAAGATACAAAGAACCGCTTTGCTACCGAAAATGTGTTGAATTTGATCAAAGATGAAAAAACCGTTGGTGTTGTTGGCGAAGATAAAATTCGTGGTCAGGTCAAAATTGCTGCACCCCTTGGCGTATTAGCTGGTATCGTCCCTACAACGAATCCTACGTCAACGACCATGTTCAAAATTTTACTGACCTTGAAAACTAGAAATGCGATTGTCTTTGCTTTTCATCCACAAGCACAAGATTGTTCTGCTCATGCAGCCAAAATTTTATACGATGCTGCGGTAGCCGCCGGAGCACCCGAAGATATTATCCAGTGGATCGAGACGCCCTCTTTAGATAATACGACGGCTCTGATCAAAAATCCTAAAATCGCCTCCATCCTAGCCACTGGTGGACCTGGAATGGTAAATGCCGCATTAAAATCTGGTAATCCTTCCATGGGCGTCGGTGCTGGAAACGGCGTCGTATTTGTCGATCATACAGCCTTTCTTGACCGGGCTGTTGAGGATTTGCTTCTCTCCAAGCGTTTCGATAATGGTATGATTTGCGCAACTGAAAATTCAGTTGTCGTTGAAGAACCTGTTTACAAAGACTGGCTAGAAAAAATGCAAAAAAAGGGCGCCTATCTTGTTCCTAAAAAGGACTACGATAAAATAGCCAATTTCGTTTTCAATGAGAAACACGGAGTCAATGGAAATGTCGCTGGTATGTCCTGCAAATGGATTGCTGAGCATGCTGGAGTTGAACTTCCTGAAGAAAAAGATGTAATGTTGTTTGAATTAGACAAGAAAAACATTGGTGAAAAACTTTCATCTGAAAAATTAACGCCCCTGCTTTCTGTATACAAAGCGACAGATCGTCAAGATGCGATTGCTATCGTCGGGAAGTTATTAAGTTATCAAGGGGCTGGGCATAATGCAGCGATTCAAATTGGTTTACAAAAAGATCCGTTTATCAATGAGTTTAGCGACAAAACAAATGCTGCACGAGTGCTTGTCAACCAGCCAGACTCCATCGGCGCGATCGGAGATATTTATACAGACGCCTTGAAAGCAAGTCTTACACTAGGAACAGGATCATGGGGGAAGAATTCATTGTCACACAATCTATGTACAGACGATCTTTTGAATATCAAAACTGTAGCAAAACGACGCAATCGCCCTCAATGGGTGCGATTACCTGAAAAAATTTACTATGAAAATAATGCCATTTCCTATTTGCAAGATGATGTTGAAACCATCGATCGTGCGTTCATCGTTGCTGATCCGGGCATGGTTAAGTTTGGGTTTGTCGATACCGTATATAGTCAATTAGAATTACGCGAAAATGCAGTTGTCACTACCGTTTACGGGACAGTGCATCCAGATCCAACTTTGGGTCAAACGATCGAGATCGCTAAAAAAATGCGCGAATTCGCTCCAGATACCATCATAGCAATAGGTGGAGGCTCCGCATTAGATGCAGCCAAAATTGCTCGATTTATCTACGAATTTTCACTGGGGCAAGAATCTGGGTTCCTTGATGATTACCGGAAAGTAAGCGAACTATTCTTAGAGCTCCAACAAAAATTTATTGATATAAGAAAGCGTATCGTTCGTTTCCATCATCAAACAGAGACAAAGCTGATCTGTGTACCGACGACTTCAGGTACGGGTTCTGAAGTGACCCCGTTCGCAGTTATCACTGATGATGAAACACATGTGAAATATCCATTGACTGACTATGAATTAACGCCGCAGATCGCCATTGTTGATCCAGAGTTTGTCATGACCGTCCCTCGCAGGACTGTAGCTTTGTCTGGATTAGATACGTTGTCACACGCTTTGGAATCTTATGTTTCTGTAATGGCTTCAGATTTCACTCGACCTTGGTCGCTTGAAGCGATTAAGCTGGTTTTCGAGAACCTAGTAGACTCTTATAATTATGATCCAAAGAATCCAACCCGTGAAGGCGAACGAGCAAGAGCCAACATGCATTATGCTGCGACTTTAGGCGGCATGGCTTTTTCCAATGCCTTTCTAGGTATCAATCATTCTATTGCTCATAAGACTGGAGGAGAATTTGGATTACCCCATGGCCTTGTAATAACCATCGCGATGCAACATGTTATTCGTTTCAATGGGGCCTCAGGAAAAGTAAAAAGAAATCCTTACCCAAGATATGAAGTTTACCGTGCTCAAAAAGACTATGCAGATATCGCTAGATCACTTGGTCTAAAAGGCAGCACCGATGAGGCATTGGTTGATTCCTTATGTTTAGAAATTGCCAAGCTGGCTGAAAAGTTGGATGTTGATACAAGCTTATCTGGAAATGGGGTTACAAAGGAGCATTTTGATGGGGCTTTAGAAAAGCTAATTGACCTTGTTTATAACGACCAATGTACACCAGCAAATCCTAGACAACCTGCTCTAAGTGAGATTCGTCAATTATTAATCGACCAGTTTTAAGCAGCCTAAAAAAATGAGGTTCAACGATTTACTCTTCATTATAGAAGCTAAATTAATCAAAAATGACTACCTAACTATTCGCAGTCTTTAAATAGAAAAATTGACGTCAAAATGAAGGACTGATTCTTGACGTCAATTTCTTTCTATTTTACGGTCAGATAAAAATAAGGAATAGAACAAGACTAAATAAATTGAAAATAAAATTTAACTATTAAATTTTAAGCATACAGATGGACTATGTTTTTGCATCCTCCAGCCATTAATTTACCTCTCAACTAGAATTGAAGGTTTTTAGAGAAGGTATCTATTGGAAACTATTTAATTTTAATTAGGAAAGGAAGGCTATTTACATGAATGACAAGGTACAATTGAAGGATCAGTATAGCTTATTTATAGATGGGAAATGGACAGCCTACGACGCGGAACGCGCACTGTTGGCAATAAATCCCGCAAATGGAGACTGTCTTGCAAAATTTACAGATGCGACAGATGATGAAGTAGATTTAGCAGTCACTGCTGCTAACAACGCCTTAAAAGAATGGCGCAAGGTCTCTATTGAAGAACGCTTTCGGATTCTTTTGAAAATTGCTGACATTATCGATGAACACGCGGAGCATCTAGCACTAGTGGAAACTTTAGATAACGGCAAGCCTCTGCGTGAAACACAAACTATCGATATCCCATATGGGGCCGATCACTTCCGCTACTTTGCCGGGGTCTTACGCTCAGAAGAAGGAACTGCCCAGCAATTGGATGAAACGACACTGACAATTAATCTAAAAGAACCCATCGGTGTAGTGGGACAAATCATTCCATGGAATTTCCCGTTCCTGATGGCCGCATGGAAAATCGCCCCTGCTTTAGCTGCTGGAAATACCATTATTATCCACCCTTCTTCTACCACCTCTTTAAGCATTTTGGAGTTTGCTCGGTTGATCCAAGAGGTATTGCCTCCTGGCGTGTTAAATGTTGTTACAGGGAAAGGATCTAAATCTGGAGAATATATGCTCCATCACGAAGGAATCGATAAATTGGCATTTACCGGATCTACTGAGGTTGGTTACAATGTAGCCATTTCTGCTGCAAAACGCTTGGTGCCAGCAACCTTGGAACTAGGTGGCAAATCAGCCAATATCTTCTTCAACGACATGCCCTATGAAAAAGCTTTGGATGGAGCACAATTAGGCATATTGTTCAATCAAGGGCAAGTTTGTTGTGCGGGTTCACGGATATTTGTACAATCTGGTATTTATGATCGTTTCGTAAAGGATTTGGCGGAGGCTTTCAACAAAGTGAATGTTGGGCTACCTTGGGAAGAGGGCATTCAAATGGGGGCTCAAATCAATGAAAATCAAGTCAAAACTATTTTGAAATATATTGACATTGCCAAAGAAGAAGGTGCTGCTATCAAGGCTGGTGGTACGCGTCTTGATACTAATGGATTGGAAAAAGGATGCTTTGTTGCCCCTACCCTGATTACGAATGTTGCAAATGATATGAGAGTAGCTAAAGAAGAAATTTTTGGACCAGTAGCTGTCGTAATCAAGTTTGATGAGATCGATGAAGTTATCGAAATGGCCAATGATTCGATTTACGGCTTAGGCGGCGGCGTTTGGACGAAGGATCTGAACACTGCATTAACTGTGAGTCGTGCGTTAGAAACAGGACGCGTCTGGGTCAATACGTACAATCAAATCCCTGCGGGTGCACCATTTGGCGGGTACAAAAAATCAGGAATTGGCCGTGAAACATATAAATCCATGTTAGACGCCTATTCCCAGACAAAAAATATTATGATCGACACAAATAGTGAGCCATCAGGATTTTATAGTTGATTTACAAAATAGTTAAAACCACCCGTCTGAACGGGTGGTTTTAATTCACTCTACATATTGAGTATCATTGATTTTAGCTACGGAGTAATGGTTGTCTTTATATTTGAGTGTAGTGACACTACAGTTATCAATAGCTTCTCCTTTATATTCCCCAGGAACCACCATTTCAAGTATAGTAGGAATCATGCTACCGGAAGAAACGATCAGAACCCTTTTCGCTTTTTTCTTTTTGGCGTCAGCGATCACTTTGTCCATTGCTGCTTGTCCTCTTTCAGTGATTTCTTCATACGTTTCAGCTACTTTTAATGAATCTGCCTCTGCAATGGCATCGGCTACTCCTTCATCGCCTAACGTATTCACCAGTTTGTCATAGTCCGTCCATTCCTCGTCAAACGTTAAATCATTTGCTTCAAAGATAGGTGTCCACATTTCAACGTTTGTCTTACCTTCAAAGCCGCCGTAATTCCACTCCTTGAAGCCATCATGCTCCAAAAGCTTGGGCTTTTTGTTTTCATTTTGCGCCAATATTTGTTTCGCTGTATTGCGTTGACGTCCTAAATCACTGGAATAAGCTAAATCAAACTTGATATTTTCACCCCTTTACCAACTTGCTTCGCTTGTTCGATCCCTTTATCTGTCAATGGCGAGTCTGCAAAGCCTTGGACCTGCCCAGTTGTATTAAAAAATGTTTTTCCGTGACGGACAAGATAGATTGTTATCTCACTCTTTTTATCAGAAGCTTTTTCATTTGCCTGAGTAGAGATTCCGCCGATTAAGCCTAATAAGCCTAGTACTACTACCACAACTAATCCCCAAATCTTTTTCATTATTATAGTTCCTCCCCATTACTTTTAATTACATTTTGGTACCAACCAAATGAATCTTTTTTCGAACGGTGCAGGCTTCCTTTGCCTTCATTGTCCAGATCAACGTAGATGAACCCATAACGTTTACTCATCTCTCCCGTTGAGGCACTAACTAGATCAATTGGGCCCCAAGTTAAGTACCCTATACACTCTACATAGTCCTCTTCAACTGCTTGTTTCACTGCTTTGATATGCTTTTGCAAATAATCGATGCGGTAATCGTCGTGAACGGTGCCTTCTTCCAGCTGATCAACCGCGCCTAGGCCATTTTCAGTGATCATGATTGGTAATTCGTATTTACGGTACAACAAATTCATTACAAATCGAATACCTATCGGGTCGATGCCCCAGCCCCATTTTGATTGCTCTAGATGAGGATTTTGAATGCCACCGAATAGCGCAGTTTCTGCTTCGACAGGTGTGTTTGGCTCAGAAATACTCGACATATAATAATTCAAGCCGATAAAATCGATCGTACCTTTAGCAAAATCTTCGACATCACTCGATTGATTTTCTAGATCGATGTCTAATGCCTCGTATTGCTTCATTTTGTATTTTGGAAACTTGCCATTACACATCGCATCCACTTGATAATAATCTTTATCGTTGTCTAAAAAGCCTTTTAATACATTATCTGGTTGGCAATCGTATGAATAGATCGGGTTCAACCCAAAGACACAGCCAATGATATTATTCGAGTTTATCTCACGTCCTAAACGCGCAGCCTTGACTCCAGCTAACGTCATATTGTAGCCAATTCTCGCCAAGTCTTCAGTCGGATTTTCCATCTCACTATATTTCAAGCCAGCTATCAAATAGGTGAAGATGTCTGACTGCTCAGATTGCGGATCAATGTGGTTCATCTCATTAAATGTCACCCAATATTTTACCTTTCCATCATATGCTCGCATGACTGTTTCGCAATACTGAAGATAAAAATCGATGATCTGACGATTTTTCCATGATCCATATTCACAAACTAAGTGGATTGGCAATTCAAAGTGATACAGCGTCACAATTGGTTCGATATTGTTTGCTAACAATTCGTCGATTACTTGTTCATAAAAATCAAGTCCTCCTTGATTTGGCACTTGTTCATCTCCTTTAGGAAAAATACGCGACCAATCAATCGAAATACGTAAGGCGTTGAAGCCTATCTCTTTAAATAATTGAATATCTTCTTTGTAATGATGGTAAAAATCAATCCCCAGATGGGAAGGATAATCTAGCTTAGGGTCGATTGTTTCTGTAATCGTTCGCTGTTCATTGTTTGAACCCTTCGTGACAAAATCCATAATTGCTGGGCCTTTTCCAGCTTCTTGCCACGCACCTTCGCATTGATGGGCGGCGATACTACCGCCCCATAAAAAGTCTTTCTTAAACGTCATTGTCTGCTCCTTTTTATAAAATTACTGTCAGCAGTTCTTCATTCTGCTCATTGCTTGTTGAAATGACATCAAGATAGTCATTTGAATTTGTTACAACTACGATGATCACGGGATCAAAGCCAGCTTCTTCTACTTGATCCGCTTGATACTTCGCCAAAATATCCCCTTTTTTAATCTCTTGTCCCTTATCCACAAACCCTTCAAAATACTTTCCTTCCAGATTTACCGTATCCACACCAATATGAATCAATAATTCCACGCCATTTTTGGTTTTGATCCCATAAGCATGCTTCGTTGGAAATGCTACAGTAACCGTTCCTTCAACCGGAGAAATAATCGTTTCTTCTGCTTCAGAAGGCAAGATACCAACACCCTTTCCTAAAGCACCAGATGCAAAGGCTTTATCGCTGATTTCACTCAGTGGAACCACAGTCCCCTCTGCGATTTTACCGATACATACCTGTTTTAAGCCTTGATTGCTTTCCAATGCTGCTACTAAATCCTTTTCTTCCAATTCTTCTTCGGTCTCTTCATCTGGAATACCTACACCGTAGGCCACAACTGCTGCTCCAGCAAAACCAACAATGACACTGACCAGCATCCAAATGAAGTTACTCGTACCGCCCGCCAAGTACGTTGGTAAAGCAGCTAAACCCCAGACAAAGCCCATTGTTTTCACACCAGTCAGTCCAGCGATCAGCCCACCAAGACCACCACCGATAATAACCGCTAAAAACGGCCGACGATATTTTACGAAGACTCCGAAAACAGCTGGCTCTGTAACTCCCATCAAGGCACTAAAGCTTACCGTACCGAACATTTGACGCTGATGTCCTTTTTTCGCACGTAAGAAGTAGCCAACCATAGCTCCACAAACCGCAATATCAGAAATGGTCGCCGCATGGTTGATGATTGGGTCATAGCCTAAAGTTCCTAGAAAATTCAACACGATGGGATAGGTAAAGTTGGCTGCGCCTAATACGATCAAGAATGGTTGGAATGCCGCATAAAGCATCACTACGATCCAATTACCAATCGTATTCATCAATAGATCAAAGAATGCACTGATGCCATCGCCGATCAGTGTTCCAATTGGACCAAAAAAGACAAGGATAACCGGAAAGGTCAACACAAGAGACAAGGCGGGTACTAAGAAATACTGTAATCCGCTTGGGATAACTTTCTTTAAATATTTTGTCACGATGCTTAAAAACCAAACACCCAGTAAAATCGGAATAAACGTGTTCGCGTAACCAATCGTTGGTAGGTTATAGCCAAATAAATTGAGTCCTTCTGCGCCATCAATATTAGTCGAAAGCAGAGCAACCGCTAAGGCCATCGCCACATACTCATTCAGTTTCATTCGCTTGGCCGCAGATGCTGCAATAAAGATTGGTAAGAAATGGAACACACCGCCGCGCAAGGTATCAAAAATCATATATGTCGAACTATCTTTCGAGACCAGCCCTGTTAACGAAATAATTGCCATGATCCCAGCGATCATACCAGCTGCTAATAAAACTTCGATGATAGATGTCATCGTTTCTGAAATCATCACTAAAATCGAAGAGGCGATTCCCTTGATTCCTTTCACCCTTGGTTTTTCAGCTTCTCCTCCATCGGGTTTTAAACCAAGCATCGTCATAAATTCATTGTAGATATCGGTTACATGCGTACCCACGATGATCTGATATGCAACTTCGTTTGAAACAACATCTATCACACCATCTAAATTTTTGATTTCCTGTGTTTTTGCTAAGTTTCGATCATTCAATGTCAAACGTAAACGTGTTACGCAATGAGCGACTGCTTTAATATTTTCTTTTCCACCGACCAATTCAATTAGCTGCTTGTTTAGTTTTTCATAACTCATTTTTATTTCATCCTTTCTGTCACACGGTTGATGTGAAGCATCAAATAGGTTTCTTCATTGATTGAAATTTCTAAATTAAACTGTGTCTGCACATAGATTTTCATTTTTTGAACGGCTTTAAATGATTCTGGATACAGTTGGCAAACCTGCTTGTACAACTCCAAGGTTTCTGAGCCGTCATTAAAAATCTCGCCAGCAAAAATTCGTTGGACAAAATATTGCAGATGGGTCGTGAAGCGCATATAATTCGTTGACTTTTCATCTAGATTTACATTGAAATGATGCTCTACGATAGAAAGCAAATCGCCTAATGTCCGCATCTCCAACACATAATCTTTGCGGCTTTCGCGACTTTCCTCCATGTTGACAAAATGTAAGCATAATGATACCGCTTCATCTTCCGGCAGTTGCAACCCTTTTTGCTCTTCAATCATTTTTAGTGCTTTGAGTCCTACGTTGAAATGATCAGGATAAAAACGTTTCGTATCCCAAATCAACGGACTCTTAATAAACTGCTGCTTATCCACTCGTTTCAACAAAAACTCCAAGTGATCAAGAAGAGCCAAACTCAAATAATCACTCGCCTTGATGCCAAGCTGTTTTTCTCCATAGGAAATAATGTTACTCACCAAAAGGATGTCATTCGGGTCAGAATGAGCGAGCAGATAGCTAAAATGATCCAGCATGTCAAAGGAATCGAGAATATACATTTTTTCGATTTCCTCTTCCACTATCTCTTGACCCTTTTTCTTCCTAAAACCAATACCTTTTGAAACGACGAAGACCTCATTTCCTCCACGTTTCACCAATGCAACGTTATTATTTAAAATTTGGCTGATCTTCATTTTTCCTCCTTTCCAGAAAAAAAACCCAAGAAAAGATACACTTAGACCTTGCGTCTACTGTGATCTTTTCCTGAGTTCTGCCTGATTATATTCAGTAACATACTCACAATCATGACTCCATCGCCATAATCGGTCTCTTTTCTACTGTACTTTACAGTATTATTCTAAGTGATGAAAGCATCAATGTCAACGCTTTCTTATAATGAGTTGATTTGACTATTCCCTAAATGCTTCTACAAATGGTGAATATAAAAAATGATTTTTAGCCCATGCGATACAAACAATTTAGTTATTTTTTTAATCACAACAATTATCATCCAAAAATATACCTACCTATGATATGGCTCCTCGGAAAACAAAGAAATGATAGCTGCGTGCCTCTTTAACAGTAACCTTCTTACTATTACAATGCTTGATAGGCAAGTAATAATGGTAGTTTTTAGCTAAGATTACTTCCAATTGAAAGAGTTGTCCAATCCATCTTATTTCATTTACTCTTATGATACGCAAACCATCCTCGCTCGTTGGACACCGTGCTATATCCTCTGTATTAAACTCCATTTTCCTTCAATAGAAAAATAGAAAATCGCGGAATTCGCCAAAATTACATTTGGGGCTCAAATTTGCAGGGGTTTCGGAGGTCTTTTTTTTCCAAAAGGTTGATATCTCAGCTTTTCGTAAAAATCGAGAGGGCTTTTTCGTGCAAATTTGAGAGGGATATGCAAAATTGGCGGTTTTGACGTTTTTCCGATTCATGGCGTATGGTGGATTCATCAATTGATACGAAAAAAATTTAAGGAGAAACTAGTATGAATGAACCCCTATTGACACATCGACAGCTATTTTCCATGACGCCGAAGAATCTTGAGAAGCGAATCTCGGAGCATTACTACAAAACACAAAACAGCAGTTTGACGATCCAATATGCATTGGCTTTGCGTGTTCGCTGCACGTTAGGCGCTCAAGAATTCAAGCATATTCTGCGGGATCTTATTCGCGAGCTTTTTCTGACGACGAAAGCCACACGGACGATGAAACGATTCTTTTATTATTTCCAAGACTATTTTATGGCGCCTGAATGGCGGAGCTTGAAGCTGCGGGTATTTCCGCTGCGGAATTTTGGCGAGAAGGCGGTGGCAGTGCTGCGTTCGTTGCTTTCGACTGACCGCCCTGATGAAACGACAGAACATCGAGCCTCGAGTACGCGACCTTTGAGTATACCCCCGACCCGACAGAGAAAGGATATGAGACGATGAGACACAAATTAGTCGCAACATTTACCAACGAACAAGGCAAACAGCACAATTGGACTTACAAAGGAATAGATACCGACTTGTCCGCAGAGACCATCAAAGAAGCCTGTGAATTATTGACCAGCTTAGATATTTTTGAACAGGACGGCGTGAAGCTTTTTGATTCCGTTGTCACTGCGAAGATCGTGACGACGATCGAACATGAGATTTTTGACCGAAGCGCGGATTCTTCGGAGGAAGCGGAGGAACCGACAGAAGCGACGGGCTGTGCTGCGAGTAAACGCGTGGATACTGTGGAAGTGTCTACGGTTGCGGAGAATCACGGGAACCAGCCCGACTTTCCGACTGTTACACTGCCAACTGTTCCTTTGCATCAGCTATCATCCAGCGAAACTTTACCCGCATTACCTGCGGAATCCGTTAAAAATAGCGGAAGCGAGACGACGAGAGAGGCGCTTTCAGCCTATCCAACGAAGGATTCCCCGCCAAAATCGCGGAAACGGCTCCTCTCCAGTCTGTTGCGGCGAGAAAAACGGCATCCTAAATAATTCGTCTCGACACTTCACTACTATTTTATTTGACCGATGCTGGCAGAGATCTGTTAAATTTCAGGAGTGAATAACCGCATAAAAAAAACCGATCAGCGTTTCTAATCGGTATCGAGACTTATTCGTGGCACATATTTTTATAGATCTTCGTCTACTCATTGGAAGCGATTCGAGTGAAGGTTCCGTTTGTCACATGTAGTTCGGTATAGTTGTCCTGATGGAGCTGGATGTCCCAGAAATTATCTTTCGGAAAGCAAAATTTCTGAATGGTACGAATGCTGCCAACCATCGCTTTCATTAGAAAGGATACCTTTGGTTTATTTGGTCTGCACGTAGGCCTTCCCATAAGCCAAAATCTTTTTCATCCAACTTCGGCAAATGGATTTTTGGGTGGTTTGGAAAGCTCAATTCCGCAGTCTCGATCGTTTGCTTTAAGCTACCTGTATAAACAGGTATGGAACTCTCCAACTTCGCAAGCTTTTTCTTCAGCAAATAAGCTTGTTTTACGCCTGTTTCAATTGAATAATCTGAGATTAACGCGCTTTCATTCCTGTATCAATCACTAGCCCTTCGACAATAATCCATATACCCAAAAGCAAAGGCTTCGATCACTAGAAAGAAAGAAGAGGCGGTCTGAAGCCACCAATCGTTGGGGTTTGGACTACGACTACTTGAGGCGTACAAGGAGTGATCGGAGCGGCCGGACAAGACATTGTTCTGCATATTCGTGATGGAGACGATGGTGGCTCGGTGGGTGGAGAGAACATTCAGTACATTAAGAAGATGCTGATTTTCACCGGACAATGACAGTACAAAGATCAAATCTTCTTCGTTGATATTTTCCATGATCCGTTTGAATTCGTTGGATTGTGAAGAGGCCGGGATCATTTGGGCTGGCTTTCCGATCAACAGCAGGAGACGCTGCAATTCTGCCGCTTGGTTTTGCTGGGTAACGCCAGTGCCTAATAAATAAACGTTTCGGCTACGCTCTAGCGAACGATAAATAGTTTCCCAGTTGTTGTCCTCGAGATAGGTGATCGTCCGTTTTGCGTCAGCAAAAATTCTATTTTTAAAAAGACCTTCTTTCGCAGCATCGTTTGGATTACTTTGCCATTTTAAAAAATTTCGTAGTTCACTGAAACCTGTAAAGCCCAATTTTTGTGTAAAACGAATGACGGAGGATTTTGAAGAGTGGCAGATTTTCGCAAATTCATTGGTTCCCATGGCGGGGACTTCGTTGAGATTGGCATTGATCCATTTGACCATCTGAAGGTCCCCGTCGTTTAAGTTATCGTAATGTTGATTGACAATATCAGAAAAAAGCATCGGCCTTCTCCTTTCCGTTTTCTTCTTATTCTACCTGACAAAAAAAGGAACGCAATGCCCTGATCCTGTTTGAAAAGGAAAAAAGTATCAATGATCGTTTCCAACCATCAATACTTTTCTGAACGGCGCTTATGTTAATTTTGGCCACCATTCGCCATTTGCTTCGATCATCTCATCTAAAATTTGTTTAGCTACCGAGGCTGAAGGAACAGTTTTGGATAGTGTCATGGCTTGCCATAATTTTTGATATGAATGTTCCTCAAAGGCATCTACCACTAATTTTTCGACTGCGACCTGCTGCTCGATCATCCCTTTTTGGAAATGCGGGATTTTCCCCATGGATAACGGTTCATAACCGCGCTTGCTTACGAGACATGGGACTTCAACCATCGCGTCATCGTCCAAATTCGCGATCGCACCTTCATTTTTAACGATTAAAAGCATTCGTTCATAGGTATTGTAGGCAAGTGCGCCTGCTAATTGCACGATGAATTCAGCGTGTTCTCCAGCTTCAATGGTCGTGTCCTCTGCTGTTTGAGCAGCAGCGATCCGTTCACACTCCGCAAAGACATTTTTCTCACGATTATCCATGACTTCGTTGGCTCGTGTGTAGTTTGGATCGGCGTAAGCGACGACATAATCGGGGTATAAGTAATATTTTAGATACGTGTTGGGTACCGTCGTCGGATCGACAGCGTAGACATCTTTGGCTTTTTGGAAGGTGTCCATCCAACTACTTTCTTCCAATAAAGGATTCTCTTCACCACCGGCTGCCGCATATCCGTAATTTACTAGGTGCTCTTTTAATTTTGGCATGAGATCATTGCCTTGTTTGTCTGTCATCTCAGTCCACCAGCCGAAATGATTCAAGCCATAATAACGATCAACGATGTCACTTTCGTTCTCAAGACCGACGATTTCCGCAATGGATTTTTTGATGGCGACGGGCATATCGCAAATATTGATGATTTTGGCGTTTGGACGCATTCGTCTTGTCGCTTCCGCTACGATCTCTGCTGGATTGGAATAGTTGAGCATCCACGCATTCGGTGAATAGGTTTCCATATAATCGATCAGCTCCACCACGCCAGGAATCGACCGCATGCCATAGGCCATCCCGCCCGGTCCGCAGGTTTCTTGACCGACGACCCCATATTTTAGTGGTATTTTTTCATCTTTTTCTCGCATAGACAATCCACCCACGCGAATATGCGCCATGACAAAATCAACATCGGTAAAGGCTTCTTTTGGATCAGTTGTGGCTAAAAAATCGATTTCAGGCGCACGTTCCTTCACGATCACTTCACACGCTTTGGCGACGATACTTTGACGTTCTTCGTCATTGTCATAAAATTTTAATTGACGCAAAGGGAATTTCTCCTGATTTTCAATCAGCATCATGACGATGCCCGCGGTATAAGTGCTTCCTCCGCCTGCAATGACAACGGACTGTTTTTCTAACTTCATTCTTCTCTTCCTTTCACTTGTTAAACGTTCTTTTTTTAAGATTCATTCATCCCTAACCGTTCACAGATGTCTTCTTTAAAGCTCTGTACGCCCATGCCGATGATGACTTGAACATTGGTACCATTCAATACAATGCCCTTCTGCTGGGAGATTTGTTCTAATCGAGAGGAATCCACCAACGCTTCATCCTTCACGGTCACACGTAACCGAGTAAAACAATTAGAAATACTTTCAATGTTCTCTCTTCCGCCTAAGCCGGCGACAACGTCCTCAAAATCATCACTACTGCTAAGAGTCTGTTCCCCTTCTGATCCATCCACTACAACAGCCGCTTCTGACAGATCAGCTTCCCGACCCGGTGTTTGAATATTCAATTTTTTGATCAATAATACAAAAACGAAATACCAAACCACAGACATTATGATACCGACGATGATGACTAAATAAAACTTCGTCACAGAGGGACTGAAGACCGAGTTGGATACGACCGTATCGATCAAGCCATACAGCATGTAGGTTCTGGCGCCGATACCCCAAAGGATCGTCTCTGAAACGGCCGTTAACAGACTGTGAACAAGCCACAACAATGGCGATGCAAACAAAAAGGAAAAATCTAATGGTTCTGTGATCCCCGCCACCGCAGCAACGAACATCGAAGGCAGAATCATTCCCTTCACCTCTTCCTTGCGATGCTTTTGAGCACAGTGGATCAAGGCGAGAGAAACCGCGATCGAGCCAAAGATTTTCACAAATCCGAAAGTGGCAAAGCGCAAGGACGGGTCCAAGCTAGTGATCGATCCGGCATTGGCCATTTCAGCGTAGAAAATATTCGCTGCTCCATTGTAGACTTGACCGCCAATCTCCGCGGTCCCGCCTAAAGCAGTGAAGCAAAAAGGCATCCACAACAAATGATGTAGTCCTGTCGGTATCAAGAAGCGATTTCCGAATGAGTAGATGAACACGCCCAATAACCCCGTCGTCAAGATAAAGCCTGATAATGAAGAGATCCAGCCATTCACGACTGGCCATAGGTAGCTCATCCCAATTGCTGTTCCTAAAATGACTGGAATGAGAATCATGAAGGAGAGCCGCGAGCCGCCATAAATACTCAAGAAATCGACAAACTCTTTCTCAGAAAAACGATTATGGATAAATGCCACGAGACAGCCAACCAACATTCCTAAAAAGACATTCATATCTACCACTTGAAACCCTAAGACGACTGCTTGACCTGTTCCAAACAAGCCCATCTCCCCTGCCTCAGCCAGTTGATTAGTCAGCGTCAGCCAAGCATTATTTGCAGCTAGAAAGAATAAAAAGGCGATCAATGAGATCAATGCCGCTTCGACCTTTTTCTTTTTAGCTAAAGAAGCCGATATGCCTACACAAAAAATAAGTGCGAGATTGTTCAACATACTATCCATCATTGTTTTTATGAGGCCACCGAATGTTTGCAGTACACTTGGCATAAATTCTAATTGTAAAATAACAGATACTGCCAAGAACAAGCCCATTACCGCCATGAATTTAACTGGAACGATCACTGCTCTAGAAAAGTCTTGCATCGTCTGAGAAAATTTACTTTTCATTGTTTCTCTCCATTCCTTTTATTGAGTATACGTATCTCTTAACCCCAGAGTAACAACTTATGAAACCCGTTACAATCCTTCGCTGGCGCTTTGGACCCAAGTCCAAGAATAGGAACCAAAACTAGAAAATATCTGTTTTTAATAACGAGTTTCAAATAAAGATCCACATTTTCTATTTGAAGAGCAGCACGGTTGTCTTCCCAGCCTCTACTTTCTTCAAGTCTGTCGGTATCTCCAACGATCGCCCGTTGGCATCTGTTACAATGAAAATCACCGTATCTTTCAATCCAGCATCCTTAATGACCTGACCATCAAACTTGAGCAGCGGCTCCCCTTTCTTGATCGTTTGACCTTCCTTCACAAAAACAGAAAAGCCTTGATTTTTTAAGGATACGGTGTCGATTCCAACATGGATCAAGGCTTCGCACCCATTTTTCAAACGCAGCCCTATCGCATGACGCATGTCCGTATTCGCACTGATCACCTCTCCGTTAGCAGGGGCGACGATTGTCTCAGTGGTCGGCTCAATAGCAAATCCTTGACCCATCATCTCACTGGAAAATACATCGTCTTCGACCTCACTCAACGCCAGAAACTGTCCGCTAATCGGGGCATCTATTTTTTCTTTTTTCCAAAACATGAACTTCCTCCTTTCAGTCTTTGTTCTAACTGTAAAAGGTTGCTGCAAACGATTCAATAGTAGCCACTCCTTATGGACCTAAGTCCAGAATCAGGGACAAAAAAACAGCGTTTCTTCTCATTTTTCAGAGATAAAACGCTGGATTTCATTATTATGGCAGTTTGATGACTGCTTCGGTTTCTTTATCGAAGAAATTTCCTTTGTTTAGATCAAAGGCTAAATCGACAGAGGTTCCCGGTTCATGGAAATTTCTCGCATCCACTTTTGCCACAAACTCGGTGTCACCGATGACGGAATAAAGCATCGTTTCTGCCCCTAGCAGCTCTGAAACGACCACTTGCGCACGGACGGTTGATTGAGGGGCAGTATCAAGAGCGATTTGTTCGCCATGGATGTCTTCTGGACGAATCCCAAATATCACTTTTTTTCCTTCATAGCCTTTTTCTTTTAATACTTTATTCTTCCCTTCAGGTATCCGCAGCTTTAAGCCATGATGATTCGTCAGCACCCCATCTTTCAATGTTACGTGAAAAAAATTCATTGCTGGCGAACCAATAAATCCTGCCACGAAAACATTCACGGGCGTGTTATAGACTTCTTGCGGCGAGCCGACTTGCTGGATCACGCCGTCTTTCATGATGACGATTCGGTCGGCCATGGTCATTGCTTCGGTCTGGTCATGGGTCACGTAAATCGTTGTCGTCTCTAACCGTTGATGCAATTTGGCGATCTCGGCACGCATCGAAACTCTCAACTTAGCATCCAAATTCGATAATGGCTCATCCATCAAAAAGACTCGTGCGTCACGGACGATCGCTCTTCCAAGAGCAACACGCTGTCTTTGTCCACCAGATAGCGCCGCTGGTTTTCGATACAAATAGTCTGAAAGCCCTAATATTTCGGCGGCGTTTTCGACTCGTTTCGCGATTTCACTTTTATCGTATTTACGAAGCTTTAAGCCAAACGCCATGTTATCAAAAACGGTCATATGTGGGTACAGCGCATAATTCTGAAAAACCATGGCGATGTCTCGGTCTTTGGGAGCTACATCATTCATCCGCTGACCATCAATCGTAAAATCTCCCTCCGAGATATCTTCTAACCCGGCGATCATGCGCAAGGTCGTGGATTTTCCGCAGCCTGATGGACCAACAAATACAATAAATTCTTTGTCCTTGATCTCTAAATCAAAATCAGTCACTGAATACGTTTTTGCATTGTCGTATTTCTTATGAATATGTTTTAAACTTAGTTCTGTCATATGTGTTCACCCTTTTCTTTCCTATTAAGAATGCAGCTGCTGTTCTTTTGCTAATGCCAGACACCCGTATGTTCCCGCGTTGTCTCCTAATTTCGGAAGCACAAGGTATTGATCGAGTTCTGGTACCTCCACATAATCCTTCAACAATTCTTTGAAGGCTGCCTTCATTTTCTCTAACACTTGGCGTTGCTTCATGACACCTCCACCAAAAATAATGACATCAGGTGAAAGCATTAGTGTCGTATTGTAGGCACATTGCGCAAGGTAATAGGCTTCCAGCTCCCATTGCGCATCTTCTTCACTCAAGTCTTGCCCCTTTTTCCCAGCTCTTTTTTCGATCGCTGGACCGGAAGCCATACCCTCTAAGCAATTTTTATGGAACGGACAATTTCCCTCGTATGTGTCCGCTGGATGTCGATTCACCAGCATATGCCCCATTTCTGGATGGCTGAATCCTTCGATAAAGCGTCCGTATTGCAGTGCGCCGCCCCCGATGCCGGTTCCGATCGTATAATAAACGATGCTCGACCGTCCCTTGCCATTCCCTAAAACAGATTCTCCATAGGCGGCTGCATTCACGTCCGTGGTCCAAGCAACTGGTATAGGAAAAGCCTTCTTCACTTTTCCCACAAAGTCAAACTGCTGCCAGTCCAATTTTGGTGTAGAAGTGATGTAGCCATAGGTTGGCGATTCGTGCTGAATATCAATGGGACCGAATGAACCGATGCCTATTCCTTTCAGCGTTTCTCTATATGGCGAAAAAAATTCGAGGACAGCTTTCATGGTTTCTTCAGGCTTCGTGGTGGGGAAGCTGTCCCGCTTCACGATCTCTAAGTCATCCGTTGCTACCGCACAGACAAATTTCGTTCCTCCTGCTTCGATACTTCCAAACATCTTTCATCTACCCCTTCACAGATCTCTTGATCATTTGTTTTACATTCAGTTCTGTTACTACCACCTGTTTGAGCCGCCCTTTTTCGCTGCAGCTGAAGGAAAAATCGCGAGCGAGCGTGCCTTTGAAAAAGCTATTCACGCTTAATACCGTTCCTTCGTCCTCATCAAAGACTTCTATAGCATATAGATCCAGCAGAATCTTGAGGGTCTTACTTCTACTGGAAAGCGGCAGCGTGATATCCTTTCTTCCCAAAGGATTACCCTCAGAATGGTAACCTAGGTGTTTCTCAATGGTGAACGTGTCTGTCTGTCCTGTTCGTTTATCCTTAAACATCAGCGTGATCGGTGTTTCTCCTGTTTCCAGCGACAATTCGATGAGCGTAGGCTTTTGAATCGTGGAAAAGGACTTTTGGTATCCATCGGTTTGTGTATCATAAATGACCGTCTCTGCCGCTTTCAATTGCGCGATTTCCTTTGGTAATAAAGCGTGCAGCCGATCGTCTTTTCGTATGACTTTTCTTGGTATGCTCATCGCACCACACCAGCTATTTTCTGTTAATTCACCGAAGCCGTTCCACTCATCCATCCATTCCCAACCGTTTTGCCAGCCGATAACATACCGTTCCCCCTCTGGTGTTAGATAGGTCTGAGGCGCATAAAAATCAACGCCATAATCAAGAATGCCCCTCGATTCTACTTGGAATCGCCCCTTCTCGTAATCCAGGCGACCAATCAGATAACTCGAATATTCGCCTTTTATTCCTACTGGTGAAAAGGTCAATACGTCCTTGCCATCTAATTCGTAAAAATCTGGACATTCCAGCATCCACGCATTGGGTTCTTCAAAGGCGACACCCATCAGTGTCCACTCTATAAGATTCTCTGATCGGTAGAGAATCAACTTCCCAACGTTGTCTTGACTAACACCGACAAGCATGTAGAAGGTATGATCTTTTTGCCACACTTTAGGATCTCTAAAATGAGGATTCTTCTTTCCGAGAGAATCGTTTTGAAGGATGGGGTTGTTTTCGTATTTTGAAAAATGCCGGCCGTCTTCGCTCATTGCGACGCATTGCTTTTGGACCAGTTGCCCTGCCGCATTTTTCGCGACGGCTGTATAGAATAGATAAAGCGTGCCTTCGTGTTCTATCGCTGTTCCCGAAAAGCACCCGCCTTCCGGGCTATCTTCGTATACCTCAGAAGGTGCCAAAGCGATCGGCAGCTCCTGCCAAGTGATTAGATCGTGGCTTACCGCGTGGCCCCAATACATTTGATGCCATTTTGTTTGGTAGGGGTGGTATTGATAAAACAGATGATATTCTCCTTTGAAGAAGATCAGTCCATTTGGATCATTCATCCATCCTAACGACGGTGTAAAGTGAAGGATAGGCTGTTGGGAGCTTTTTACGGCCAACGCTCTATTTGTTTCGATATATTGATTTGCTTTGTTCTCCATAAGCTATCCTTTCGTCGCGCCAGCAGTCATGCCCGAAGTCACCCATTTATTCAGCGAGAAGTAAATCAAGATTGGTGGCAAAATGGCGATCGATATCGCCGCGTAGGTCGCGCCCCAATCCACATTTCCAAACGCGCCCACGTAATCCTTTAAGCCCATGGTGATGGTTTTGGCAGAAGAATCGCTGATAAATGTATTGGCAAATATGAAGTCGTTCCAGATCAAAATACTGTACATTGAAGCGATCGTGATCATCGTATTTCTCGCCAACGGTGCGACGATTTGTAAAAAGACCCGATACGGTGAACAGCCGTCTACGATCCCGGCCTCAATCAGTTCATCAGGAACAAAACTGTAGAAATTGACAAACATCATGACAGAGAGCGGCAATGCAAAGCCGACTTGCGGCAGGACCATCGCCATACTGGTATTTAAGATCCCGATTTTGCTATAAAAAATGAACAATGGAATCAGTGTGATTTGGACAGGCACCATGATGCCGAACATGAAAAATGAATAGATCTTTTTGCTGTGTTTATAGCGAAATTTTGATAACGCAAAGCCGATCGTTGCACTTAATACGAGGATCAGCACCAGCGAGATCATGGTGATCTTCAAACTGTTCCACATATAACCGCCTATGACACCGTCTCCCAGCACATTTTTATAATTCTCAAATGTCACAGCTTTCGGCAATGAGAATGGCGTCGTCGATAGTTCTACGGAGTCTTTCAAACTTGCAATGAACAGCCAGATCACAGGGTAGATCTGTATGATCAAAAAGACGATCAATAAAAGGATAAACAAGTACTTTATTGCCTTCTCTTTCATTACGCCACGCGCCCTTCTTTGTTATTTTTGCGTTTACTTAATGCCAGTGCCTGCTTCGCTGCCTTTTTCTGCGCCTTCACATCGTAATTCTCAAATATTTTTCTTAAAATAAAGATGATCAAGACACTTTCTATAATGATAAAGACGGCCAAGGCGCTCCCATATCCATATTGGTTATTGGTAAAGGCCTGTTTGTACATATATGTGGACATTAATTCGCTTGCATTCCCTGGACCGCCGTTTGTCAGCAAGTAAGGAATATCAAACCCTCTCAGAGCACCTGTCAAGCACATCGTAAAGGTGAGCAGCAGAATGTCTTTGATCATGGGAATCTTGATTTTGAAGAGGATTTGTAGTTCTGTAGCGCCATCGATTTTCGCTGCTTCATACACCGATTCATCTAATGAGACGAGGGCTGCATAAAAGATTACCATATACATTCCGATGAAGCGCCAGCCTTCGGGAATCGAGACGGCACCTAGCACCGTATTCAAATTCGTCAACCAAGAAGTCGCCAGTCCTCCTAACCCTACTGCCGATAACATCTGATTCAGCAAGCCTTCTGGCTGTGTTGAATAAATACTTCTGAAGAGTTGCGCGATGGCGACTGTCGTAACGATACATGGAACATAATAGAGCGTCTTGACTAAATTCGCCCGTTTTTTCAAGTACGTCAGCAGTACCGCAAATAGTAACCCAATCGACAATTGAATAATGACAACAATAACTAAATAAATTAAATTATTGATTAATGCTTTATAAAACACCGGGTCTTGAAAAAGCCGCTTGTAATTATCCAACCCAACAAATTGTTGCGGAGTGATGCCGTTCCATTTAATAAAACTTAAACGAAGCGACTCCGTGATTGGATAAAAAACAGAGAGCAGATAGAACAGCAAGCCAGGCATCAAAAAAACGAAAAATGCTTTCTTATCACGTAAAACACCCATATTTTCCCCTCCATTATTGATCTGTGACGTTCACTTTGATCGAATCATCGATCATTTTGACAAAATCTTGAATTTTCATGTCTCCCGATCCTACAAGCAGCAAGTTGTCCTGAACGATCGTATTCGTTGAAGAATCCAGATAGGTATCCCATGGCTTCATAAATTGCTCCCCGGTATTGTCCATATCTTTTCGGATTCTCAAATACAAACTTGAATAATCGACATCTTTTGGCAACTCCGTTTTAATTGGAGACATCTGCATTTTCTTCGTGTATATATCTGCATAATGATCCAGCACATAGAGGAGGAAATCCTTCGTCTTTTCATCGAAAGTTTCTGCGTTGAAGGCCATACCGATTCCAGAGTTTACACAAAATTCATTGGCTGCTGTCACACTGTCCTTCGTTGTCGGCATATAGAAATAATCAATTTCGCCCGCGTCGTATTTCTCCTGCATGGCGCCAATCTCCCAGTCACCGATATAATACATCGCTGATTTTCCATCTAAAAACATGGATTGTGCTGTCGCGTAATCGGTGGCAGAAAACCCTTCATTGAAGTATTGCCCGATCTCTTTTACAAACTTGACTGAATCAACACCCGTTTGACTAGACATTTTTTCTTTTCCTTGACTCAGATTCTCAATAAACTGATTTCCTGTTTGTCTGAAGGCAGGCATCGCCAAATAGCGTTGAACTGGCCAGCGATCGATCCCATCTACAGAGATTGGCGTCACCCCTGCTTCTTTCAGTTTTTTACATGCCGCTAACCATTGATCGAAGGTTTTCGGAACACTGATTCCGTGTTGAGAAAACAATTTTTTGTTGTACCAGATCATTTCGACATGGTATTCCAGTGGGAGCGTGTACATCGAACCATCCGAAAATTCTTGGTATTTTAATGCTGTCGGGTAAAAGTTCTGATAGTAGTCGTTCTTTTGCAGAAATTTTTTCATATCTACGAGCTTCCCTGCTTTGACAAGCTCTTTTGCGTAAAGGTCTGGATCGGTGTCAATGATATCCGGCATGTTGTTGCCGGCAACCAATGTTTTTAATTTCTGTAAATACGAAGGTCTGTCTGCCGTGGTTTCAAAATCAATTTTCCACTTCCCGCCTTTCTCCTTGCTGTACTGATCGGCGATTTCCCGCATGGTCTCGTCGATTGCCCCGCCGACTGGTCGAGAAGTCAGCCATTTGACCGTCGTAGTGGAGGTATCTTCTTTTTCCCCTCCACAGGCTGTTACCATAAAAAGAACGCCTAAAAGACTAACCAAAACTCCAACTTTTCTTATCATGGAAGAAACAACTCCTATTCTTTTATCTCGATCTCATGCAACACTACTTCCCCTTGAACCACGTAAACCCCTACTTTTTTTCCGCTGTGATTGTATAATCTCGTCGATAACGCAATTTCGTCGTTCACATAGACGACACACATACTTCTTTCTCGCAACACGCGGACACGATAGCGTGACGCTTTCGGCAGAAGCCGGCTTGTCTCCACTTGATAGGGAATATCTCCTTTGATCTGCCACTGATACTCGCCCTTTTCAGCTCGCGGCCACAGATCCCACGCGATCAGCTGTTGTTCCGGTAGCATCCGTAGGAAATAGCCCGTTTCCATCCCTTCATCCACATGAAGGGCAATTCCAAACTCTTTTGCCTTCAAAACATCAAAATCCACTGTCACTGAAAAGGTGTCGGATGGACTATCGAACAGCATGGCTCCTAACGTGTCGCTTGCGACCTTGTTTTTATCATTACTATGATCATTATAAAAGACTGGTGCGGATATCTCCGATTTTTCTTCAAAGAATTCGCCAACCGAATCAATCATCACAGCCTTCAGTTCACCAGTCTGAGGATTTTGGATCAATTCATGGAAAATCATCGTTCCTCCCCAGTCCCAGGGACCAAAGTCCGTCTCTCCTTCTTTTGTCGCGACCCAGCCAAAGGCAATTCTTCTTTCTCCATCTGAAGCTGTTTTGATCGCATAGTTGGCACGTGTATCAAACACGTCGTCTGCTGGTATGATCCACGGCCCCTCTAAGCTTTTTGCGTAACGATAATGTGTCGTAAAGCGGTCTGAAAATGTTGAAAATACTAAATACCAGTACTCCCCCATCTTAAAGACCTCTGGACATTCCATCGTGATGTACATCTTCGGATCATAGAATGGTTCGCAATATTCCCAAGTCTCCAAATCCTTTGACTTCGACAAAGAGATGCAGCCGCCTCTCAGATCTCCCGCCCCTTGACGTCTAGATGCCAGCAACATGAAGTAGCATTGCTCCTCCTCTACCCAAAAAACGAAAGGATCGCGCCAGTCAAACTCTTCATAGATTTTCCCGTCAGACGGAAATAGAAAATTCGGGTCTGTCTCGAGCTCGTACAAGCTTTCGCCGACCGCTTTCATGACTAGCTGGACGCTCTTTCCATTTACAAAAGGCTTGTTCTCATTAAAAGCAGTATAAAAAGCATGGTACTTGCCTTGTGCGTCTTTAATGATTGAACCTGTGTAATTATTGAGGTTGTAAGATTCCTTCGTTCCCCGTTTGATTGCTTCTCCTTGATAATCCACCTGGACAAAGTCTTTGGTTGTCGCCAAATGCCACGTGGTTTCTTCTGCATATTTCCCCTCGATGATTCTTGGATCATGCAGATAATACGCATAAAATGTTCCATCTTCATAATACGGGATCAAGTCCCCCACCCACGCATTCTCCGGTCGATAAAATAAACTCATTCAGCATCTCTCCTAAACTTAATTGATCATTTAACACCCTTAGAATAATTTTGGTAGCGCTTAATCACAAGCGTTTTTCACTTTTTTGTGCATTTTCGTGCAAATAAATATTGCTTTTATGTGCATACGGTGGGTATACTGCCTGTGGGAGGGTGAAAAATGAAATGTACGATCAATGATATTGCTAAAGAAACCGGGTATTCAAGAAATACTGTTTCAAAGGCGCTCAAGAACGATCCTCAAGTATCTCAGCGAACAACGGAGAGCATTATAAGAAAAGCCGAATCCATGGGGTATTTTACGAAGGAAGAACGGACAGAATACAAGATCGATCAGGGAAATATCTTGTTCCTGAATATCAATCATGCAAACGATTCTCAATTTTGGAGCAATGTCTTGACGGGGATCGAAATGGTCCTTTCCGAGACGAATTACCAGTTGACGATCGCAACGTTATCGAAAGAGGATATCGAGGAGGGGCGTTTGCCCGAGGCGGTCTACAGTTCGAATACAAAAGGCATCATTGTGGTCGAAATGAATTTTCGACCGGTTTGGGACAAGTTATTGGAGACCCACCTTCCGATCGTCACGGTGGATGCGCCAAAAAATCCTAATTATTTGATTGGAAAGTGTGACATTGTTATGATGGAAAATCATTCCAATGTTGAACGGATCACTGAATTACTCATTCAAAAGGGCTACTCGGATTTTGCCTTTATTGGCGATTTGTATTCACCTAATACAGGACTTGGTTTTATGGAGCGTTATTATGCCTTTTTCAATACGCTGAAAAAGCATGAACTGGAAATCAACAGTCACGCTTCGATTCTCAAGGATACAGACACGATTTTCGAGAATTTTGAGAAAATCAAAGAATTGCTCAATTCCATGAAAAAAGTGCCGGATGTCTTCTTGTGCGGGAATGACTGGCTAGCGATCCAATTGATCTACGCCCTGCAAGCGCTGGGTCATAGGATACCGGACGATGTCAACGTGATCGGATTTGATAATATCCCGAACTCCGAGCGGATTTTGCCGGGCTTGACTACCATCGACACGCCGAAAATCTATTTGGGTAGAAAAGCGGCGCATCTCATTATGGACCGCTTGATCGAACCTGACATTCCCTATTCGATCTCAAAATACTCCACAAAGCTGATCCTAAGAGAATCTACAGCTATCTAGGAACCAAAATAAGCAGCAAAAAGGCCCAATCGTAAAGATTGAGCCTTTTTCTGATTCATAAAATAGATAGCACTTCTCCTGTCCTATTCATTCCATAATGAAGGAACTCGGATTCTTTATTATATTTAAGACCATTCTTCTTCAAAGGTCACAGGATTCTTCCGTTTTTTCGTAAAGAACAGGATCATCAAGACATTGCTGATAAGCAACAAGGCTATAAACAGCAAGGTTTCTGACAGCATGGACCCGCCGATGGAGATGCCTTCACGCAATGCTCGGATCGAATACGTCATCGGCAAGAAGGGATTGACGGCTTGGTAAAAATGTCCGCTCAATTCGATCGGGTACGTGCCGCCGGATGCGGCAAGTTGCAGGATCATGAACAGCAGCATGACGAAAGAACCGACTTTTCCTAAAAGCAAATTAAACAGTGTAACGATCGACATAAAGGTCATGGAGACTAAGATACTGAAGGCGACGACTTTGACGGGATGCAGGACATCCATCCCAAGCAATCCCATTAACGCGGCGTCCACAAGCAAGGCTTGTGCGATGCTGACTACTGCCAGGATGGATGCTTTACTTGCCCACCAGGCCAGACCTGTCGTTGGTTTTTTCTTCGGTTTGAAGGCATCAAAGAGCAGGTTGAAGGTGACGGTTCCGATAAACAATGCCACTGACATCATGTAAGGCGCCATCCCTGTCCCATTGTTTGCCAGTTTGTCTGGGTCATTATGAGTGGTACGGATCGGCTGAGTGATTGCGTTTGCTCCCGTCTTCCCTGTGTTGAGCTGACCGATTTCCTTTGAGCCAGACGCGAGTTGATTGGTCAAGGTGCCTAGTCCTGTCCCCACGGTCCCTAAGGAATGGGTCACTTGATTTTCACCTGCCGCTAGTTTTCCGCTACCCTCTGCGATTTTTTGTGAACCGTTTTGTAGCTGTTGCGCACCCGCTACGAGTTGTCCGCCATTGGCAGCCAATTGTCCGGTGCCTTGGGTCAATTGCTGCGAGCCGGCATGCAGGGTATAAATCCCTGTGTTCAACGCTGGAATGTTTTGGTTCAACTGGTTCAATCCAGTGGTGACTTGTTGAGCGCCATTGACTAGACTTGGAGACTTTTCGGTCAACTGCTTGGCACCGCTGGTCACTTTTTTCGATCCGTCCGCGAGTTGCTGGACGCCGCCGGTCACTGCTGGAACATTTTCTTTCAATCCAGCCGTGCCTTGAGCGAGTTGATTTGCCCCCTTCGACAGTGGTTGTCCTTTTTCAACTAACTGCTGAGTGCCTTGAGAAACACGGTTGCTTCCTTCAGCCAAGTGTTGAATACCGGCTGTAAGTGCCGGGATGTTAGCGTCTAATTGTCCGACACCGTCATTGATCGCCTGTGCGCCAGGTGTGAGCTGGTTGCCAATGGTATACATGCCATTAATCATGTTTTTTAATCCAGGGGTCGCTTTTCCGCCAGCTTGAGCGAGTTGATCCGCCCCTTGTTTCAACTGACTGATTTGATCGACAGGTATCCCTTGGAGTGCTGCCAACGCCGTGCTCAGTTTCGTCAACGATTGTTGCTGCGCAGCGAGTTGTGCCGTTAATTGGCTCGTATCGATGGACAACTGATCGATCGCGGTCAGCGTTTGGCTATTTTGCGCCTGCATCGTCGAAAGGACGGAGGCTTTTTGTTCGTCAGTCAATGGCACCCCGCTGCTAGTCAACTGTGCAACGACCGCATTGGCGTTGGTTGTCAAATCGGTCTGATAGCTTTGCTTCAGCGTTTGCTTCGTTTCCTCCATCTTTTGCGTCATACTTGAGGCACTGGCGGACAATGCTGCAAGCTGGTCCGACAGTTCCTTGACTACGCCTGTTAGCTGACCAGCATTAGCCAATCCTGAAAGATCCATTGCTCCGAACGCCTGTGACACTTGAGAAATGTAGCTGTTCACACTGTCCGTGTAAGTGAGTAATTGGTTCTTTTCTTCTTCGGATAGTTGAACATTTTGCAGCCCAGCGACGATTTTTTCAGTTCCCTCATGGAGAGCATTGACTTGTTGGGGCAATTGTTCTGTTTGTGCAGCGAGTTGTTGTGCGCCATCGGAGACTTTTTTAGCCCCCGTGTTTGCAGCGGTAACCCCCGCCACATACTGATTGATGCCCCCATTCAAACTAGCTGATCCTTGCGCCAACTGCTCTGCACCCTGTGATAAAGCTGGAAGCTTTCCATTTAACTGTCCAAGCCCTGAGTCTAGTGCTTGGGAGCCTGTCGCAACAGACCCGACCCCGGAAGTGTATTGACTGATTCCATCCGTCAGTGATGTTGATCCCGCTGACAAACGGCTGACGCCATTCGCTAATTCAGGTCCTTTTTCAGCAAGCGTGCCGATTCCTTGATCCAGTTTACCAGCACCTTCATTCACTTGCATCGCACCTGCGACATACTGCTGCAGCCCCTTCGTCAGCGTCTGGCTGCCATCGGAAAAGGTCAACGAACTGTTAGATAACGTTACTAAATTCGTAGAAATCGTTTGGGTAGCCTCCTCCAGCTTCTTCGTGCCCTCGGATAATTTCTCTCCGCCAGTAGCCGCCTTTGCCATTCCTTGACCCGCATTTCCGAAATTGCTCAAGACGACCTCCGTATACATTTCCGTCACTTGACTGGAGACTTGATCCTTCAATGCCGTGATCGCTGAAGCGGACATTTTTGACGCGGTCAGATTCGACCCTTGAGATGTCTGATAGTCAATCACCATTTGCTTAGGATGTTGACTCAAAAGTGACGTCGCATCCTTCGAAAATGCTTCAGGAATCGTCACGATCATATAATACTTCCCTTTTGAGATCCCTTTTTCGGCCTCCTCGCTGGAAACCCGATGAAAGTCTAAAGGTTTTTTCTTTAACAGATTGTCTGTCACCTCTTTGCCAAGATCAAGGTCTTTCCCTTGATAAGAAACGTGCTTGTCTTGATTCACGATCGCCACCGGCAATTGATCCACCTTGCCATAGGGGTCCCACAACGCACCCAAAAAAATCAAATTGTACAGTGCAGGAATCAACGCGATCGCACCTAATACGATCAAGAGAAATTTATTTTTTAACAGCGAACGCCATTCTGCTCGAATCATTTTTTCTTCCTTCTTTCCTTCTATCCATTTTCAATCCTGAAAAATAAATAGACAACGTGTTGATTTGTTGATTGGGAAATTATATAATCGTCGTGAAAGCAAGTCAACCAACAGTTGTTTGAAAGGTGTTGATTTGAAAGGAGAATATTTATGGCGGAGCAAAATACGAAAAAAACCAAAACCAAACAAAAGATTTATCAAGCCCTTATCCAATTGTCCAAGCACAAGCCCGTGAGAGAGGTCACCGTCTCTGAGATTTGCCGCACCGCGTCCATCAATCGCTCGACCTTCTATCTGCATTACCAAGACATCTCTGACCTTATTTCAGAATTTCGTCAGACAAATATTTATGATTTTATCGACAGCGTCAAAGAAAAAAAGCTGCACCCGCAGACGATCGATCTCTCCGACAGCCCGACGACCTTTATTGATTACGAAGACCTAGTCAAGACCATTCAGCACGCCCAAACAGAAAAAGATATCGTGTCGATGCTCTTAGGAAAAAACGGCGACCCCGACTTTGTCAATGAATTAAAAAGTGCGATCCGCAACCTGATCGCCTACCTGCTAAAAGACCATTATCCGCAGTTGCAGGCAAACTTCCCCGATGTCCCCGAAGATTATTTAGAAATCATTCTCTTCGATCCCTCGGCTGAGATCATCATGCACTGGATGGAAAAAGGCATGGAAGAATCCCCAGAAACAATCAGTGCCATCATCTCCTCCGCCCGGATCGTTGGACCGTTGACCCTGCTGCAAGATAAATAGTATCTCACCCGAAACACGCCACAAAAAATGGACGATCCCTCTCTGAGAAGGATCGTCCTATTATCGATCAATGGATGGTTATTTTTCTGTTTCTTTTATGAAGGATCTGCTCTTCAACTTCCTCACTCATGCACGATCAGATCCATAGGGTGTGGACCGGCCACACCGACAAAAATGAAGCGTTCTTCTCCGGTGTTCTTCATGCCATGCTGTTCGCCTGGTCGTGAGATGATCAGGTCGCCTTTCGTGATCGGGATTTCTTCGCCGTAGCCTGGATAGAAGGTGCCTTTTCCTTGAATACAGATCCACAGGTCGTCTGAGGTCGTATGCGAGTGATTGAAGACGGTTTGCCCAGGCTCAAGACACCACAGTGCGCCGGCGGTTTTTTCTGTTTCATAGAAAAAGCTCTTTTTTCCTTCCTTTGGATCAAAACATGCGACGTTTTCTACTTTAAATAGTCGTTCTTCAATGTTTGATTTTGACATACTTTTCTTCCTTTCTTAAAGCGCCTTCATTTTTTGATAAAAGCGAAAGAGCTGTTCGGCTGTTTGTTGGATGCTTTTTAGGGTATTTTCAGGGTACAGCAGCTCTTCTTCTGTTCCTAACGAGTGGAGGATCGAGAAGTAGGCGTCGACGCCATGATCGTTGCATTGGTGAGCATCTTCGGAGGTGCTGCCGGCGATGACGATGAGCGGCTTGTCGTATTTTCGAGTAATTTTCGCTAATGCCGAAGGAACTTTTCCCATCACAGACTGTGCATCGAGTCTGCCCTCTCCTGTTATCACAAGGTCTGAGGCTTTGATTCGCTCGTCAAAGTGTTTTTCCTCGGCCAATCGTTGAAATCCAGGAAGGATCTCCCCGTTTAAATAGGCAAGGAATGCAAAACCCAATCCTCCAGCGGCGCCAGCACCTGCTTTTCGAGAAAAATCTTTATTTAAATACGTTTTGGTCTGCTGGGCGAATTGCTGGAGCAGCCCATCGAAGGTCTCAACCTCCGCTGGCTGCACTCCTTTTTGCGGCCCAAAGATTGCCGTTGCTCCCTGTTCACCTGACAACGGATTCGTCACATCGCTGGCAACAATAAACTGACAGTCTTTTAATTCGATCGGAACGTGGGAGTCCTCGATCTTCGCAATGTGTGCCATTTCACAAATTTGATGAGACAGCGCTTGACCGTCTTTGTCTAGAAAACGGTAGCCTAACGCTTGCAGCATCCCAAAACCGCCATCATTGGTGACACTTCCCCCTAACCCAATCAGAAACTCTCGTTGTCCTTCTTGGACTAGGCGCCGAATCAATTCTCCTAAGCCATAGGTCGTTGCTCGCCATGGGTCTTGTTCTGCCTTTTTGACTAGGGTGATTCCCGATGTCTCAGCGACTTCGAGAATCGCGCGTTCCCCCAACCGACCGTAGCGTGCTTCGATCGGCTTTCCCTGCGGTCCTGTCACGATCGCTGTCTTGATCGAGCCTGACGTTCCCGCCACGAAGGCTTCTACGGTCCCTTCACCGCCATCGGCTACAGGTAAAATATCGATGACGAGCACCTCTTCATGCAGGGATTTCATTCCAGCCTGGATTCCTTTTTTTACAGCTTCGCCAGCTTCCAATGAACTGACGCTCCCTTTAAAAGAATCCATCGCGACAAGTATGTTCATAGTCGGACTCCTTTCGCTTCCTGCTAATTGACGACATTCACAGGTGTTCCTGCTTGGAATTTTTCAACATTTTCTACGGCGATCGCCATCAGTCGTGCGCGTGCTTCCCGAGAAGCCCACGCCATGTGAGGCGTAATGATCATGTTTTTCGCTACTAATAGTGGGTTGTCCTGTTTGATTGGCTCGGTGGACACGACATCCACGGCTGCCCCGCCAACTTTTCCGCTGTTCAAATCATCCCGCAGATCGGCTTCGTTGATCAATTGCCCGCGAGAATCGTTGACGATATAGACACCGTCCTTCATCTTCGCGATCGTTTCCTTGTTGATCAATCCTTCTGTTTCAGGAAACAGCGGACAATGCAACGAGATTACGTCGGATTCACTGAACAATTGGTCCAAGTCCACCATTTTCGCGCCCGCAACGATCCCTTCCGTGTGGCTTCTGTCATTGGCGATGACGGTCATTCCTAGTGCGGCTGCGATCGCACCGACTTTTTGACCGATGCGACCGTAGCCGATGATCCCGATTGTTTTGCCAGCCAGCTCCATCTGCGGCGAATTCCAGTAGCACCAATCCGCATTGGTGGTCCAATCCCCCGCGAAAACGGTCGTAGAATGCTCTCCGATACGGTGGCAAAGTTCTAAAAGCAGGGCGATGGCGTATTGTGCCACGCCGTCAGTTCCGTAGGTCGGAATATTGGTCACGGTGATTCCTTTTGCCTTCGCCGCCTCTACATCCACCACGTTGTAGCCGGTAGCCAAGACACCGATATATTTGAGATTCGTTGTGTGCTCCATGATTTCCTTGGTCAATTGGACCTTGTTCACTAAGACGATCTCTGCGTTGCCGATTCGCTCCACGACCTGATCCTGCGAGGACCGATCGTACACGGTCAAATCCCCTAGTTGTTCCAGTCCTTCCCAGCTCAGATCACCGGGATTTTCTGTATAGCCGTCTAGTACGACGATTTTCATAAGAATCTTCCTCTCCTTTTAGTCTTCCAGTAATGCCCACGCACGCTCAATGACCCGTTTCGTATTCGCGACGATGATGTCTCCATCTTCATCTGGTCTTGGCTGCACTTCAAAGGACAGTACCATCGGGGATTTTTCATCTAAAAAGCCTTCCTGTTTCAATACTTGGAAGAAGTCCAGTAATTCTGGAACATCATTCGCACTGTTTGGATAGCCGAAGCGCGGGTGCAGATCGCCATAAGCCTCGCAGCCCTCTGTCACTACGTTATTACCGATATGCAGATGGGTAATATAGGGCTTGGTACACTGAATGACAAACTTGCTGGTTTCATAGGTCGTTGGAAAATGGGACAGATCCACGATCAGCCCAAAGTTGTTGTGGGTCAAGCAGACATCTGCGGCAAATTGAGCAGCAAGAGGGGCTGGGCCGATCAGGGCACACTTGTCCATGTCATAATCAAAGATTTCCAACTCCACCATCATGTCCTTTTTCGCAGCATAGGTACACAAATTGCGCGTCGTTTTCAGCAATTGCTGATAGGCCTCTTCCTTCGTTCCGGCCGCCCATTTGCCCGAAAGAAAAGCGATCCCTCTCGCACCTAGATATTCTGCTTCATCGATGGCTTCCAGCAAGGTTTTCTCTGCTTTTAGCCGCTCTTCCTCATTAATCGCATTCGGATTTAAGCCGGGGCCCAATAGACGCGGCTGCGCTCCGTAGCATACACGAATGTGGCTTTGTGCCAAAATATCTCGAGCCTTCTTCCGCTCGTCATCGTCTACTACTTGAGTCATCTCGACCGCATTAAAATATGGGTCTCTTGAAATTTTCGTCAAGGTCTCTAGTAGCGGATAGTCCTTCGGCGGATAGCTCATCCATTGAATCAAGCCCATATCGAAATATTTATGAATACTTTCTCTCATTCTTCTTCACTCGCTTTCTTTTGATTGGTGCTACACAAACGACTTCACGTTGTCCAACGCCGTCCCCATGTCGCATAATTGTTCCGGTTTACAGATTGCATCGATCACATACGTTTTATTGGATTGCTTCGCCCGATCGATCGCGCCTCTTAGTTCATCTGGAGTAAATACCCGTTCGCCGACGCAGCCGAAGCCCTCAGCGACTTTTACATAATCCATCGTCCCGTCTTGGTTGTAGGGCATATCGACAGCGTATTCAAAGCCGTAGGCGCCTTTTTGATTTTGACGGATCAAGCCTAGATAGGCATTATTGACGATGATCACGATGATCGGTTTCTTGAAGGCCGCCGCAACGGCGATCTCCTCACCCATAAAGGTAAAGCCGAAATCCCCTAGCACGGTAACAGAGTGTGCAGCTGGATCAGCCACCTTTGCCCCGAAAGCAGCAGGAACTTCATAACCCAAGGTGCCGGCGCCCCCAGATGGCAAATAGCGACGAGCGCGGTTGATCTTTTGCAATTGTCCGCTCCAGATTTGTGTAATGCCGCAGCCGGCGGTGAACATGGTGGCATCATCAAAGGCAGCATTCATCTCATGAAAGACCCGATGCGGCATCATTGGTTTGCTGTCAAAATCGGTTTTGCGAGCCAATTCTTTTCTTGTGGCAGGCAGATCCGCCGCTCGCTGAGAATTAATGGGTTTCACGTTGCGTGCCTTCGCTTCCGCGATCAAGGCGATCAACGCTTCTTTTGCATCAGAAACGATCCCTAGCTCTGGCTCAAAAACTTTGCCGATTTGTCCTTTTTCGATATCGATATGGATAAATTGACGGCCTTCACGGTAAACAGCCAAATTTCCTGTATGGCGATCCGTGAAGCGATTGCCAATGCCGATGACCACATCAGAATCCAAGAAATAGCGATTGCCGATCGGCTGTCCGACTTGAATTCCGGCATGTCCCGCGTTTAATGGGTGCTCTTCCGGTAATCCGCCTTTTGCCATATAAGTCGTGATTACAGGGATTTCCAGCATCTCTGCAAACGCGATTAGCTCTTTTTCTGCATGAGACAGAATCACACCGCCGCCCATAACAATAATCGGTGCGTTAGCTTTTTGGATCATATCCATCGCCTGTTGGATCTTCGCAGCTTCAGGTGTCACTGTCTCTTTGGCTGCCGGCTGATAGTCAGCGATGTCAAAGTCGATGTCCGTCTGTTGGATATCTAAAGGCAAGTCAAGCAGCACAGGCCCGGGCTTTCCATTGCGCATCAGATAAAATGCCTCCTGCATGATTTCTGGAATCTTCTCCGCCTCTAAGACACAAAAGACTTTCTTACAAACGGTTTTGGCAATGCTCTCCATATCAACACATTGAAACGCATCCTGTTTCATCTGCCAGCTATTGGCTTGACCGGTGATGGCAAGAACTGGAATCGAATCAATCTGCGCCGTGTACAGTCCCGTAACAAAATTAGTCGCGCCTGGCCCTGACGTACAAAGTGCCGCGCTGATTTTGTGAGAGGCACGGTAATACCCATCCGCCGCATGCATACACGCTTCCTCATGCCGCATACAAAAATGTTCGATCGGCGCCTCCTCCAGATACTTATAGACTGGATTGATCCCTGCGCCCGGAATGCCGAAAGCATCTGTAATTCCTTCCTTAACCATAATCTGAACGATCGCATCTGCTGCTTTCATATCCATTCCTTCTTCCTTTTTTAATTTCACTATGTGATATTGCGTTTCACTTTATTGCATGTTACCATGTGAGCAATAACCAAACAATGTAACCGATTTATTTTTGTCAGTCGAAAAATCGATTTGTTCAAGTTGGACAAAAGTAAAGCGAAACCGAGTTTTAAAGGAGATAAAAAATGGAAGAAAAACAATTAAAAATCAACCATTCCGTACAAAAAGCCTTTACGATCATCGAGCTGATGGCGGCGGCGGAAGATCCACTCTCCCTCCGCAGCATCTCGACGCAGACGAACCTTCCAAAAGCCACGGCCTTGAGATTGCTCTATACGTTGATGACGATGGGGTATGTCCAGCAAAATCAAGGGAACGCAGACTATTCCCTCTCTTTGAAATTCAAGCTGCTGACCAATGACAGCGACATCAGCCAAGACATCGTCGCCTACGTTCGCCCTTATATGCAGCAGATGTCTAAAGAGCTGGGTGAAGCAACCTGTCTTTCGATTTGTGACAATCAAGAACTGGTCTATGTCGAATCCATCGACAGCCAAGACAACCTGTTGACCGTCACCCAAAAAATCGGAAAGCGGGCGCCGCTGTATTGTACCGGCTCTGGAAAGCTGTATTTAGCAAATATGCCTGCGGATGAGCTGCAGCATTATTTAGACCACACGTCATTGATGCCTCTGACAACTCAGACGAAAGCCACAAAAAAAGAGCTCGCGGCTGAACTCGCCTTAGTAAAAAAACAAGGCTATTCGATCGACGATGAAGAATGCGAGATCGGGGTAAAATGTGTCGCCGTTCCATTACTAGACAAGCAGCGATCGGTTCTTGCGACGATCAGCGTCTCGATGCCGACGATTCGTGCGACAGAGGAAATGCTTCAAGAAACGATCACTCTGCTCACCCACACAGTAGCAACCCTTGAAAAATGATTTTTTGACCCTGGCCCTCAGAAAATAATAGGAGATTACTATGACATCATTAAAAGAAATTTTGCAGACACCAAGATTCTCTGAACTGTCGCTCCTCAACCAAAAGGCTGACCTAGAACGGCCGCTAGATACGATCGAAATTTTTGAAACGCCTGATATTCTTTACTATATTCCGAAAAATGCCCTGCTCGTCACTACAGGCATGGCGTTTTGTGAAGACCCTGACGGACTGTGCACTCTCGTCAAATCACTGGCAGAGCTGCCTTCCGCTGGATTGGCGATCAAGCTTGGCCGTTATTTACCCCATGTGGATGCGCAGGTTTTAGCGTTAGCGGACGACTTGAACTTTCCTATTTTGCAAATCCCTGTCAGTATGCCGTTGGGAGATATCTCCCATAAGCTGTTGAGCTTTTTATGGCACGACCAAACCGAGCAGGTCTTTTTTGCTTTGGAGATCCAGCAAAAGTTTGTCAATTTGATGGTTCATGGCGCCTCTTTTAAGATTTTGATCAAAGAGCTCAGTTCCATGATCCAACAATCGGTCCTATTGATCGATCCTTTTGGGAAGATCGTCAGCTCTCACCTGCAATTTTCAAATTCAGCGGTATTGAAGGATAGAAAAGAAGCCTTCTTAGAAAAAATTCGTGAATGTCAGTTAAAGAAGCAGCGGGAGACGCTGTTATTTGATTTCGCCCATGAAAAGATGCTGATCAGCATTTTCCCTCTTAATTCAGATCGTTACTTGCCCTACATGCTTGTTATCTTCGAGCCCGACAAGCTGCCCTATCCCTTCTCTCAGTTTGTTATTCAGCAGTCCTTGACTGTTTTAACACTAGCCTTGTATAAAGAACAAACTCTGCTAAATGAAAAAAGAGCCGAACGCAGAAATCTTTTGACCTATTTATTAAGCCGCAAGACCTCCTCGGAGGAAGACACAGATTGGCTCCATTACAAAAGGCACTTTCCTAAGCTCAACTCCACTTATTACCGCGTGATTTTTATCCATTCTTTTATAAAAAAGGACCAGCATTATTATGTAAAAGAAATCGATGCACTCATTTATGACTATCTCTTTCAAGAAGTCGAAAAAAAATCTGAGAATATTTTGCTTTTTCCAACAGAGAATCTCAATCAGATGGTACTAGTTCTTCAGAAGAAAGCGGAGATTTTACCGATTTTAGAAAAGCTCCACAAAGAGCTGTTGGGTCTCTTTGATATTTATGCACAATTTGGTATTGGTGATCCTGTTAATAATATCGACCTGCTCCATTTCTCCTACAAGGAAAGCAAGCAGGCGCTGGAAGAATCCGAAGATCGTACGACGTTTGTCTCCTATAATAAGATCCAGGGAATCAAGCGCATCACCGAAAATGTATCCAACGAAGACATGCGCTATTTCTGCATATCGATTTTGAAAAATTTAGCCTATCCTGAGAATGAACAAGACCAAGAGATGAGAAAGACCTTGATGACCTATCTCGATCAGCAATGCGAGATAACTAAAACTGCCGAAATGTTATTTATCCATCGCAATACGGTCAAATACCGCATCAAAAAATGCGAAGAGCTTTTAAACAATAACATCGATCATCCTGAATTTTCTTTACAGCTGCGTGTCGCGTTGTTTCTCTCTGATCCCGAAGCGAAGGACATCGAATAGCCCACGCCGCTTACAACAAAAACAGACGACTAAGCCAGCATCACTGCCGCTTAGTCGTCTATTTTTAGTTATCGGTTAATACGTCGTTTCCATCACCTCAGCCGCTGCTTCTTTTTCTTGATAATATTTATTGATCCCATAAAAAACAAGCGTCCCTGCAACGATGATCCCGATGGCTAAATAAAAGGCGTACACCTTGGTGCCTGTCGCATCAGAGATCATCCCTGTAACAGACGGGACGATGACCGAGGCAGACATGCCGAAGAAATTGAAGACACCATAAGTAGTAGCGATACTTTTCTTTGGGGCAAATTGACCGAGCCATGAAATAATGATCGGTTCAACGGCAAGTTTCCCGAAAAATCCGTAGGCCATAATCCCAATGATCAATAACACCTGATTATTCGTAGTGATGGTCATAAAGAGGACACTTGCTGCCAAAATTTCTAGCAGGATGATGATCATTGTTTTTTTATGAGGAATCTTATCCGCGATCCGGCTGAAAAACAACGCCCCTGGTATTGCCGTAAAGAAGACTAAGGAAGACGCAATCCCAATGCCTGTCCCTTGGAAGCCGCGTTCAGTTTCTAAAAAATTGGGCAGCCACGTGTCGATCAGATAGTACGTGTACAGCGTCGAAAAGTACAATACGTATGAAGCGATCATCGGCAATTTGAAAAGATCCTTGAGTGTGCCCTTTGGCTTTGCAGCTGTTTGTACCTGTGGAGCGGGCGTCGGTTTTTCCTCGCGAATCATTTTTTTGAAGACACCCAGCATCACGACGATCAAGAGCGCCGTCATAAGTAATAACGATTGCCATGGCAACACCCCTTCTCCTACTAAAAAGCTGGAAGAGACTAATCCTAAGCCGCTGCCAATGGCCGTCCCGCTATTTACGATCGCAGTGGCCAAACTCTTCTTGTTCGCTGGAACATATTCTGTCGTCAGTGAATACGCCACGCCATAATAAGTCCCACAGCCTAAGCCTGCCAGCACACTCCCGAGAAAGACGGCGGATAAGGCCGATGCCGATGCCACGATCAGTGTTCCAAGGCCAAATAGCAAGAATCCAGGAATCAAAATCTTCTTTTTTCCAAATCGATCCACTAAGAGGCCGGATGGAATCTGCATGCTAACATACCCTAAAAAGTAGAAACTCGATATATTGCCCAAGCTTGAATCCGTTGCTCCGCCAAAGTACGCGCTGATAATAGGATAGATCGGCGTAAGAACCATCCGATAGATCCAGATTACCACCCACCCGGCGGTCAGGATAAAAATGATTTGCTTCCAATAGGGAGCTCGCGTTGTTCTTGTTTGTTCTTCCATATTTATACGTCCTCCCTTACATGACACCTTTGATGGCCCGCATGGTCACCGATGCAGGCCACCCGTTTCTCCCTTATTTTTTGATAAATTCACCCGGGAAGTCTGCGGTCACGCCTGCTTCCTGACTGTAGATCGATTCGCCCCGTAAGATTGTTTGAACCACCTGTGCGCCGATCTCGCGTCCAATATAAGGACTGATTTTGTTGCGGTATTCGAGGTCTTCCGCTTGCAGCGTATAGGCCGCCTTTGGTTTGATCAATACGAAATCCGCGTCTTTGCCGATACTGATCCGTCCTTTTGTATCCAGATCATAGCGATCTGCCGGATTGGTCGCGATCACATCCGCAAACATTTTCAAGCTCATTCCACGTTTTTGGACCCCTTCGTCAAACATCACATCAACGTTGTTTTGAACGCCGGAGATACCGCCCCACGCTTCAAAGGCATTTTCTTTATCCTTTAAATCAGGGGTACATGGAGAATGATCCGATGTCACAAAAGCGATCTCTCCTGCCAATAATTTATCCCACATCGCTTTTCGTGTTTCCAGATCGCGAATTGGCGGAGAACATTTTACCACCGGTCCAATAGCATCCAATTCATCCGTATGGAAATATAAATAATGAGTACACGTTTCACAGGTAACGTCCACGCCCTCTGCACGAGCTTTGGTTACCTCCTCGACCCCTTCAGGACACGCAACGTGACAAATGTGGATGCGGCAGCCCGTTTCTTTCGCCAAAAGAATCGCTCGACGAATCGGCTCAACTTCCGTAAAGACTGGGCGGCTTTCTACATAGGCCTTCAAAGTCGTTTCCCCATTGGCATAGGCGATCTCCCCTAATTTATCCGTGATCGCCGCATTCTCCGCATGGATCGCTAGAACCTTGCCTGTTTCTGCGATTTGCTTCATCCCTTCATATAAAGAGTAGTCATCCACGTTCATGAAATCGCCATCGATCGTCCGGTCGCCGCAAGTCGCCATAAAACATTTGTAAGCCGCGACACCGCCGTCGTTTAATTCTTGAATACCACCCTTCAAATTTAGCGGCGTCAATCCGCCAAAGGAGCCGACATCGGAGCGTAATTTGTTTTTCCCAGCCGAATACTTGATTTCTAAGCTTTCAGCGTCGGTCGTAGCAGGAACTTGATTCAAAGGCATTTCCATAAAGGAGGTAACGCCACCTTTAGCACAAGAAGCAGTCCCGGTCACATAGCCTTCCCACTCATCCCGGTACCCGCCGCCAGGATCTGTGATGTGGACATGTGCGTCCACCATTCCTGGACTGACCACTAAACCTGACGCGTCGATCACTTTATCGCCGTCTAACCCCTTTCCGATGGCGACAATGATGCCGTCCTTGACTGCGACATCCGTCTCAACTTCCCCGCTTTCTAAAATGACTAGACCGTTTTTGATAACTAAATCATGATTCATACTTTTCCATCCTCTCTTTTTTTAAAGTCAATTTAATCAAAAGCCTCTTCGGTCGTATCCTCCGAGCCTAATTTCCTCAAGACATAATAAATAGCAAATGCGCAGGAGAAGCCGACGAGCCAAGACACGTTTGAGATCGCCTGCAATGCGGGAATGAACTGACCGCTCAATGAAATCAGCAAGGCTATGATCGTCGCGATGTAGGCTTGACGATTTAATCCCCGATACACATTTTTTGTATTGTTTTCTTTTGGATCAATATAGAGTGCGTCCAAATTGATCGTTTGATCCTTGATAAAGAAATAATGAGCGATCATGACCCCTGCCACCGGTCCTAAAACTGCCCCGATCGAATTTAAGAAAATAAAGATACTGTCGGCATTTTCCATCAATTTCCATGGCATGATCAGGTAGCTGATGACACTGGCGATGACTACGCCTTTTTTGTAATCGACTTTTTTAGGGAACAACGCCGACAATTGGTACGCCGCCGGGATAATATTCCCTGTCGCATTCGTAGAGATCGTGGTCAGTAAAAATACTGTCATCGCGATAATGACTGCCGTGAAATTGTCCCATCGATCAACAATGTTCAGCACGTTCCATTCCTGAATACCGTAGTGAATCGAGCCGCCGATCAAGATCGCCACACTGGAGAGAGCAAAGATCACGTAGGCAACTAACAGACTCGCCATCTGCCCCACCGTTTGATCTTTTGTCGATTTGGCGTTCTGAGTAAAGTCGGAGACACTTGCCCCAGGTGCTGCCCATACAGCTAACACCGAATTAATGATCATAAAATACGCGAAGATCGGATTGATACTTTGAGTCGCACCGCTTGTATCGAAGGATAGAATCGCTCCGATCCCGCCTGCTGCACGAATCGCCCAGATCGCCATGCCGCCGAAGACGAGATAGATCAACGGACTTAGTATCGCCGTGAATTTGTTTAAGATGTTGCCTCCGCCGATTCCAATCAGCATATTGAGCGCCCAAAACAAGGTGAATGCCAGCAATCCCGGAATGCCGATCCCGAAGAAACTAGCTGAACCGCCGATCGCCAAGAAACCGGGCCAAATTTTTCCAATCAATATTAAAAGTGCTAATGATCCCGTATAATTCTGTAGGCCAAACCAAGCGATCGCTGCGACACATCCCCGGAGAAATCCAGGAAGCTTGGCGCCGATATCACCATACGTCGACCGCAAATGAAGTGCGAAAGGAATGCCGTATTTTGAGCCCGCCCGTCCATTCATGGTCATAAACAACGCAACAACAAGTGCACTGATGATCAACGCCATCATGACATTTATTGGTGACAAGCCTAAAAATAGAAACCCTCCAACCGCCGTATAATTAGGAATGTTATGCACAGAACCCATCCAGAGAGTAAAATAATTTTTCGCCCCCATGTTTCGCTTCTCCGGTGTTTTAGGCAGCATATCATCGTTGTAGCCCCGCTCTTTAAATCGAGCGACTTCTTCTTCTGAAACTTGATAATCTGTGTTTTCCACTGGTGCGCCTCCTTCTTCAATTAAAACGTGCTCCTTTTCTAACTGACCTTATTGTAAGCGTTTTAAAAACAATGCACATTAGTCGAAAGAACAAAAACGATCGCCCCTTTTTGTTCACTATGAACAAGCACTTTTTTTGTTTTTAAGCGTATTATATGAGGTATATTCATGCGCTTAAAAAAGAGGCTACTTACTATCCAGTGACGATCACTAAATACAAAGTAGCCTCCTCTATCTGCTTATTCTTTTTGTTCCATCAACTCTGTATAACTTTTTGTTCCATTAAAAATATCAAGGTTAAGCTCGTTTTCATCACTCGCGATGATCATCGCGACCAGCACATCAATATCGACGTTTAACAATGTTCTGAATACGCCAGAAAACCAATCGATCCCAGCCAATAAAGCGATGCTCTCCGTCGGCAAGCCAAGCATCGGCATCACTGTCGCTAATGCTACCAAGCCGCCGCCGGGAACAACGACTGTTCCTAAACACGCTAGCGTTGAGAGCAAGACTGCTTGTGCCAATTGACCGATCCCAAGTTCGATGCTGAAAAACTGGGCAAAGGTGACGATCGACAAGGAAAGATACATCGACAAGCCATTGCTGTTCAGGCTCATTCCTAGAGGCATCACGAGCTTATTGATTCGGTCTCCGATTCCTAATTTTTCTCGTCCATCTTCTATCTTGATTGGTAACGAAATAGCCGAAGACGTTGTTGTAACAGCGATCATGGTGATTCGCCAGATGTTTTTGATCAATCGTGGAAGACTGACTTTACAGTAGACAGCGGTTATCACAAACCAAATGAGCAAATACAAGACCGCCGCGACACCAAAGGTCAGCAGAAACTTCATGAGTGTTCCTAACACACCGATTCCGATATCGCCGACAACTGCCGCGATCAAACTGAAAATACCGATGGGTGCTAATTTCATGATCATCGTGACCATTCTCAAAACAACGTTGTTGAAGCTAGAGATCCAATCTAAAATGTGCGTGCTGTTCTCGTCGCTTTTGATCACACTTAAAGCCAACCCAAACATCAGGGAAAAGACGATGACTTGGATCATATTCGCTTCCGCCATTGCGGAGACGATATTTTGCGGGATAAAGCCTAAGACCACTTCCTGCAGCCCACCCTCATTGACAGCTAGATCATTCACCTCGGAGAGGGTATTTTCCAAGCCAACACCGGGTTTAAAGACGAGTCCGAAGACGATCCCGATCGCTGCGGCTACGACGGTCGACCCCATAAACCACAGGACTAGTCTTACGCCTATTTTTCGCAGCTCTTTGATTTCCAATCCGCCGACTGCTTCTATCACTGATCCCATGATCAAGACAACTACAGACATTTGGATCAGGCGTAAAAACAAGTCACCGACGAGTTTGATGCCTACAATGTTCTTTTGAAAGACTGCGCCAAATAAAATCCCTAGGACCATCGCTATCATGATTTGATTGGTTAAGCTTATTTTTCGAAGTGCTCGCATGCGTTTACCTCGCTCTCTTATACAGAAAAAACGGCCGTGACTACTTGGCTTTCTTTAGATTGGATAATAGGAAGAGAATCGACCCAACGACCAGCAAAACGATCGCGATATAAAAGCCCATTACTTTTGATCCCGTTGCATCAGAAATCGAACCCGTCAATGTCGGCGCGATAACTGAGGACATCATTCCAAAGAAATTAAATACACCCAATGTTGTTCCAATACCCACTTGCGGCGCATTTTCACCGAGCCAAGAAATAATGATCGGCTCAACCGCTAATTTACCTAAAAATCCATACATAATCAAGGCGATCATCAAGAAGGTCGATGTTGATGAGCGAACCGTGATCAATAGCATCACTGCCGCCAAAAGTTCAAGGATCACAATAAAACGAATTTTTTTATCCATATATTTGTCTGCTAATTTACTAAAGAACAGAGCGCCCGGAATCGAAGCAAAAGCCACCAATGAAGAAGAGAATCCAATCGCTGCACCTTGGAAGCCACGTTCCGTTCCCAAGAAATTCGGCAGCCACGTCACGGTCATGTAGTAGGCATAGCATGTCGCAAAATAGAGAATGTACGTAAACAGCATCGCCGGAGACAATAAGGTTTTCATTGATACGGCTTCTTTCGGCTTCTCTTCAACCACTTCTTTTGGCTGATTGAAGGCCACGTCGTCTTTATTGCTGCGGATCACTAAGCTGAAAGCTGCTAACATTACCAAAATAAGTGCCATCGAGATATACATCATGACTTGCCAAGGCAGACCCAATTGGACAACCAAGTAACTGGAGAGGATCATCCCGATCCCGGACCCTACAGCAGAACCGCTATTAACGATCGCTGTGGAGAAGCTTTTCTTTTCCGCCGGAATGTTTTGCGAAGTCAGTGAGTACGCCGAGCCATAAAAGGAGCCGCAGCCGATCCCTGCCATGAAACTTCCGATATAGATCATTGAGATCGTTGAAGCTTGAGAAATAATAAAAGCGGCCAATGCGAAGAAGATGAACCCTGGGATCAAGACTTTCTTCTTACCGATTTTATCTACTAAAAACCCTGCAGGTATCTGCATGATCACATACCCTAGGAAATAGAAACTTGAGATGGAGCCTAATGCCGTATCTGAGACGTTTCCTCCCAGTGACGCATTGATTTGCGGATACACAGGTGACAAGGCCGAGCGGTAAATCCAAATCGACACCCATCCTGAGCAAAGTAAAACGATGATTTTCTTCCAATATTCCATACCGATTCGTTCGTTGTTCATTTCCATCTTTCTTCTTCCCCCGTCTAATATCTAGTTAGTTTTATACTTTCAACACTATGTTTTTCAACAGTTTGTACCGTTCGCATCTTCTACTCTTATTGTAAAGTGAGTCCTCTCCAGATACATTTAACAGTACGAACAAATGTGAAATTCTTTTTGTGCGCTTTAACTAATCACATACTGATAAGTCCTTACACTTCGTACACCTGCAAGGCTGCTTTTGTCGCTTCCCCTTTAGTGATTTCCGCTCCGTAATAGATCAAAGCTGCCTCTAACGCGCCTAAAACGTGCAGGACGTTTTCGCGTCGACTGCTGTAGCCCATGTTCCCGATCCGCCACACTTTTCCTTTTAAATCGCCAAACGAAGAGGCAATCTCGACTCCAAATACTTCCAAGAGCATGCTGCGGATCGCTTCACCGTCATCGGCTCCTTCTGGAATTAAAATAGGGGTCACAGTCGGCATTTTAGTCGCCATATTTCCGAAGAAACCAAGCCCCATCGCTTGAATCCCTGCCACGATCGCGTCATCGTTTAATTGATGACGTGCCCACACATTCTCGATGCCTTCGTTGATCATCGCGCGCAGCCCTTCATGCAAGGCGTAAATCATTGTTGTAGCCTCCGTGTGATGATTGATTCGTTCAGAGTTCCAATAACGCTGCAACTGGCTTAAATCCAAATAATTGCTGCTGATAGGATTGTCGTTGCGATCGACTTTGCTTAAGCCCAACTCTTTTTGGTAGCGGCTCGTCAACACCTTTTCAACGCGGTCATTATAGGTAATCAGAGACATGCCAGAAGGCACGCTCACACATTTTTGCGTTCCGCCGATCGCCATATCGACCTTCCATTCGTCGACATATATCGGCACACCGCCGTATGTTGCGACCATATCGACCACAAAGAAAATATCCCGTTCACGACAAGCCGCACCGATTTTATCCAACGCCTGCATCTGACCGTTGGCCGTTTCTCCGTGGACCATCGTGACGATCTTCGGTTGAAAATCATCGATGGCTTTAATGATGACTTCCTGATCAAAAGGCTCTGTCCATTCTTTCTCCAAATACTTTACGTCTGCTTTTGCTCGTTCGCAGATTTCTCCCAAAAGGTATGCAAAACGACCATATACCGGAATCAGTACCTTATCTCCCGGTTCGATAAGTGCGATTAAAGCAGCTTCTAAGCCCGAGCGGGATGTCCCGTCAATCGCAAAAGCTTGCTCATTTTTCGTTCCGAAAGGGATCTTGATCATTTCTTTCACTGCATCCATAATCGTTAAAAAGGCTGGATCAAATTGGCCCAAGATCGTTGAGCTCATCACTCTCAATACATTGGGATGGGCTTCTACCGGCCCTGGGGTCATAATGGTACGACGCGGGATGACTAATTCTGAAAACATATAAATTCCTCTTTTCTCTTTTTGAGTTGCGACATTGTGGTTGTCTACTTCGCATAATCATTCATATTTTTTAGCCAAAATAACTAAAATAGTCTTGTTTCTCGAGACCCCCTTGCCTATAATTGGTCTAGGAGGTTGCCATGAGAACATTACTTGATGTACTACAAATTCCACGTTTTTCTGATTTGACGTTACTTACAGAGCCCTCGTTCGCTAAATTGCCGCTAGATAGTATCGAAATCAGCGAAACACCGGACATTTCTTTTTATATACCGGAGAATACGTTTCTTTTGACCACCGCGATGATTTATCGTGACGATCAAACGAAGCTATTTGAGCTGATCGATTCGCTGCAAGAAAAAAATGCGGCTGGTTTGGGGATCAAGATCGGGCGTTTTATCGATGCCATCGATCAACGAGTGATCGATTATGCCAATAAGGTAAAATTTCCGATCGTTCAAATCCCGCTTTCCATTCCTCTGGGGAGTCTTCTCCACCAGATGCTCAACTTTTTATGGGATAAAAAAGCCGAACAGTTAAACTATGCACTGGATATCCAGCGTCGTTTTTCAAATATGCTGGTCAACGATGTCAGTATGGCGCGTTTTATCGCTGACTTTGGCCGTCTGATCAAGACGCCCGTCATTCTGGTCGATCCGTATAAGCGGGTGCAGGCGTCGTCGAAGCATTTTTCGAATACATCGAAACCCGCCGAATATTACATTGATCAATTAGAGCAGCTTGATCCTGATTTTGTAAAAAAGAAAAATGATTCCGTTTTAATCAATGATCTCGATCAAAAAGCCTTTTTGGTTTCTTATTTTTCAGTAGAACCCAATCATTATTTTCCGCATTCTCTCGTTGTTCTGAATTCTGAAAAAATTCCGTATCCTGTCTCGAATTTTGCTTTGGAGCAGGCGACATTGGTTTTGTCTTTCATGCTTTATAAGAACCAGAAGATCCAAGAGTCCTTTGATGCACTGAAGACGGATTTTTTCAACCGGATGATCGAGATTCAACAGGAGCCGAATCAGGAACCTCGAGACTGGCTCGACCTTGGTAGAACTTACGGATTAGTCAAAGCACGCCATTACCGGGTGATCTACGCCGCTTGCCAACAAAGCGACCTGGATCATTCGCGAATCAAATTCCAAGAAGAAGTGAGTGAATTAAGCTTCAATTGGCTAAATGACAAGCTTTCCCACCATATCCGCGATGTTTCCTTATTCAAAATGAAGGACCCTGCTCACTTTGCGATCGTTAGTCAGCATAAGGAAGAACAACTCGCGGACATTTTAGAAAATGTCGCGACAGATCTATCCCAGCGATTGAATATCCAACTGCAATTCGGCTTAGGAAATGTGTATGCCTCCATCGAGGACATTGGAAAATCCTTCATCGAAGCCAAAACGGCATTTGAAGAAATGCATCTGCTCTCGAAAGTACCAATGATCTACCAATACCAGCAAAAAGGGATGCGCAGCCTCTTCGAAAAAATGGGCCATTCAGACATCACGTATTTTTGCGAAATTTCTTTGAAGGAACTTGCCTATCCAAAAGAACCTGCAATGATCGAATTACGTAAAACATTGAAATATTATTTAGATTATCAATGCGAGATTGCTCGGACAGCAAAAGCGCTGTTCGTTCACCGAAATACGATCAAATATCGAATCGAACAATGTAGCTCGATCATTGGAAAAAATGTCCACGATCCCGGTGTCAGTCTCGATCTACGCCTGGCTCTGGAGCTGTCGGAAGAAAATAATACATGAAACAGCGTAAGGTACAAGAATTGCCGGATGATTATCCCACAATTCTTGTACCTGCTTTGCCCAATAACGCTTGGTCCGCTTCTTCCAGAGCACAAATGATCGCGGTTTTCCCTTGACGCGCAAAATTAATGGCTGCTTCGATTTTTGGTCCCATGCTGCCGTCAGCAAAGTGACCGTCCTGAAAATGTTTCTGAGCGGTTTCTGGCGTAATGGTCTCTAATTTTTCTTGATTTGGTTTTCCATAGTTAATGTAGACATTGCTGACATCGGTGAGCATCATAAATACATCGGCGTTCACCTGTTCTGAGAGCTTCTTGCCCGTGTGGTCTTTGTCGATCACCGCTTCGATCCCGCTTAAAAGACCATTTTCTTTTCGTGATACAGGGATACCTCCGCCGCCACCGGCTACGACGATCGTGTTTTGGTTCAACAGATTGACGATCGAATTCACTCCATGAATCGCTAAAGGCTTAGGCGATGGCACGACACGACGGTACCCGCGGCCCGCATCTTCCGCCATCTTCCAATTCCGTTCCTTCGACATTTTCTCCGCCTCTTCTTTTGAATAAAAGACACCAATCGGTTTCGTCGGTTTTTGGAAGGCTTCATCTTCAGCAGAGACTTCTACTTGCGTCAACAAGGTGACCACATCACTGGTCAAGCCTTCTTCTTCGATCTTATTTTTGATGGTTTGCTCCATTAAATAGCCGATAAATCCTTGAGACTGTGCATTACACACGTCCAAAGGAAACGGTGGGACCACATCTTTCGCTTCTTCATTTTGTCGCAAAATATTCCCCACCTGCGGCCCGTTTCCATGAGTCACCAAGATTTGATAATCCAGCTTTTCAACCTTTGCGATCATTTCAGCGCTCGTTTCGATGTTTTTCAACTGCGCTTCCACGGTTTCTTCCTGACCAGGTTTCAATATTGCGTTGCCGCCAAGGGCCATAACTACCCGATTTGCCATTTTTTTCCTCCTTCATATCCCGTTTCTTTTTCGTTATCGCCCGTCTCATCCGACGCGATTTGCGTTGCCTCACGGCGTTCGTTTCTAAAATAATTAAGCGTTCTGGAAAATCCTGCTAAAAAATCAGCTCCCGATGTATGTCCCGTCTGCAATACCAATTGAATTGCCGGTTCTAGTTCATCGGTGATTTCGCTGACTGCCTTCAGCAACTGTAGGATGGACTGGTTGAAACGCTGGTCCAATCCGCATAAAAGATAATGCTTGCTTACATCCGTTGTCAGATCAGCTACAGAGAGCAGCTTCGTTCTCAAGTAGGTCTCTAATTTCGTGTCCCTATTGTCTAAAATTAGTCGAGCAGCCAAATATCCAATGAGCATATCGTCTCCTGAAGGCGTCAGCCCCGGCCCCCGACCAATCAAAAAGTGAAGGGCTTTGCGCTGATGAGGCAAGGAATCTGAACAAAGAGCATCGATTGCCTTGGTGAAGTCATTTCCACTGTCAAACACCGTCGATAAGGGTTCCTGATACCCGGTCGGCTTCTTCACTTTTTTCAAAGAGAAACTATATTCTTTCCAACCTTCAGCAGTCAGTCCGCCAGTCGACACGTAATGAGAGGTATATTCCCGTGTCGGTGATACGACCAGTTGTCTTCCGGCGATTCGTAAGATCCTGTTTTGCATGATCAGCGGATCGCCGACGCGGACTTCCGAGAGCAATTGTTCAAAATCAGATACCTTTAGATAAATTCCATTGGGGACAGCCGCCGTTTGTTCAGTCGAAATGACCGCCAATCGCTGGCTGGTTTCATCCTGAATATTGAAGCTATGGTTAAATTTGCTGTGGACGTGCCACCGGCTTTTTAAAATCGATTGCTCAAGGATTTCCCGATCCGAGCAGCAGGCCTCTATCAGCATCGCATTTCTCTCCTTTATTCGTTGAATCCTAGTTTCTTCGCATAGGCTAGAACGGCTTTTTCAAAACAATCAATCGGCGGTGTCACTGTTCCCGCACCGATTTGTCCCTTTCCAGCCTTCTTATTCGCGATTCCCGTATTAATGACTGGCAAGATGCCCGTTTCAACAACTTTTCTCGCATCGATACCTAAGCAGATTCCTTTGAAATCCCACGTAGGAACAGGGAAATTCGGATTGCTGTCGATACAGATTTCCGTCATCTCGTTGCTGGTGTTCAAGGCATCATAAAAGCCGCCTGAACCGACGAATCGCGTCACTGCCGGAGCAGCGATCATCGCCATGCCGCCAACACCAAAGGTTTCTGTAATCGCGCTATCTCCCATATCTGGTGAGGCATCGGCTTCGCTGAATCCTGAGAAGTACAGACCTTTCGGCGTGTTCACAGGACCGGTGAACCATTCATCCCCCATCCCTGCGATTCGAATACCGAATTCATGCCCGTTCCGGCACATGGCTGTCACGATGGTCCCTTCTTGAATTTTCCGAGCCCCGTCCATGACTGCTTTGGCTGAAGCCATCATGATGTTCAAGAAGAATTGATCCGTATCTGCCAAGAACTGAATGACCTCTTGTTTCTCTTCCTCGAACTCTTTTAATGAGACGATCGCAGGTGCAACTTCCTTCAAGAAAGCCAATGATGCCGCGATGTTCCGTTGGTGAAACTCATCCCCCATCGAAATCGCTTTGGCAACTAAGACATTGACATTCAACCCGTTATCCATCGTTTTTAATGCTGCGCTTAGAACTGGTCCCAGCGTATTTTTCATCCAATGCAGACGGTTGACGACTTCTTCAGAATAGGCACCAAATCGTAAGACTGCTCCAATGCCTTCATTCATTGTGCAATAGGCACGATTACCGTCCGTTTTATTTTCGACGACCAATACAGCCATATTGGCAGAGGTGATGCCCCCCATCGGTCCTACTGCATCCACATGATGGCAAGGGATCAGAGTGACTTCGCCAGACTCTAACTGCTGCCGAACCTCTTCCTCTGTTTCGCCCCATCCTTCAAACAGCGCGGCGCCGACACAGGCCCCTTGAATCGGGTCGATCATTTGGTCGTAACGAATCGGTGGTCCAGCATGTAACAAGACCTTGCCTTCATTTAATTCAGAGATCACGGTTTTCGCAGGTACTACATCTAATAAGAAAGGAGAACCGGCTACAATTTTTGCGGCGACCGCTTGGTTTGCTTCATCAATTGTTTTGTACACTTTTCATTCTCCTCCTAATTCAATTCCACTTTATTCAAAAACTGCAATGCTTTTTGCAAGGTTGGATTTCCGCCAGCAACTGGCTGCCAGTCAAATTGAACGGCTTTGCCATGATGACTGATGATCGCGTCAGAAAAACTCCGCAGACCAATGTTGATAAATGCCTCATTCGTAAGCAAACGCATCATTTCTTTAGAAGGTGCGATTTGCGGGTTGCTGCTGGCTTTTTTCGGTAAAACAGTTCTTTCTGGAAGCGTCAATGGGTGTCCTAACATAACTAATGCCAGCTTGACCGCTTGCGCATTGCTCGTGCATAAAATCGTTCCAGCTTCTTCTAGAATCGCCTTTTGTTCCTCCATGTTTTGCGGATCTTCATCCGTCCCGACGATCGTTGCTATAACTGCCAATTCGCGACCTTCGGAGGCGGCTTTTTTCTTGATTTCTTTGATTGTTGGAGCCAATTCTTTTGCCATATTTTCATGGGAACCATAGCCTAGAACATCATCCAGCAAGATCACGGCAGTCGTCGCTTCGTCTGCTGCTTGGACCAGCATTTCTTGTCGCTTGCTTGGATCGATCATCGGGTGCGGTTTTCCTTGTGTATAGATGTCGTCTCCCAAATCAATGATCTCGTGGACACCATTCTTTAAGATAAAGCCAGCCTCTGTTTCCTGATCTTCCTTCAGCCCTAGCGCTCGTTTCATTAGCATCGCTGCTTCATAGGCCAACGTTCCGCCAGAATAAAGCCCTTTGATCCCTGTTTGTCCTGAGACAAATGAATACCCTGGATTTTCCAGTTCATCCGCCTTCACTTTGACCTGCTCCTCTTCCATCAGTTGAACGGCGATTTCAGCAGCTTCTTCTAATGTATAGGCTCTATAAAGATTCTCTTCATGATCGGTCGGTTCTTCGCCTAAGAAAATCGTAACAACTGGTTTTGAAGCACTTCTCAATAGATCAAGCACCTCATCCCGTACGCTTGGTGCAGGTGGTTTGGAAATAACGACGATCACTTTTGTCTCTGGATCTTTTTCCAATGTTGCAACACTGTCCTTCAGCGTGATACCGCCAACTTCAGCTTTTAAATCGCGCCCGCCGGTTCCGATCGCGTTGGTCACGCCGCCGCCTAATTTATGAATCAAGGTCGTTACTTCTTGAATCCCTGTCCCAGAGGCCCCGACAACGCCGATACTCCCTTTGCGAACTGCGTTGGTAAAGGCTACAGGAATGCCATTGATGATACCCGTTCCACAGTCTGGACCCATTAATAGCAGGCCTTTTTCATGAGCTAGTTTTTTTAAACGAACTTCATCTTCCAGTGCGACGTTGTCACTAAAACAGAAGACATGCTTGCCTTCGTCCAACGCGTGCTCGATCTCGCCTGCCGCATGTGTTCCTGGAATTGAGAAGACGGCCACATGAGCATCTTCGCCAAGCGCTATCGCTTTGTCCCATGTTTTTACTGTTTCTGTCCCTTTTTCATTGCCGCCCTTGCTTTGCTCCGCTAAGAATTCATCAATTGTACTCAACACATTTTGGATCAATTGTTCCTCTGTTTCCTGAATGTCTAAAACGATCGCCATGTCATTTGAGGACGCCTCTTCAAGTTCGGATGTATATAAGCCGCCTGTTTTGAAAATATCTTTATTTGCTGGTGTTCCCATCATAACGGACGCCTTGTTCACGCCATCTAGCGTATTTAATCGATTCGTTAACAACATTAATACGATCGAATCTTGATAACTGTTTTTTTGAATAATCGTGTGTAACACGTGATTCCCTCACTCTCTGTTAGTTGGTTGCAAAACTCCCAGTTTCTCCATATTGATCAAAATGGATCGTATCACTTTCCAAATAGTCTACTACCTTCTTCGCCACAGGAATTCCTTCAGAGGAGTATTCCTCATACTTGATCTGATTGGTTTCTCCCGGGTAATAGACTTGCTTAAAGCCAGCTGCTGGAGCGATGCTATGCAATTCTTCAATCATGGTTTCAATACTGTGCTTAAAACTTGCCAAATCAGTAAAGCGTCGTGGATCAATCAAAATAAATAATTGTCCGAGGTTGCGTTTTTCCGTTAGGTCACTATACATAGAAGAAACGTTTTTTCCGAAAGGCAGACCTAGCAGCATGCCAGATAACACATCCACCATCATCATCAAACCAAACCCTTTTGGTCCAGCCATTGGCAATAAGCCGTTGACCTCATGAGGATTCGTTGTTGGTTTACCGTCCGCATCCACTGCCCAAGTATCAGGAATATCTTGGTTTTTTGAACGCGCGTCTAAAATTTTCCCCCATGCTTGAACCGTTGTAGCCATATCAAAAACAACCGGTGCGCCGTGTTCCCTAGGTGCTGCAAAAGCGATCGGATTCGTTCCAAAATAGTTTTCCGAACCGCCAAAAGGAACGACCATGGGATCTGACTGGCACATTGAAATAGCGATGAGGTTTTCTTCTGCAGCTCGCTTTACATAATACGAAAGTGCGCCGCAATGACTGATCCGCTTCACACCAACGATTGCTGCACCAGACTCTTTTGCCTGATCGATCGCATATTCTAACGCCTGAAGCGCCACGAATTGCCCGACACCATTGTCTCCATGAACGATTCCTGTACTTGCGCCAGTTCGTTCAAAGGTGATTTTAGGATCAAGTGTCACGCCGCCTTTCGCGATTCGTTCGGCATAATAATCCACGCGAACAGCCCCGTGGGAGTGGATACCGCAAGCATCCGCAAATACCAAATGCTCCGCCACAGTATCGGCATGGCCTTCTCTTAATCCGGCACGCATTAATTTATTTTGAATCAACTCATGTAATTTTGCTGGTTGAACGATCATTGTTTCTTCCATAATAAAAACGACTTCCTTTATTTAAATTTCAGGATCACGATTGCAGTCCTTCGAATAGACATATTTTAAAGGCTCTTTCCGCCCAACAGCATACGCTGCCTGATGAACATAAGCACTCATGAAAATGTAGTCGCCTTTTTCGACAGGCAGCCAGTCATTATCCAAGTTGTACATTCCTTTTCCAGAGAGCAGGTACGCCCCATGTTCTTGATAATGGGTCTCGATATACCCATGACTAGCTCCTGGTTCAAACGACAGGATATGGAAATTCATATCGAAGCCAAGGTCCTTCGGCAGAAAATCCCAAAGTAACACATCTTTCATGCCTTCATATTCGATCGGTTCCATTTCATTCACGTTCCCGACGACTTTATAAGCGCTGTAGCCCTCTAATGGTTGATAGCGTTTCTTATATAGAAAGAACTCGGTTTCTTCCTCTTGTGCATTTGCTAAAAACATTTTTTCTCCTGCGGGTAGATACACATAACCACCCGAAGCGACCGTATGACTTTCCTTGCTGTCGCTGACCGTCAGCTTACCGTCGATCACGTAGACCAACGTTTCGATGCCTTCTCCGCCAAAGCCGCGTTCATTTTTTCCTTCTTTATGGAATGTCATGATGTAATCAACAAAGCTTGCACCAAGTTTTGTTGACCCCAATATAGAACAATCGCAATTCTCAAATCCCGGGATCACATTGTTTACCAATCCGTCGTGAGGAAGAACTGCATAATTATTTTTCTTGATCACTGCTCTTGATTCTAATAACCCTTCGATATAGCCAGTATTATTATTCTTGTACCCCATCTTTTTTCCTCTTCCCTACTCTTTGTATGCCAGTTCATATAATGCTTGCGCCAGTACTTCGACTCCGGCAACCAAGTCTGCCAAATCTGTCGCTTCTGCTGGATTATGGCTGATTCCTTTGATGCTTGGCACAAAAATCATTGCTGTCGGATAATGCGGCGCAATCACTTGAGAATCATGACCTGCACCACTGTGCATCACTTTATAGCTCTTTTCTTTCGCTTTTGCTGCTTCTTCGACAACGGCAACAACTGCTTCATCCATTGGAACTGGCGTTTCATCCATCCAAAGGTCGATATCTAATTTCAAGTCCAGCTCTTTTGCGACTTCTTTCATGTACGCTTCTGCCTCTTTCGTGAATTTGCTTAACGCATCCACGTCTGTATGACGGCAATCCATCGTAAATAGGACTTCGCCCGGCACGACATTTACTGTATTTGGTTTAGGCTCGACCTTGCCGAAAGTAACCACGAGAGGATCCCCTTCTGCAAAGGCACGATCGATAATTTCTGAACAAATTTTTGAGAATCCGTACACAGCGTCACGACGATAGCCCATCGGTGTTGTTCCAGCATGGTTGGCCTCACCCTTTAAAACAAAGGTATAACGCTTCTGGCCCGCGATATTGTTCACGACACCGATTTGCAGTTTTTCATTTTCTAAAACATTTCCTTGTTCAATGTGGATCTCAACAAACGCTTTGATATCCTCCCGCCGTTTCTTCGCGTCATCCGCAAAGTCAAACCCTTGACGACGCATTTCATCTATAAATTTCAATCCTTCAGAATCGGCGATGGCTTCCACCTGTTCTCTGGAGGCTTCACCAACAAAGTTTTTACTTCCCCAAAAGACTGTAGGAAAACGACTGCCCTCTTCTTCTGCCATAGAAATGACCTCTAAGGAACGCAGAGGCTGACCATAAGTTTCCAATAAGTGCTGAACAGCAAGATAAGCAGCCATTACGCCAAATTGCCCATCTAACGTACCGCCATTGACAACGGTATCAATATGGGAGCCAGAAAGAATCGTTTCCTCTGGGTATTTTGTACCAGCAACACGTCCAAATAAATTTCCAATCGCGTCGTAGGACGTTTCTAGTCCAATTTCCTGCATTTTTCCTTCAACAAACTTCTGCGCCTCTAACCACGAATCTGAATAGAGCAACCGTGTCATACCGCCTGTTGGATCACTACCTATTTGTGACAATTCGTGGATATTCTTATCTAAACGCTTTTCTAAAGTCATTTCATGAACCTCCTTCAGTTGTTAATTCAATTGTAAACGCTAATACTGCTAACATCATTGTTCAAAAGTTACAAAAATCTGTATCATTTTGTGCTAAAGTGCTGTTAAATCTTTTGAAATGTTTTCTATAATTGATACAGAAAGAAGGGATTTTATGCCTAATCAACCACTCATTTACACCATTGAAGCTTCGCTTTCCTTGAAGGCGTCCTTTTACCAAACAAAGAATCCTCATCCGAAGAATGCGACACTTCTGTATTTGCACGGTGGCGGATTTCTTTTTGGCAGTCGTGACGATCTGCCCCAAGCGTATCTGGATCTTTTTCTGGAAAATGGTTTCAATGTCTTGGCCTTTGATTATCCTCTTGCACCAGAAACACCGTTGAGGGAAATTCTTCATTGCTTAGAAGACGCGGTCACATGGTTTTTAGCTCATTTCCAAACGACACTTGATTTATCGGAACCAGATTTTTTCCTATTTGGACGCTCTGCAGGCGGTTACTTAGCTTCTATTTTAACTGCCAACAATTATGAACACCAACGAGGCCTGATCCGTTTTTACGGATACCACCATTTTGAACATCCAGCATTTACTTTACCCAATACTTACTATCATCGCTTTCCAAAAGTTTCCCCATTAGAAGCGCAGCAATTGATTCAGGACCATCCCGTAGCGGATCAGCCGCTAGAAAAAAGATTTCCTCTCTACCTTTCCGCGCGACAATATGGGAATTGGCTGAGTTATCTGGGACCACTTACCAAAGAGCTGTCCCTCAGCACGACGCAATTGACACACTTTCCTCCAACTTTTATCGTCCATTGCACGGATGATCCTGATGTCCCGATTGCTTCATCCCGTGAATTGTCGAAGGCTGTGTCCAACAGTGAATTTCTGGAACTACACGTGGCAGAACATGATTTTGATCGGGAAAAAAATCCGATTGCTGACGATGTGTACCAAAAATTGAGAGCATGGCTATTTAAAACTATTTAGGCAGATAAAAAAACGTTCCAATTCTACTACCTATATAATAGTAGAATTGGAACGTTTTCGTTTCATTCCTGATAAAGTGACTCTTCCTCAATCCGCAAAGAAATCGCTGGAAATTTGAGGCAAGCCCTTATTCAGCGAACTTGTTTTTGTGATCGTAACGATCGTAATGAATCGCGTCACTCGTTAAGTATTCATAAATGTCATCAACGATTTCAATACCGTTTTCCTCGTAATTTTTCTCTCGCATTCTTCCACGTTCCCCAGGATAATTTACTTCTTTGAAGCCTGCGCTGGGCGCGACAGTTTTCAGCTCATCCAGCATCGTAGAAATCGTCTGCTTAAATGGTTCCAACCCAACAAAAAATTCTGGATTTATGACAATATGCAACTGCCCTAGTTCTCTTCCTTTTGAAAGATCATGATACATCGAGGATACATGTTTCCCAAACGGAACGCCTAATAGCACCCCGGATAAGACATCCACCATCATCATCAACCCATAGCCCTTTGCTCCTGCAATCGGGACTAAAGCATTGACCTTCGTCGAATCTGTCGTCGGATTCCCTTGTTCATCCACCGCCCACGTATCCGGGATCGATTCTTTACGAGAACGCGCGTGTAAAATTTTCCCCCACGCCTGAACCGTCGTTGCCATATCAAAAGTAATGATTCGTTCGTCGTTGCTTGGTGCCGCAAACGCGATCGGATTGGTTCCAAAGAAAGGCTCGCTCCCGCCGAAAGGCACTACCATAGGATCGGATTGGCAAACCGATACCGCAACCATATCATTTTCCGCGGCCCGTTCGACATAATACGCCAAAGCGCCACTATGAGAAATATTTCTAATACCGATCACAGCGATCCCTGTTTCCTTAGCAATCTCGATCGCTTGATCCATTGCTTTTTCCGCTGCTACAAACCCTGAACCATTATCACCTTCAAAAATCCCGCAGCTTGGACCCGTTTTTGAAAAATGAAATGCCGGATTTTGTGTGATTCCCCCTTTGGCGATCCGTTCTGAATAATATTCGACACGCATCGCTCCATGCGAGTGGATTCCCCTTGCGTCAGCAAAAGTCAGTACGTCACTAACGATCTCCGCCTGCTCCTCAGGTAATCCCGCTTGATGAATCTTATCTTTGATTAATTGATGCAGCTCCGTCTTTGTTACTTTCATCTCTTTCACCTTTTTCTGTTTTATTTTGATTGTCTGGACACACGTTTTCATTCCTATCGTAAGGGTTTTCCAGACACTATACACTGTTCAAAGTGCACAAAAAACAAAACGAATTTAGTGGTTTTAAATGTCCAAAGATACTTAACCTTTTCAAAAAAGCAAGAGTGATTCAAACATACAAAAAAGTTGACGAGAACTCAAAGAGCGTTCCCGTCAACTTTTTCATGGTTTAGTTATCCTTTTAGAAATTAATCACTTTCTGACCCAACGTTACCAAAGGTCAAACACCTTAAAAGCTATGATTTTTCTCAGCTATTTGCTTTTTAACCATTTCAACGAAGGCTTGCTTATCGATTTTTTGGATTTCTTGAGATCCGCGTTTTCGAACAGCAAATTCGGCGCCATTCATTTCATAATCCCCGATAACTAAACTATACGGTGCTTTTCTTAATTCGGCTTCGCGGATCTTTTTGCCTAATTTTTCGTTGCGGACATCCTTCGACACGCGAATGCCGTTTTCTTGGAACTCTTGATAAAGGGCGTCCACATAGCCGTTATGCTTCTCTGCGACTGAGAGCAATTCTACCTGCTTCGGTGCCAGCCAAACAGGGAACGCACCGGCATAATGTTCGATCAAAATACCAAAGAAGCGATCTAACGACCCAAATACTGCACGGTGAATCATCACAGGACGCTGTTTTTCATTGTTTTGATCAATAAAGCTTAGATCAAATTTTTCCGGCATTTGAAAATCCAGTTGAACAGTCGCGCATTGATGGCTGCGATTGAGGGCATCCTTGATATGAATGTCGATTTTAGGGCCATAAAACGCGCCGTCCCCTTCATTGATCGCGTAGTTATAACCGAGGCTGTCTAATACTTCTTTCAATGAATTTTCCGCCTTGTCCCACATCGCAATTTCGCCCATAAAATCATCTGGCCGCGTAGACAGTTCCACCGAATATTCAAAGCCAAACACTTTGTACACCTCATCGATGATTTTTAATGCCAGCGAAATTTCTGCCTTGATTTGATCGGGACTAACGAAAATATGCGCATCATCTTGGCAAAAAGTCCGAACCCGAAGCAGCCCGTTTAACGCGCCACTGAATTCATGCCGATGGACCTGACCAAATTCAGCCATTCGAATCGGTAAATCCCGGTACGAGCGAACATCATCTTTATAAATCATGCAGTGTCCCGGACAGTTCATGGGCTTCAACGCATAGTCCTGATCATCCACTTTTGTAAAGTACATGTTATCTTTATAATGATCCCAATGCCCTGAACGTCGCCACAACCGTTCATTCATAATCAAGGGCGTTTTTACTTCGTCGTAGTCATATCTCGTTTGCAATTCCCGCAAGAATTTTTCTAGTTCGTTACGAACTGTTTGCCCGTTTGATAGGTAAAAAGGCATTCCCGGCGCTTCTTCAGAAAACATAAACAACTTCAATTCTTTGCCCAGTTTTTGATGACTGCGCTTTTCTGATTCCTCTAAGAAAGCCAGATACTCCGCCAGATCATCCTTTGAAGAAAAAACAACGCCATTCACCCGCTGAAGCATCTCATTGTCTGCATTTCCTTGCCAATACGCACCAGAAACCTTTAACAATTTGAAATTCTTAATAGGCTTCACATCCAAAGCAAACGGTTCTTTTGAAAAAGTGATCCCCTCGCCAAATTGATAAATACATCCGCGATCCTCTTCAGGAAGCGCCTCTAGCAGCTCTAATTGTAGATCGTTGTCTTTGAAAATCGCTTTTGCTTCCTTGACCGAAACAATTTTCTTACTGATCCGATTGTTATTTTTTTGAAGAGCCTTCATGTCTTGCTCGATTTCTTTAAATGTTAAAATACTCAATGACTGATCCAAACGCATATCGACAAAAAAGCCGTGCTCATTTAGCATTATTTCAGAAATAACCGCTTTTTTATAACGTTTCTTTATCGCTCCGCTAAAAACCAAACCGATACTTCTGCGCATTGCAGCTAGGCCCTCTTGACTGTCTTTTCCATAAAACGAAACATGGCTGGGATGGTCAATGGGTGAAAACAAGTCCAACAACGTACCGTCGATACTCCCAATCACTGCCTCTGCATTCATTTCTTTCGCTACTTCGTGCAATGTAGTGCCTGCCACCACCATTTTCTTGCTTCCATTTGGAAATACGACTTCAACTTCATTGTTTGACATACTTGTTCAACTCCATTCTCTCTTTTATAAAAAACAATATAAAAAAACACGTCCCCTAAAAAAGGGACGTGTTCGATTAACGTGTTACCACCCATGTTCCCAAGAAAATTTCACAGAAATATTTTCTCGGCTCATTGCGATATTATAACGTATATCATGCGACCAGTCTTTTGCTGATTTCTCTAAGGGAGTAACGCCAAAATTTCTACTAGAAGCTCACAGCCAAGGCTTCATTCTCTGAAAGTATCTCCTGATGGAATCCTATCCTTATCATTGCGTTTTGTTATTCAATTGATTGTTGCTAGAGTACTCCCATAAAATTTGAAAGTCAAGGGAAAATAAAAAATTATTTTTCGCGCCACAGTTTGATGGGTGATCAAAAAAGCCCCGTCCTACTCAAAGGCACGAGGCTAAAAAAATATCTATACAAACCAAACGAGGTATCTTCAATCATACTTTCCGTTATTACTAAAAACAAAATATAACAACAATCCTGCTCCGATCAATGCACAGGCCGCGCCTAGAAAAGGCACGATCCGTCCCATTTCTGTTACAGTCATTAATATGGCACCGCCAACAAATAGAAATCCTGCTGCAATGAGATTTTTCATAACGACCTCCTATTAAAAAACATATGGGAGACACTTTATTTTTTCCTGACTGTCATTCTTGACTCTTCTTACATTGTACCTTGCGAACCTCATGGAAGACAACAAAGGTGCTTTGTGTTTGATACGATAACAAGCTGTCAATAAAAAAACACTCTGAATAAGTCACTCGCCTTAAGCAGTGTCCTATTCAGAGTATTATAGATTGTGATTACTCCGTTATTCTATTTATCAATTGATTGCACTTAACATTCTTAATATTTCTTCTTCTGAAGTGGCTTGTCTGATTTTCTCTACATTTTTGGAATCAGAACAGAAGTCAGCAATTTTACTCAAAATTTCTAAATGACTATTGCCTTTGCCAGCGATTCCGATAAGAACATAAGCCGTTTCTGCTCCGAAGCTAACTCCTTTTGGTACTTGCAGAATCGAAATCCCTGATTTTAAGATCAAGTCCTCTGAGTTGCCTGTTCCATGAGGAATCGCGACATGATTGCCGACGTAGACAGACACCGTTTTTTCTCGTTCCTGCATTGATTGCACATATTCTGGCTTTACATACCCGTTCTCTACCAAAATGTCCCCGGCTTTTTTGATTGCGGCTTCTTTTGTGTCGAAGGACTGATTTAGTCTGATATTATCAATACTCAGTACCTCTTTAGAGATCGGTGTTGACTGCTTTTTTTCAACCACCGCCCGTTCTTCGCCTACACTCGATTTAACTTGTTTCAAATAAGCAATAATATCCTTATATTGATCACCTTCCATGAAGTTCGTGATCGTCATGAACTTTTTCTGACCATCTCCATGAAGTTTTTTTGCTCGCTCAACTAACTGTGTGTGAGTCACGATTAGATCTGTGTCATTTGGAATTTCTTCGATTTTAGTATTGATGATTTCAACATCTAGCATCGCTTTTTTCGCCTGCGTTTTTAAGATAGATGCTCCCATGGCACTCGAGCCCATCCCGGCATCGCAAGCGACAACGATTTTATTGATAGATACGCCTTGTGTTCCTTGAGACAAGACAGCATTGTTATATTTAGCTCGTTCTGCTAAACTACCATCTGCTAATTCTTCCTCTTCTTCTCCGCCACGCTCTGTTTTTAATAACAACATTCCGATCGTGAAGGAGACTGCCATACCGGCAAAGAAGCCCACAAGATTGCCTACCATTGCTCCTCTTGGTGTCAACATCAGCATTGCGAAAAAGCTCCCTGGGCTAGGTGTGGCTACCGTTCCACCGCCTAACAATTGGAATAGTCCTAACGACGTCGCCATCCCACCCATCGTTGCAAAAACCAGTTTGGGCTTCATCAATACGAATGGAAAATACACTTCCCCGATCCCGCCGATTCCGGCGATGATCGCTGCCATCGGCGCTGTACGTTTTGCCATACCGCGTCCAAAAATACTGACCGCTAAGAGCGTTCCAACAGAAGGACCGCAGTTCGGGTCAACCAAGAATAAAATAGATTTCCCAGCTGCTGCCACCTGCTCTAATCCTAAAGGTGCCATGATCCCATGATTGATCGCATTGTTTAGAAAGAGCACTTGGGCTGGCGCAACAAAAATTGATAATAATGGCAATAGTTTATGCTCTAAAACCCAGTTCACACCACCAGATAGCACGTTCAAAATCCCCTGCATCACTGGTCCGATCGCTACATATCCAGCAATCACGATAATCAATCCCAAAATCCCCATTGAAAAATTGCTGACCAGCATCTCAAATCCTGGTTTAAATTTACCATCTAACACACCGTCTACTTTTTTCATTAACCAAGCCGCGAGTGGACCCATCAGCATTGCTCCACTCAACATTGTTACATCTGCTCCGACGATCACGCCCATCGTTGCTAACACACCGATCGCACCGCCACGATTGCCGTGAATCATTTTACCACCGGTGTACCCGATCAGCATCGGCATCGCATAGGTTAAGATGGGACTAACCAACTCACCTAAATAATCATTAGGAATCCAACCTGTTGGAATGAATAATGCCGTTAAAATACCCCATGCGACGAAAACTCCGAGATTCGGCATCACCATGCCGCTCAAAAAGTTCCCAAATCGCTGAATCTTTACCAATGCTGTTTTGTTTCCACCGGAATTCGATACTGTGTTATCCATTTTCTTCCTCCTTCATTTAAAGAATCCGCTTTCAATTATCCAACGAAGAACAGAATGAGTCCGCTCTTCGATTAGTGATCAATTATCTGGATTTTCCGCCACTGATGTTCAAAGTCGTCCCTGTGATGTAGCTCGAATGATCCGATACCAAATAACTGACTAAATCTCCCAGCTCTTCATGCTCGCCGGCACGTCCTAAAGGAATTGAGCCTGTATAATCATTGTCGATGTTATTCGGGTCAAGTCCGCGAGTATACGCCAGCGCTTCATAATTTGCATCACTGTTCATGTTGGTCCGTTTGTTGATACCAGGTGCGATTCCTACCACACGAATTCCAAATTTACCCAGCTCCTTCGCCCATGAACGGGTAAAACCATTCAACGCTGCTTTGGTCGCAGAATAAATACTCTGTCCTGCTGAACCTTCTGTTCCTGCTTCAGAGGAAACATTGACGATCACGCCCTTATTCTTTTCGATCATGTCTCGAACAACTGCTTGTGTACATAGAAAGGGTCCTTTTTGGTTGACGTTCGTGATAAAATCAAAATCTTCAACTGTTGCTTCGTACTTCTTCTCTTTTTTGTAAAAATCGACTAATAATCTCGGACGATTGACACCGGCATTGTTGACTAACGCATCGACCTTACCATACGTTTCAAGGACCGTTGCGACCATCTTTTCCACACTTTTTGGGTCTGTGATATCACAGCTAACAAATAAATCCGCGTATTCCTTTACTTGTTCCCCTTCATTCACATCACATACCACCACTCTTGCTTGATTGTTATGCAAGTTCTGAGCTATTTTTGCTCCGATTCCTGAAGAACCGCCTGTAACAATTACTACTTTGTCTGACAAATCTGTCCATCCACTCATGTCCATTCCTCCTATTCTAAATTTGCGTGACACCGCCACAACCCATGCATGTCAATGCCCTGTTCCTCAATCAACGTCAACGCAATCGAATCCCCAAGCAGCAACAAGCATTGTTCAAATAAACTCGTCATTGGTTGAACAGATGAAATCTCACCTGCCAAATTCAATTTTGTCTGTACCGGGATACGGATAAACAGATCAGCATACTGTTTCATACTACTAGTTGGATTCGAGCCAATGTGTGCCACCTTTGCTTGAAAAGATGCGGCTTTTTTTGCAATAGCTAATGGAAATGCACTCTCTCCACTACCAGACCCTACGATCAGTAAATCCTTGTCTGTTATTGCCGGTTCTGTGATTTGTCCGACAACGACTGTATTAATGCCGATATGTGCCAATCTTTTCGCAACCGCTTCTAATGAAAGTAGTACGCGGCCTACTCCGACAAAAAAAACACGCTCCGCTTGTTGAATAGCAATCATTAACTGATTCACCTGTTCTTCAGAAATCCCTTCTAGTGTAGAGGCGATCTCATCAGCGATTTTTCTTTCTGATGTTTTAAAGGACATGATGCACCTCACCCAAACCTTCAAGCACTGCTTGTTCCACTTTGGTTTTATTCTCGATCAGTGTGTTTTCTTTCATGAAGAGACTCGTGCTCCCCAGCACCAAATTATCCGCTCCGGCACCTACCAGTTTTGCGATGCTATCCAATGATACACGGCCATCTACTTGTAGTTCGACTTCTGGATGAATTGCTTGAATTCTTTTATGCAAATCAGTGATTTTCTTCTCAGCATAAGGAATCTGCTTTTCATTTTTATTTGTTGCGAAACCCGGATTGATCAACATTAAGCACACCAGATCGATCTCAGATAGTACATAATCCAAAACGGACAATGATGTTGCGGGATTCAAAGCAACCCCAACTTTCGTTCCAGCCTGCTTGATCATTTGAATGTAGCGGTCCACATGAAGACTAGTCTCATAATGGAAAGTAATACTCTCTACACCAATCTTCAGCATCTCTTGGATAAAATACTCATTATTGTTGGACATGATGTGAATGTCAAATCGCATATCCGATACCGTACGCATTCGTTTGATTGTATCTATCCCCAATGGCATACTTGGACTAAAATTACCATCGATTACATCAATATGAAGCGTGTTAATGCCTGTTTCCGCTAGTTCCTGCATACTTTTTTCTAAATTCACGAGATCTCCACACATAATCGAGGGAGATAATTGCACTTTTCTATTCACTTTTGCGTCTCCTCCTTTGTTTACACCCTCATTGTAAACGCTGTTAAAACACAAGTCAATACAAAAGCGCATATATTTTTCTATTTTATGCACGTTTATGCGCCTGAACAAAAACCAAATTGACAGAAACAGGCACACATGCGATGATATAGGTAATGAATTCAAAGGAGTTTTTCTATGTTAAAAGAGGAACGGCAGCAGAAGATTATTGATATTTTAAACGTAGAACAAAAAGTCATCGCCAGTGATTTGAGTCAACGATTTAACGTCTCAGAAGATACGATCCGAAGAGATTTAAAAGATCTGGATGCTCAAGGTTCATTGAAACGCGTTCACAGCGGCGCACTTCGGGTAGGACCTCCCATCACAGATTTTACCTATCGAGAGAATGAGCACAATGATCGTAAAAAAGAACTTGCTCGTAAAGCACTCCCCTTCATAAAGGAGGATTCTGTTATTATCATTGATGGGAGCACAACGAATCTAGCATTAGTGAAAGAGATTCCCGTTGACTTTCGCGCGACGATCATTACCAACAGCCCACCAATCGCTGTCGAATTGGCACAGCGTCCGAATGTTGATGTCATTAATCTTGGCGGTGTATTTTATAAACAATCAATGGTCAATTTAGGCGTAGAACCTTACAAAGCATTACAAAAAATCAGAGCAGATCTTTATATTATGGGCATCTATAACATTGATATTGAAGCTGGAACAAGCGTGCCAACGACACAAGAGGCAGAAATCAAAGACCAGATGACACACGTTTCGACAGAAGTCCTGGGGATGATCACCAATGACAAATTTGGTACCATCAGCAACGCCATTGTGGGTCCTGTCGATGATTTGAGTTTTCTTATCTCCGAGAATATCCCTGAAAAAGTACGAAAAGAATACAGCAAAAAGAAATTGCTGTTGATCGACTAAACTAGTTTACGTTTGCACACATCAAGAAGAACCGTTGGAAAAATTTTCCAACGGTTCTTCTATTTTATTAATCCTTTAAAATAGAAAGTTTTTTTCGACTGCTTGTTTTAGAAAAAGCTCGAATTCTTCCTTCACCTCATCCTCAATACCCAAACGACTATTGTCCTCACTTTTATTACATAACGATAGAATCGATTTGTAAAGTATCACAATTGTTTTTACGCGCGGCGTTTTACTCGATAATCAAACAGGTTCAACGTCTTCTTTAATTCAACATACACTAGCGGGATAAACGACAGTCCTAAAACAAAGAGCCATTGAGTGGGCTGCAGTGCGGTCAATCCAAGAATGTTCGCTGTTTGTGGAAGCGTCGCTGCTAAAATAAGCACAGCTCCACCGAGTAAGGTCGTTCCTACTAACAATTTATTTCCTGCTAAGTCCAGCTTGAAGATCGATTCATGGCTGCGGCAATTGTACATATGCACGATTGTGGTCAAGCCCATCACGAGAAAGGTCATCGTGGTCGCTTGTTCACCATTCGGCAGTTCGTGATTGAAGGCTGCGGTGTGCCCAACGAAAATCGTCAGCAGGGTCACCGCGGTAAAGACGATTGAGATTTCTATGATTTTGTTCAATAACCCATTGTCGAAAATGCTGGCATTTCGGTCGACTGTCTGCTGGCGCATCACATCTTTTTCTGCTGGCTCCACTGATAAACTAAAACCGGGGATGCCATCCGCGACGACTTTTATAATCAATAATTGAATCGCTGTAACAGGAGCTCCTAGACCCATTATCAACGAGATCAACACGATCGTCAGGGCAGAAATATTGCAGCCAAGCATGGCATACAACGATTTCCGAATATTGGCATACACGCGTCGGCCTTCTTTTACCGCCTCAACGATCGTCGCAAAATTATCGTCTAGCAGCACCATATCGGAGGCTTCCTTGGCAACTTCTGTTCCGCCGCCCATTGCGATCCCGACATCGGACGCCTTCAACGCGGGAGCGTCATTGACCCCGTCACCTGTCATGGCGACCGTCTCGCCATTCGCCTGCAAGGCCTTCACGATGCGTATCTTATCTTCTGGTGAGGTTCGGGCAAACACCCGGTATTCCCCGATCACTTCTGCCAAATCCCCCTCGGATAGTTTTCCTAATTCGGCACCTGTCATCGCTTTTTTTCCCGGTTCCAAAATCCCGACATCGGCGGCGATTTTTTTCGCTGTAAGCAAGTGATCTCCCGTGATCATGACGGGGCGAATCCCAGCCTTTTTCGCGATTTGAACCGCTTGATAGCTTTCTTTTCGTGCAGGGTCGATGATTCCGATAAAGCCTAAAAAGTGCAGCTCTGTTTCCAATTCTTCACTGGTAATTTGAGTCGGCAATTCCTCGTATTCCTTCACCGCAACGCCTAAGACCCGGTACGCTTGCGCGGCGAGGTCATCGTGACACTCTTGAAAATCTGCCCGCGCCTCTTGAATAGGCAAACGGTCAAATGCCCCTTTTGTAATGGACAGATAAGAGTCTCCTTTTTTATAAAGAACCGTCATTTTCTTTCGTTTTGAATCAAAAGGAAGTTCGTCGATCCTTTCGTATTGCCTCAACAATGTGTTCAGCTTTTCTCCGCCAAAGTGTGTTTCGGCTGCTTGTTTAATGGCTTGCTCTGTTGGGTTTCCGTGGCTTCCCTGTTCTTCAGAGAGGTTGCTGGCTAAATAAAAGTGCAGCAGCAGCGCCTCTTTAGCTCCCGAGGTCTGTTCTGTTAAAACTGGAACCACCTTTTTGACCGTCATCTGATTTTCCGTGATGGTCCCAGTCTTATCCGAACAAATCACCGAGACGTTCCCAATCGTTTCCACCGCTGCTGGCGTTCGGATGATCGTGTTCTTTTTCGCCATGTTTCGAATACCAAAAGACAGCGAGATCGTGACCACGACCGGCAGCACTTCAGGAATCGCCGCCACCGCCATCGAGATTGCTGTCATGATGGCAATCTCAAGCGAATAGCCTCTGATCAGGCCAATCAGGATCGCAAGCACTGCCGCACCGATCGCAACGCCGCCCAGCACTTTGCCGAGTTTTTGCATTTTCACTTGTAAAGGGGCTTGCACCGGCTGCTCTTCTGTCAGTAAATCCGAGATTTTTCCGATTTCCGTCGCCAATCCTGTCGCCTCAACGATGGCTTCGCCTCGACCACTTACCACCAACGCCCCGGAAAAGACGCTATTTTTTAGATCTCCGATGGTATCTGCCGCATCCGGTTGATAATCTGCCTCTTTCTCACTTGGTTCACTTTCACCGGTTAAAAAAGATTCATCGATCAATAAATTTTTACTAGTGATCAAGGTGGCATCCGCCGAGACACGATCCCCCAGCTCAAGCAGCAGGCGATCTCCAGGCACCACTTCTGTACTTTGAATGACTGTCAATTGCCCATCGCGATAAACTTTTGTTTTAGGAATGCTGAAGCGTTTCAACTCATCCATCGATTTTTCTGCTTTCTTTTGCTGGCGAATAGACAAGAACAGATTCAAGAGAACGATCCCGAAAATCACGATGGGTTCAGAAAAATTGTCAGGATGATTTTTCAACGCGACATAGATCGAAAGAACCGTCGCGATCACTAAAATAATGATCGTGATATCCTTCAGCGCAGACAACAAATAGGTCCAAAACCCGTTCTTTTTTCCCTGTTCGATCGTGTTAGGTCCATATCTTTCCAACCGCTCCGCAGCTTCTTGTTGTGTGAGTCCTTTTCCCTGTTGCTTCTCTGTTTCAATCAGTTTCTTTTGCATGCCTAATCCCTCCCAAATAAACAAAAAAAGTCAGTCAAACGAACCATTAAAGCCTACGGTTCGTTTGGCTGACTTTTTATCCTACTGTTCCGGCGAACAATAGCGTCGTCAAATATTTTAATAATTTGTATTCTGTCACACTTTTCAAAAGAAGGCAAGGGGTGTCCTTCAGAAAATAAAAAATCCTCGTGGCTATTTCTCTGTCTAAAGGCCTTTATTGAGTGTCAAAATTGCGGTTCCGCGCGGTTTTCCCGTATACTTAAGAGACGTACACTAAAAAGGAGAACTTGATCCATGCCGATTCTACAAGAAAATATCGCTAATTTTGCGGTTATTATAGGTTTTATCACGATTCATCTGGCATCACGCTTTTTTTTACTGGAAAAAGTCAACGTAGAAGTGATGATGTCTGTTGCTGCAGGGGTGGGCGTGTCTTACGCCATTCTGCATTTACTGCCGCAGCTCGCGTACTCACAAGGCGTGCTGATCGATTCTTTCGGCTGGGAAGACGGTGTTCATGCGACCCACGCCATTTATGGCATCGTTCTTCTTGGACTGGTCGTTGCCCATGTCATGGATAAGCTGGACGAACGAAACTTTCACATCGTGGAGAAAAAGGACCTCACCAGCGCTGAAGTTGCCTACTTCTGGTCTGACGTTTCATTTTATGCGGTGTACAATGTGATGATCGGGTACCTTGTTATCGCAAATACCTTTTCCGAGCGCTTTTACGTCCTGACGTATTTCATCGCCTTTGGCCTGCATTTTCTAATGAACGATTGGTCCTTGGCGCATCATCATGGAAAAATTTATCAGAAAAAAGGGCGTCTTATGTTATCTGTTAGCATTTTACTTGGCGCCCTGCTCTCTATCCTGCTGCCGCTCCCCTATTTCCTATTGGTTTCCATCGAGGCCTTTATCACTGGAGCGATGCTAATGAACATCATCAAATTCGAGCTGCCGGATGGTGACGAAGGAAGTATCAAAGCCTTTTTAGCGGCAACGATCGTTTCAGGGGTACTTTTTGTGTTTATCTAAAAAAATAATCATTATTTCCCATAAAAAAACAGCTCGACTTTTATCGAACTGTTTTTTTATTATTACCTTGTTCTTACCATCTTCCACGTTTGAGTCGCGCCTTGTTGATGTATCGCTTGGCATCATCAGGGATTCGCGCGGGGGAATCATCGATGTCTTCTTCCCAAGGATACAGACCTTCTTCGTTCTTTTTGTAATTTTTAAGCTCGTGGACAGCTTCGTTTGCTTGTTTGTGCGTTTTCTTTCTTCGACTATGTGTGACCGCATAAGCCACACCGATCATTACTAACGCGATAAATCGAATAAACCCTACCATATGATCCCTCCTAATTCGTGTGCAGACGGTAGTTTATCAAACCAGATAAGAAATGCTCCGCGTCGTCGATCCGCATTCGAAAGCGGTCATGTCGGGCAAAAAAGCCATAATTGATCGTCGCTGGTTCTTTGAAAAATTGAGCAAATTCAGGGAACATGACGCCTGTTGTCAATTCGTGTCGAACGCGTTTTACCATGACTCCATTGATCCGATCCTTCACTTCAACAAAGTCTTTTTCCTCTTGAAAAAGCGTATGTTTCATGTCGCTTTCGGCTAACTTATCCATCATTTTTGAAGCAGCCACTAGCAGCTCTAGCATCGTCGGATAAGCGGTGTCGCGCCTGTCGATGAAGCGAAGGTTGCCAAGTGCATTATCCAATCCAAATTGGTAATACTCTTTCTTTTCCTTGAATCGCAACAACTCATTCGTTGCGTAACTCAGCCAATGATCGTGGTATTTTTGATAGTCATTCGCGATAAAGGCAGCCATCAGATCCTCACAAATATGCATGATCCTCGCTTCTTTAAAAATCCCATACGCCCGCAGCAGTGCAAAAAGAATCTCCCCATCATAATACACGATGCGAAACGCTTCTTTAATTTCCAATGCTTCATCCAGCACATGGATCGTGCGATTTTGGGCGGTAATGAATTTTTCTTTAACAGAAACGATCAATTTTTGTAAAAAGGAATGAAACTGCGAATCGCCCGTCACCTCTGTGTATTTAGCAATTGCCAAAATCGCCGTCGCTTGAGCGCCAAGCTTGTATTCGACGGTTTTACTCAAGGGCTCCATGACCAGAGTATAGCCGTCAACGGTAGAAGTCAGATGGGTGATGCCCCAATGGATTCCCTGTTCTATTTTTGCGCATAACGCTTGATCCGATTTGTACTCAGCGGCCTCAGCCAATGCATAAAGGGAGGAGAAATGCCGCACCGAATTATAGCCTTTGATTCGTTGATCGTAGCAAGGATAATACCCGTAAATAAATTGTCCTGTAGACATCAGTTGCTTTTCCAAATACTCGGAGCCTTTTTCAATGACTGAATCTGTTATTTTATTTAAATTTGAAGCCGTCACCTCACGCACCCGATTGCCATTGCCATAGTCCGTCAGCGGGTAAACGTTTCCCTCTTCGAAATAGAAAGCCTTCGTTTTGAAGAGGAAAATAGCTGCTCGCTCCAATTCCTTTGTTTGAGCATTTGATCGTTTGTATTTTCGTTTCATATACCCGCGGAAATTTTGTTCATTGATCGTTAATTCAGGCAGATTATAGCCGACTCTATGGTCTTTACTCGGTTTCAAAAGTGCATTTCCAACCATCTCTTCCATTAAAAAGCTATAATGACCCGCCTGTTCCCAACGAAAGTTGAAATCACCATAATTGTTTCTTTTTATAGAAGAAATTTGTTCGTTTAATTGCGAGTACGCGATCGGTTCCTCTTCTGTAACGATGTCGATCCGAAAATAGCTCGCTGAATCTAACCTGTTTTTACTATAATGTGATAGAAAGCTTGTCCAAGCGGCTTCATACGTATCACCATAGAATTCACTCACCTGTCCCCGTTCCGTAAAATTTCCGACACTAAGAATAATGGACGGTTGCAGGTTTTCTGACCGTAGACCAGCAAGATAATCCTCGACTTCTTTTAGTTGATGTTGACTCGTTTGAACAGCCATCCTATCACCCCATAAAGAATCGATGAAGAGACCTGCTCTTCATCAATCCATTTTTTCTACTCTTCTTTTTTTGTTCTTTTTAATTTCCAAATACCCAATCCTGAAACAAAGGCGGCAATGGAACCTAAAATCGTTAACCCGCCGCTCAATTCATCACCGGTCGCCGGGTATTGTTTGGCACTGCCCGTATAGCCGGAACCTGCACTTCCAGTATAGCCAGAGCCACCAGAATGTCCGCTGCTGATCGCACTTCCGCTACCTGCTGGATCTAGACCACTTCCTGGATTCGATGGTGGTGTTCCATCAGATTCCCCAATTGGTAGAGCTCCATCGTCCTGATCATCATCCTCATCTAATTCCAAATCAGAATCAGCGTCGGCATCAGCATCGGAGTCAGCATCGGCATCCGCGTCGGCATCTGCATCGGCATCAGCGTCGGCATCGGCATCAGCATCGGCATCAGCATCGGCGTCGGCGTCGGCGTCGGCATCGGCATCAGCATCGGCGTCGGAATCGGCATCTGCATCGGCATCGGCGTCGGCATCGGAATCGGCATCCGCGTCAGCGTCAGCGTCAGCATCCGCATCGGCATCCGCGTCGGCATCCGCGTCAGCATCCGCATCGGCATCCGCATCGGCATCCGCGTCAGCATCCGCATCGGCATCCGCGTCGGCATCCGCGTCGGCATCAGCATCGGCATCGGAGTCAGCATCCGCATCAGAATCAGCGTCGGCATCGGCATCCGCGTCGGCATCCGCATCGGCATCAGCATCGGCATCGGAGTCAGCATCGGCATCGGCGTCAGCGTCCGCGTCAGCATCGGAATCCGCATCTGCGTCAGCATCAGCATCGGCGTCAGCATCGGCGTCGGCATCCGCGTCAGCATCAGCATCAGCATCTGAATCGGCATCTGCGTCGGCGTCGGCATCGGCATCCGCATCCGCGTCCGCGTCAGCATCCGAATCGGCATCTGCATCTGCATCGGCATCTGCATCGGCGTCGGCATCCGAATCAGCATCAGCGTCGGCATCCGAATCAGCATCAGCGTCGGCATCGGCATCCGCATCCGCGTCGGCATCCGCATCCGCGTCGGCATCAGCGTCGGCATCCGCATCCGCGTCAGCATCGGCATCAGCGTCGGCATCGGATTCATCGTCATCTGGGATGATTGCTGGCGTTGGCAGACTAGGGATATTGTTTTGATCGTAAGCGATCAGTTCGATTTCATCGAGTGCATCAACATCATCTGCTGAAACAGAAATCGTGAATTTTCCTGTAGCATCTGTTTGACCTTCACCGATCTGCACATTGTCTTTAAAAATTCGTACCGTCGAATTAGGATCTGCAAACCCTGTGACTTCGTAACCTGTAGTAGAACTTCCTGTTACCGCCACATCATAGGGCGCGGTAACGGCAGCCGCTTGATAAAATACTGGCGAGTATCCATCATTTCCAGAAGCAATATTGATCGCGATCGCATTTGATTTCACGATCGTCGCTAAGAAACCGGCTTCATAGGGGTTCGCCAAGTTTACACCTTGTGAAACAAGGTCTTGGTACGAAGGATCTGTGATCGTTGTAGGTAAGGTAACGGTCGTTTCACCTAACACACTCGCATCCGCCAAGTCTCCAATCAGAGCCGAGCCCACATTCAAGAGCGCCCGCGCCGTCCCAAATGTCACATTGAATGCTGGTTTGATGACCGTATTCGATGTGACATTTAAGGCAGTTGAGCCTAACCCAGTGATACTCAACGCCTGTACCGCATTGTTTAAATCATCTAAAATCTGGGTCAGATTTTGGCGAATGATGGTTTCCAATACGCCATCCAAATCTGCATAGATGTATTGATCCCCTTGTGCCTGAAGCTGAAGCGCCACGTCGGCAGAATTGATCATGCTTAAGTTTCTCAATAAGTTTAGCTGTTCATTGACTTCGGCTAAATTAATATTCAGTACCGGATTCGCATTGATCAGCGCGTCGACTGCGTTGATCAGAGTCGTCGTTGCGCCATCCACGATCGAGATCAACGGCACTAAGCCATTTTCAGGAAGTAAAATACTTGTCGAAAAGGTTCCAGCGCCATTGGGAGTAACGCGTCCTCGCAAGCCTTCAGGAATCGCAAGAACCGCTCTTTTCGTCCCTGGCAAGACACTCACATCAATACCGCTGTTTCCCAAAATCGTGAAATTGACATTTCTATTAGCATTCGCCAGCGGAAAGGGTGCTGCACTGGTGGTCCCACTTGAATTTGATGAAGTTAAATTACTAAATAATTGCCCGTCGATCACTGCAGCTTGCACTTCGCCTGATTGGACAGTAAAAAAAGGTGTCGCAACTGCAATCGGGGTCAAGCCTAACAATAACCCTGTCGCCACGGTGGTCCCTGCGTAAATATATTTCCTCGATCTGCTCTTCGCTCGCGCTTTTTGATCCATTAATTTCCGATAATCTCTTTTCATTTCTCAATCTCCCTTCGTATAAAAAACTAAAGTTATAAATATATTAAAAAAATAAAAAACGTTTCCATTTTATTAATATGCTTTAAACTACCATTTATTAAACAAAAGGATTAAGAAAAATGCCTTTATTTCGACTTAATTGTGAATAAAATATGAGTAAAATTCGATAATAACGTGTTTTTTCAAATTTTTCTAAATTGTGTAAAAAAAAGAAAATCAATAATTAAAAAAAGGCCTACGTTCAAAAAATATACTTTGAACGTAGGACTCGATTGCTATTCCAATGTACCGATTGTCGCTGCAGCTTCGACAACTCCTGGATGGATACTCAATTTCTTCTCCTTTAAATTCGGAAAGACGATCATCGTTGTCGCTTCTTTGCCTTTTTCCGCCAGATAGTCCAAATCAACTTTGACGAGCGGGGTACTTGGTTTTACTTTCGCACCTTCCGCCACTAGGAGTTCAAATCCTTCCCCTGCTAACTCCACGGTGTCGATCCCAATATGGATCAATACTTCAAGTCCATCCTTATCAACTAAACCAATCGCATGCTTTGTCGGAAAAATCGAAGTGACCGTTCCTTTGATCGGTGAAAAAATCTTTCCATTAGATGGGTCGATCGCGAAGCCCTCACCCATTGCTTTTGTTGAAAATACAGGGTCATTTACCTGATTGATCTGAATGAGTTCCCCGTCCACTGGGGCATAAATTTCTTTTTCTTTTTTTCCAAAACCAAACATTATTCTTCTCCTTTTTGCTTCTCAAATTTGAATGGTGCGACCGGATAACCAACCTCATTAAATAACGAGACAGCAGGTACATTTTCCCATCCATATTGGACGGTTCGACTGCTTTTTGTGGTCTCAATGATAAGTCTATTTTCTTCGATCGTTTGACAAATTATTGGGACATCTACTTCAATGGTTTGAACATCCAGCAACTTCAAAGAGGCCGCTTCCTCCACTTCGATCACAAGTGTGTCACTCGTCCAACTGGCTATTTTTGCTACAGGGGCGCTGGGATAATGAATGGCGTCCAAGATTTCCCCAACGCGCTGTCCAAGGATCGACTTCTCCGTTGGATGGATGTCCTCTACTTCGCCGCAATCCAGACTTGTGACTAAGAACGTTGCCTCGTATTTTTGTCTCGCTTGTTCTTGAGCTGCGCGGACACTTGCCCAATCATGTTGCGGGTCATCCGCATAAAGGGGCAATTGAAGGATATAAAATGGCACAGGTGTCTGTAGATCTTTTCGCCAACGAGTAATCAACTGATCCAATAATTCCTCATAAAGTGGGGCGATTGCTGTATCCTCCTCCCCTTGATACCAGATGACCGCAGAAAAAGTGAACGGAACGATTCGTTTGAACATTTTCTGATACAATCCTCCAGGACGATTGAACAAATATGGATTTGCAGGGGGCGGCCAAGGCGAGTGACCTATCTGTTCTTTGATCTGACCTAATGTCAGCTCAGGATGCTCCTCTGCCCACAGCGTTCTCTTTTCAATATATTGCTGGTACGTCGCTAAATACTCCGCGAACTCCGCATCAAATGCTGCTTTTTCTTTTCCTTTTGTTTCTTCTATAAAGGGAACTAAAATCTGCTCATTCAGGGTGGGGCTTTTTGCCAAATCTTCCTCGCTGATCCAGCAGCTAGCGCTGGTCCCGCCCTTGCTGCAAATCACGGCGCCAATAATACGATCGGGATGATTGTTTTGGTGCTCCTTCATGGCATAGTAGGCAACAGCCGATAAGCCTCCAAGAGTGTCCGCCGTTAGCCGCGTCCAATCTGCCTCTGTCTCTTCTTCAATATTTAACTCAAATTCTGGCATAGGAACCACGTAGAAAAAAATCGACTTTTCATCGGTGAGAGCCTGCTGTTCCTCGATAAAGTGGTCTTCCTGAGCCATCGGGTATTCCATATTGGATTGACCCGCAAAGAGAAAAACATCGCCGTATTGAAGGACTAGTTCTCTAGTTTCGCCATCCGAAGCAATGCGCAGGTTCTCAGTGACCCCGTAGGATTGTGATGGAACAAGAAAGACAAATTCCCCATCTGAGTCACTCCGCACCTCTAACGTCAATTCTCCCATTTTGAGCTCCACAGAAGTATTTGGTGTGGTTTTCCCATTAATCAAATGACTTTTTTCTGCCTGAAAAACCACTTGATCTTTCAGTAATGGATTAAGTTGTAACATGTGATCAAATCCTTTTTCTTCATATTAAGACAGCTCGCGACTATTTGGTGATAGAAAATAGGCACACGTTCACGTCTTCGCAGAGTAATTAATTACCTTTCTTGAAATTATGATGTAATATGTTACACAAATGGTATCGCTTTCTCAAATGTTTGTCAAGCAGTTTTTGAAATATATTTCTATCGTCTACATAAAATTGAAATTTGTTACGTTTTTTGGTAGAATAGAGACAGAAAGCTACTGAAAGGATGTTGACCGGATGCAAAATATTGAAGAAGCCATTACGATCCATTACACAAAAATGTTTAAAACGGATAAAAAAATTTTTGAACAAATCATGGCAGACCCTGCGCAATATGTCGGACTATCGATCCACGACATGGCAGATCGGTTTGATGTGAGTTCTCCAACGATCCTGCGGGCAATCAAAAAAATCGGCTATAGCGGATACCCAGAGTTCAAACTGGCGTTAGAGTCCTTTGTGACAGATAAAAATCAAGAAAAGCCTGTCATTAAAAACTCTCTGTTTCATGAAGTGATCAATACGTATGAACGCTCGTTTTCAAAATTAAGAGAATTAGACTTTGAAAAGGACATCATCGAAGTTGTTGAATGGATGCAAGATTCACAAGACGTGAAGTGTGTTGGCTTTGACAATACAGGACTTGCGGCACAGCAGCTCGTATATTCCCTGTACTCTCAAGGGGTCTTTTATGAGGCGATCTCGACAGAAACACAGATGCATTATCTAAGTCAGACGGCCAGAAAAGACTGGGTCTACATTATTTTCTCTGTAACCGGTATGGACATTTACAGCGAATTGGTGGATGCCGTCACCGAAGTAGGAGCAAAAACCGTGCTGATCACTATGAACAAAGATGCCGAGATCGCAAAAAAAGTCTCCAAAACTTTTGTTTTGCCCGCGGCGTCGACCTTTTTACGAGACGACGGTTCTTTACGACAATTGGATGTTCGTTTTGAACTGTTTCTGTTTTCAGAAGTTATTTCCTACTATTTTAATTGGGTGGGAGACCAGCGCGAACAAGCCGTTCCCTCTTAACTCCAACAGAAGCCGATACCTCATCAATGAGATGGATCGGCTTTTTCTACGTCAAAAAAGAACGCTGATCATTCAGCGTCCTCTGATAACTGATTATTTTTCTGCCCCTTTTTCTGCGTAGCTCATATCGTTGACGGTCTCGACCTTCCATTTCCCGTTTTTATACGTAGCCTTTGAGATACTTGCATTTTCCAAGCCCGACATCGGAATATCCGCAGACACGCTAGAATCCAATTCGTTCAACAGCGTCGCTAAGGTCATCCCATGAGAAACGACCAGAATCGAATCATCCCCGTTTTCACTCGCTTCATCTACAATATCATCCAATGCTTCTTTTGAACGTTTTGCGACAGCCGCGTAATTTTCTGCCGGCCAGTTCTCGTTTTCTTTGACATTTTCTTTGTCGATCTCAGCTAAATCATCTGACAGTTCCTTGATGAATCCATTATAGCCGCCGCCCTCTTTTGCTGCTTTTTCTGTGTATTCATCCGCCGTCAGTTCTTTTCTTTTGGCGATCGCTTCGACCGATTCCGCGCCGGGTGTAGCCTCAAAGGTCCCGAAATTGAATTCACGCAAGCGTTTGTCTTTATTGATTTTTGCTTTTTGACCAGATTTGTCTAAGATGATCTCAGCAGTCTCGATCGCCCGTCCGCTGTCACTGCTGTACACTTTGTCGAATGTGATACTCTTATCGATCCCTGTACCGACATCCTCTGCCACCTCGATTCCTGCCGGAGTCAAAGGTGCGTCGCTCCATCCTTGAGATTTCCCTGTAGTATTCAGCATCGTCTTCCCATGACGAGTGAAATAGACAGTCACCCCGTCTGCCTTTTTATCCGCAGAGGTATCAGTGGCATCCGTCGCCGCTCCTCCTCCTGAACAGCCTGCTAACAGTCCGATCGACAACATTCCAACAACGACCTTTTTCAATCGATTCATTTGTTTTTCCCTTCCTTTTCGTCCATTTTTTTGTTTTTTATACCATTACTTCTCCTTTAACTTTCCAATCAGAAAATCAGCGGTGCGAGCGACTGTATAAGTCTGTACACTTTCGTCCTTTTCGTCTTCGATATGACGGAAGCCATGATCCGCATTTTCCACCGTGCATACAGACAGTTCTTTGACATTCGTAGCTGCACGGATTGCTTTATCCGTCGTCTCTTTTTGAATCGCCGGATCTTTTTGTGCCACCGCGATAAACAAATGCCCCTTGTAATCATTGATTTTCTTGAGAGGGTCGCTTTCCTTCATTCCTTCAAAAAATTCCAAACTCAAATCGATTGCATATTCTTTGCCATACAGATCAAAGACCGCAAACTCATTTTTTTGAGCTTCTCGATAATAACTTTCTACCAAGTCTTTGCCTCCCATAAAATCGTAAACACCACTGAGGCCAGGCGAAGCCGCTGGCGCCCATAATGCAGCGGCCTTGATCTGATCATCCAGCTTCAACGCTGTCATTCGAGCCCCCATGCTGTGACCCATCAATCCAATATTGTCTTCATCGACCCGATACGTGTCCTTCATATAAGCCAATGCAGTATCCAGATCGTCACTCATGGTTTTCACCGTATATTGAGTGTACGGCTCTTCACTGTCGTTGTTTCCGGCAAAGTCGATCATAAGAGACAAAATATTTTGTTTTGCCAGTTTTTCAGCTATCTTTGGGAAGGCACCGTCGCCGTCCCTTGATCCGACGAATCCATGAGAAAACAGCACGACCGGATAGGCTTCTTCTGTCATTTCTACAGGTGTGACTACTGTCCCGTATATCTTGGTTCCTCTTTTTGAGCTAAATGTGACTTCTTTGCTTATTGAATTCTTTTTCTCCACCGTCTCTTTTGTCCCTTCTTTACCAGCACCTTGACAACCACTTAGCAGAAAACAGCCAAGTACGATTATTGCTACCCAAACGCCCGTTGTTTTTTTCATTTATGTCCTTTCTCTTTTGTTCCTTTGCATCAATTAAAAACATTTTATCAGTGTTCGTCTAACCCTTTGCAGATGATTGGTATTCTAGCGGCGTTGCCTTCTCCCAAAGGTCGTCACCGTTGCTTGTGATTACCTGCTTGAACCAATAAAAGCTTTTTTTCTTATAACGTTTCAAATCCTTTAGGTCCGTTTCGTCACGGTTCACGTAAATGAAACCATAGCGCTTCTTCATTTCTCCCTGTGAGCTTAAAATGTCGATGGGGCCCCACGTAAGAAAGCCCATCAGATCCACGCCATCCTCTGTCACCGCTAAACGCAACTGCTCCACGTGATCTCGCAGATAGTCGATGCGATAATCATCCTCCACCGTTCCTTTAGCATTCAGCGTTTCCTTCACACCGATGCCGCACTCTACGGTGAATACGGGTAATTTGTAGCGGTCGAATAATTCTTTTGCTGCCAGCCGTAAGCCTTTCGGATCGATGATCCAGCCCCACTCGCTCACCGCTAAAAAGTCATTTTTCGGCTGTGTCCCATCTAGGAAAGAATCCAAAAAAGAATCCACGGTAATGTCCGCACCCTTTTTCGCCATCGCACTTTGATAGTAACTAAAAGGAAGAAAGTCCACTGTTCCTTCTTTTAAGTACTGCTTGTCTCCCGCGGTAATTTCTGGCATGATTCCTTGCTTTTCCCAGTCATGCAGCAGATCCTGCGGGTATTCGCCGTTTACGAAGACATCCGTTGTTTGATAGGTCAATCTTCTATTTGCGATTTGTGCACTTAGAATCGCATCTGGATGACTCGACTCAGGATAAAAAGGTGAGAATGCGACCATTCCGCCGACTTGTGCATGAGGTGCAAAGGCGTTGACTAGGTGCTTGACCGAGGCAGAAGCCAAGAACGAATGGTGCTGTGCTTGCGCCTCATACCGCGCCAATTCTTTCGGTTCGATGTCCTCTGGCAGTAAATCACTGGTCAGTGTATACGCCACGTTTTGCTCATTGATTGGAATATAATAACGTACTCTTTTATCGAAATGCTTGATCATAAGTTCCGCGTATTGTCGATAAGCCTCTAAGACCTTTCTCGACTGCCAGCCGCCATATTTCTCCGCCAAGGCATCCGGCAAATCAAAATGATACAAACAGACAATGGGTTCGATGTTTTGCGCGATCAATTCATTGACGACCCGATCATAAAAATCAAGTCCTGCTTGATTTACCTCGCCCTCGCCATCTGGAAGCACACGCGCCCAACTCAATGAAAAACGGTACGTATTGAATCCCATTTCCGCAAAAAGCGCAATGTCTTCCTTGTAATGATGGTAAAAATCAATGCCATTCTCCCAATCGGAAGAGGTCTGCGCATAAGTTCTCTTTTTCTTCGTATCGTATACTGTGAGTCCTTTGCCGTCCGTGTTCCAGGCACCTTCTGCCTGCATACTCGACACTGAGCCGCCCCACATAAAATTCTCTTTAAATGACTTCATAATCAATCTCCCTACTTCCTATTTCTTGACGTAGCCTCATCCAAACGTTATGCCGCTGGTTCTTCATCTTTCCAGAAGAATGAAACCAATAGGAACGAAAGCACTAACGTGACAATGATCCCGATTACCAGACCGTAAAAGCCTTGATCGATCCCATTCGGCCCGATTACACTTGGCAACAAGAAGATCCCTGCGATCAGAGAGTACCCCTTTGTCCCCATCAATCCAACAATCAAGCCTCCTACGACTGCACTGACACACCCGAGGATAAATGGTTTTCTTCTAGGCAACGTGATCCCATAAATCGCTGGTTCAGTGACTCCGAAGATTCCTGAGATAAATGCGGGATACGTCAATGCCTTCAATTTTTTGTCCTTTGTTTTCACCATAACAGCCAAAACTGCACCAACTTGACCAAAGATCCCAATCGTGGTGGCAGGAATCGTCATATCATAGCCTAAGACCGCCAAATTATTCAGTGTGATCGGCACAATGCCCCAGTGAATCCCAAAAATTGTACAAATCTGCATCACACCAGCTAAAACAGCGGATGTAATCACTGGACTCAAGTTATACAACGCCTGTGTTCCAGCGCCGAATAATTGCGAAGCCCATGTGGCGATCGGCCCAATGACGATGAAGGTCAATGGAATGACAATTAACAAAGTACCCGCAGGAACAAAGAAGGACTTCACCACATCGGGAACAATCTTCTTCAACTGCATCTCTACTTTTGACGCGATCCAAGTCGCGATGATAATCGGGATCACGCTAGAAGCGTAGCTCATTAAAATAACGGGAATTCCCAAAAAGGTCAAATGCACTGGAGATTCAATGATCGTACCTGCAAATAACGTGTACAACGGTTTTTCCGCCATGATTCCCGCCAGCGTCGGATATACCATCGCTGTCCCGATCGCCATGCCGATAAAGACATTTCCTTTAAACTTCTGGGCTGCCGTATACCCCAAGAATACAGGGAAGAAATAGAAGAAACAGTCACCAATAATATTTAAGATCTGATAGGTACCAGAATTCATATCCAATAACCCCAACGCGATGACGACCATAGTCAAGCCTTTGATCATCCCTGTCGCGGCTAAAATTCCAAGTGTCGGTGTAAAGACTCCTGAAACCAGATCAATGAACCGATCAAAAAGCGAGAGCTTCTTCTCTTCTTTCTGATCCTCTACGACATTGTCCCCTTCATTGATGTTATAGATACTATTGATATCGTTATAAACATCCCCGACCGCATTCCCGATCACGACTTGGTACTGTCCACCGCTTTGAACCACGGAGACCACACCGTCCGTATTCTTTAGAACCTCTGTTTTTGCCTTACTCTCATCCTTCAGTTTGAAACGCAAACGTGTCATACAATGACCGAGATCGTTTACATTTTCTTTTCCTCCAACATTTTGCACGATCGTGCGTGCTAACTCTTCATATTTCATTTGTCATTTTCCTTTCCTGTTTACTCGAACAAGCCCATCAAATAAGTGCATGATTTCTTAAATAACCATTCCTACTGAATCCTCGATCTTCTCTATCACCAAGAAAACTAAAAGCTTTTTGCCAACAAAACAGTAATTTATTACTAAATTATAAAAATAAATGAAACATATTACACTTAGAATGATAACGGTTCCGAAATTGGAAGTCAATAGATTTTTGGAATATTTTTTACAATAAATAAAATCGATGTAATTAGTTACAAAAATGCAGCAAAAAAAAAGAGACACCCTCGATCCCTTCTACAATCAAATGGTGTATCCCGCGTTTTTATTTGCGACTCTCTTTTTCATAATACTCTGAGAATTCCTGTAAAGTAAACAACTCATTCAAATAATAAACACCCGCCTTATTCGTCTTCCGCAACACTTTAGAAGCTGTGTAGGCAGCGATTTTTCCCGTGTCTTCTGAGCTGTTTTTCCCATGGAGAACCTTTTCTAGCAGGACTGTTTGATGGCCCTTTTTTCCCTTCATTTTTACATGGATCGAAAAAGCACTTGAGGCATTTTTGGAAGAAAGCGCGCTGCTGCCGGCTATTTTCAACACAAAGTCGTACAATTTGCGATGCTTCAGAAGCTTAAAGAATCGGATGGTCGCCAAAAAGTGCAACGCAGAAAGCATAAATGAATCGTCTAAACTGAGAAATGCTGCGACATTTGATTGATGCATCGTATCCGTGACGATCTGCTGATCGGCTAAATTAAACGCGTACGCTGATTGGGCTTTCCCCTCTTTTTTAAAAGGAATAGTCCGCCTTTCAATAAACGGCGCTTGTTTTTTTAAAGTTCCATTGATTGTCCAATAAAAAGGATGTACCAAATTATCCACTAACCATTCTAGCGCATCCCTGCCATACGCGTCCCCCATCCCCAACAAAAGAGAAATGTCTGTCTGCGTCACTTCGTCCATCGTCGCCCCGAGTTCCTTTACTAACAAAGTCGACAAGCCCGGGCAGATCCCTACCCCCAAAACGCCCGTGCCGAGGACCTTCGCAGAAGGCAAATCTCCGAGGGCTCTCATGATCTGATGGGAAGCAGAAATATCCACATAATGAATCCCTGTTTCCAAACAATACGCCGCAAAATCAATAGTTTTCGGTCCCAAACACATCACCGCAAGTGAAATGTGGGCTAATGTATCTACATAGGAGCTTTCATCATAAATATCAATTTTTTGAAAAGTGACGCGGGGATTTTTTATCTTGCTAAGAAACGCGGCCCCTTTTTTCTCACTTCGCCCACCGATAACGATGGGGTTTTTCGTTATTTTTAGAAGCTCTTCAACCGCCCCTTTTCCCACATCACCATAACCACCAATAACAAGAATTGCATCCATATCTATACCTCCAAGTGAATCATTTTTTTATTTCTCCGGCTAAATGGTCATTTTTCTTTGCATGAACAAACCAAACATCCACATCGTTCCTAATGAAGAGATTGCTTTTTGAACAAGCGTTGATTAATTGACATATGTATATTATACTAATTTAAAATAACGGAACAATCGGCAATTACTGTGGAATTGTCCACTATTGGACAAAGGAGGAGTCATTGTTCATAAAACGGAGGATGAATCGGGTGGATCGCAGAACGATAAAAACACGAACAGCGATAAAGAGTGCGTTTTTAGCTATTCTGAAAGAGAAAAGCATCAATAAAATTACGATATCAGAATTATCGGAAAAGGCGAACATCGGACGCGGCACTTTTTATCTGCATTATCATGATCTTTACGACCTGTACGAGAGCATTGAACAAGACCTCTACGCCAAACTCGTGGAAATCTTCGATGAGTTCTCTCCCTACATATTGTCAGAAAACTTAGTGGCATTGACAAATGAAATAACAGCTTACATTGATAAAAAAAGAGAATTGTTTCTATTATTAATGGGCGTCAACGGAAATGTGTTGCATAAAATCAAGGAGATTTTTAACGAGAAGGTTTTACAAGATGAATGCTACGCAGAAATTTCAGCGTATGAACAGCTAGAAGCGCTCTTTATCGTATCGGGGACTATTGGTATTTTAGAAGAATGGCTGCAGTCAGGTTTAGATATGCCAGTGGCGCAACTCTCTAGCACATTGCACGAATTGTTGATGAAATTCAATCCATGATAAAAGAACAAAAATAGCCGCTCACTTCAAAGTGAACGACTATTTTTTTACTAAAGAATCTAAGAGTGGTTTCTCCTACAACCGTTCGTTTTTTACACGTTCAATAATTCTTTTATTGCCGCTACTCGATCCGTCAAAGGCTTGCCTAATACGTCTTCGAAATCATTAGACACCACGTCTAATTGGTTGGCTTCGATATCTTTTTGAATGGCGACGAACACTTCAGCGACAGATTCAGGAAATCCAGCTTCTACGAGGTTGTCGACGAACCCTTCCTCATCCGTAGCGACCACGTCAAAGGATTGTCCACTGGCTTCTTTTAGCGCTTCGGCTAATTCAGCATACGTAATCGGTGCGTGAGATAATTCCAGAATCTCAGGAAAGTCGTTTCCTACCAGCACATTCACTGCGGCCTCCGCATATTCACGCTTCAGCGCCCAGCCAGTTTTGCCATTTGCAGCCATGTAGACAAATTTCCCTGACTTCAACGCGCCTTCGATCAACGGCAATTCATTTTCTAAATACCAATTGTTTCTGACAAACGTATGTTGAATGCCTGAATTTTTAAGTGCCTTTTCTGTAAAGAGATGGTCTGGAGACAAGAAACTTGTTGAATGATCCGCGTCAGGAAAACTAGTGTAGACGATAAATGAAACCCCTGCCTGTTTTGCTGCGTTGACTACATTTTCATGCTCCTCTTGCCTATTCCCAGGTTCTCCTGAAACAAACAATACCCGATCAATTCCTTGCAAGGCGTCATTCATTGACTGTTCATTGGCGTAATCCCCGATGCGAACGTTGTAGCCTGCGTCCCGCAACGCTTTTCCTTTTTCCTCGCTACGTACTAGAGCATAAATATTCTCTTTCGCAACTGCCTGACTTAGGTAATCCAACGCATAACCGCCGAAACCGCCTGTTGCTCCTGTTACTAAATAATTCATCGTCATCTACTCCTCAAAAGTTAAATTTTTCTAGCTGTATAAATACAATTTACACCTTTATCATAAAAGGTGTGGTACTATTAGTCAAGAAATACAGTCAAAGGAGCTGAAAAAAAATGAAATACTCGATCCAGATGAGTGATACCATCCATATTCTTGCGTACATCGAGATTTTTAAAGATACAAACTTTCTTTCTAGTGAAATGATCGCAAAAAGTGTAGAGACCAACGCTGCGAACGTAAGAAAAATTATGAGCAGCTTAAAAAAAGAGGGGCTGATCCATACGCAAGTAGGAAAACCCAACCCGACACTCGCCAAAGAGCCTAGCAGCATCACCTTTCTTGAAATCTATCGGAGCATTGAAGGAAATACAAAATTGATCCAAGTAGACGAAAAAACAAATCCCAACTGTGTTGTCGGTGCCAATATCCAAACGGCACTTTCGAAAGAATACGACCTCTTACAAAAAAAAGTCGAGGAGCAAATGGACCAAATCACATTAGATACCGTCATTCATGATATTTCCGCGCTGGAGATGGCAAAACGGCCTGAGAACAAGGCGATTGTTGAGAGGTATTTGTAGGGTGAAGAAAATCGGAATTTTGACAAATATGACTTAACAACTGAATGCCTTTCCTTGGATAAATTCTATTTGTTTGACAACGACAAAAAGTAATCCGTCAATTCCTTTACTTGGAAGACGAATTACCTTTTGTTTACTAATGATTCCATGGTCCGCATCCTTGAAGACAGATGGGATGCTTTCTTTCTTGTATCGTACTTTATTTAATAGTGATATCTATGTTGTCACCCAATTTATAATACAAGGCTGTAGGGATGTTCTAAATAATAGATGATTTTGCTTAGAAACTCTGCTGCAGGCGAACCATCAATGATTTGATGATCAAAAGTTAGGCTTAACGGAAGTTTCTTCTGTTCGATTATTTTCCCTTCTTCCGATAATGCCAACTCTTTTATTAATGTACCTACACCCAATATTCCCACTTCCGGCTGATTCAATATTGGTGTAAAGTACTCTACACCACTTTTTCCTAAGTTGCTGATCGTAAATGTTGAACCACTGTAATGACTTCCATCAAGTGATCCTGCCCGAACATCATGAATACGACTATTCATGGTTTTTCCTAAATCTGTCAACGTCCTATGATCTGCATTTTCAATAACTGGAACAACCAGCCCTTCAGGTAAAGCAACCGCGATCCCTAAGTGTATCTCAGAAACTTCCTTATAGATTTCTCCATCATACCAAGCATTCATTTTTGGCGATTCTTTTAAGGCTAAAACAACAGCTCTCGCCAATAAAGTTGTGATACTTGTTTGTCCATCAACAAGGGGTATATCTGCTTTCATTTTCAACTCAGTGATAAAATCAAGCAAATGTGTAATATCCGCTTTTTGTTGAATCGTTACTTGAGCAGTTGTGTGAAGACTTGTCATCATTCGCTGCGCAATTGTTTTACGCATACCAGACAATCCCTTTGCTACTTCTGTCTGTGGTTGCGTCGTGGACATTGTTGGTGTTTCTAGAACAGGTACGTACATTTCGACATCTCTTCGAGTAATCCGTCCGTTTCCTCCAGTCCCATTGATTTGCGTATAGTCAACCCCTTTTTCTTCAGCAATTTTTCTTGCTAATGGCGTGATAAAGAAACGAGCGCCTTCTTTCTTTACAGCATCTGTCTGGAGGGATGTATCTTTTTGGCGTTCTTTTTCCGCCGACGATTGTTCATTTATTTCGTCGTTTTTTCCTTCTTTGTCTTGAGTATCCAATTTTTCTTCTGTATCAGTCACATCTTCTCCTTCAGCTCCGATTAATCCGATCGGCGCCTGACAAGGCGCATCTTCACCAGCCTGTACAAGTATCTGAATCAGTTTGCCTGATTCTGTTGCTTCCACATCATGCGTCAGCTTTTCAGAACTGATCGTACAGACAACTTCTCCCTTAGTGATAGCATCTCCTTCATTTTTTAGCCACGTATCAACTGTTCCTTCAGTCATCGTTAACCCTAATTTAGGCATAATAATTTCTGCTGCCATTGAATAAGAACCTCCCTTATTTTTTCAAGTCATCAATAATTTCTGCTGCAGAGTTTAAAACCTTCTCGGCATTTGGTAAATACAATTTTTCTAAATTCGCTGCAAAAGGAACCGGCGTATTCGGCGCACAAATACATTTAACTGGTCCATCGAGATAATCAAAAGCTTTGTCTGCTACAACAGAAGAAATATCAGTCGCCGTATTGTTATGGGGACTCGCTTCATCAATAACAATTAAACGCCCGGTTTTTTTCACAGAAGTTAAGACTGTTTCTTGATCCCACGGTGCAACTGTAATTAGATCAATCACTTCTGTTTCGATTCCTTGTTTTTCTAATTTATCCGCCACTTCCAATGCTACATAGAGCATTTTTCCAATTGTGACGATGGTTAGGTCTTTTCCTTCTCTTTTTACTTTTGCTTTGCCAATCTCAACTTTAAAATAGTCTTCTGGAACCTCCCCTTTTAAACCATACAAGGTTTTATCTTCCGAAAAAATAACAATGTTGTCATCTTCTATAGCCGATAATAGTAACCCTTTGGCATCGTATGGATTTGAAGGGACCACAACTTTTACGCCTGGGATTGATCCCAGCATTCCATAATAAGACCCAGAGTGTTGCGCAGCCGCACTGGCACCAGCACCATGACAGGTTCTCACAGTCATTGGGATTTTCGCCTTCCCACCAAACATGTAACGCATTTTTGATCCTTGCGCTAAAATTGTATCCAAACAAAAGCCGATAAAATCATTAAACATCAGCTCTGGAACGGGGCGTAAACCAGTTGCTGCAGCTCCGACCGCAGCTCCCATATAGCCCATTTCCGAAATGGGTGTGTCGATGACTCTTTCTCGTCCAAATTTAGGCATCAGTCCTTTAGTTACACCAAACACGCCACCCCAAGCATCTTCGTTTTTATCTTCTAAATGCTTAACTTCAGCTCCTCCTGCGATATCTTCACCAAGTAAAATAACCCGATCGTCTTTTTCCATCGCTTGTTCTAAGCCTTCATTGATAGCCTTCATAAAAGTTACTCGTCTTGTCATGATTCTTTCTCCTCCTTTTTATTTATGCGTATACGTCTTCAAACAGCGCTTCCGGTCTCGGAACTGAACTTTCCTGAGCAAAAGTGATTGCTGCTTGGATGTCTTCAGTTGAAGCTTTAGCGATTTCATTGACTTCCTTTTCAGTCAATACCTTTTGTTTTAAGGCATAGTCTTTAAAAGCAGTAATGCAATCCACGTCAGCAATCTTTTTCTCTTTCCCTGCATCATTTTTATACTTTTGTTCGTCCCCTTCAAAGTGTCCGTAATTTCTATATGTGACACACTCTAACAATGTCGGTCCTTTTCCAGAACGCGCCCGCTCGATGGCTCTCCCTGCTGCTTCATAAACTGCGATTAAATCTTTCCCATCTACCGTTTCCCCTGGTATGCCATATGCCGCAGCACGTTCTCCAATCGTTTTAGAACCAGATGAGTACCACTGTGGAGTCGCCTCCGCGAAAGAATTGTTTTCATTTACAAATACAACGGGTAGATTCCAAATTGCCGCCATATTTATTCCTTCATGGAACGTTCCTTCATTCGCTGCCCCGTCCCCAAAGAAACAAATCGCAACATCTTTCGTTTTTAAGTATTTGTTCCGTAACCCGGCTCCAACTGCGATAGGGAATCCTCCGCCAACCATGCCATTCGCCCCCAACATTCCTTTATCAATGTCAGCGATATGCATAGAACCGCCCTTACCTTTACATAACCCAGTTTCTTTTCCATAAATTTCTGCCATCATGCCATTAAGATCGCACCCTTTGGCAATACAGTGTCCATGACCTCTGTGGGTACTCGTAATGTAATCATCATCTGTCAAATGTGCGCATACACCAGTTGCGATAGCCTCTTCCCCTGCGTATAGATGAACGAATCCTGGAATTTCACCTGTTGTAAAAATGCGATGAACCTCATCTTCAAAATTTCGAATATCGTACATTGTTTTTAAAATCCATTGTGCTTTTTCTGTTGATACGTTTTCTTTTGCCATACTTAATTCCTCCTTTTTTTATCCATGAATTGCTTTTCCAAGCAAACCGTTGGCTGTTTCTCCAATTACTTCTGACAAAGTTGGGTGTGCAAATACCATATTTGCTATCTCTTCTACCGTTCCTTCTGACACTTTAACTGCTAACAATGTGTGAATCATCTCAGTGGCATGACTTCCAACTAACACAACTCCAAGTATCTGATGATATTTTTTATCACTAATGATTTTCACAAATCCTTCTGTTTCTCCTGCGGCGATCCCCTTTCCGTTCCCCGAGAATAGAACTTTTTTTACATCGACTTCATATAATTCCCTTGCTTCTTCTTCGCTCAACCCAAAACTTGCTACTTCTGGATCGGTGTACAAACAGCGTGGAATGTTTGACATGTCTACTGGTGATGATGGGTCGCCACAAATTGCATCAATTGCTTTTAAGCCTTCAGCACTTGCTGCATGAGCCAATTGATATCCGCCAATCAAGTCACCCACAGCATACACATGAGGCACACTTGTTTGATAATACGTATCTACTTGTACAAAGCGTTTCGCCGGATCTAATTGAACACCAAGTTTCTCCGCCAAAGCCAAGTTGGGCTTTCTTCCTGCAGCAATCAACAAGCGATCATAAGTTATTTTTACATCGGATAATTCTATTTCATTCTCCTTAATTCGTTTGATTTTAGCTTGAGTAACTATGTCTATACCTAAGCTTTTTAGCTTCTTCTTAATCACGCTTCTTGCGTCATTTTCTTCGGTCAGCAATATATCTGATGCAACTTCTATTAATGCCACTTCCACTCCTAAAGGTCTCATAGCAAAAGCCAATTCAACGGCGATCACTCCTCCACCAATAATAGCCAGCTTTTTTGGTAACTCTTTCATAGAGAAAAAAGTGTCCGTTGTTAAGTACTCACAAGTATCTAATCCATCAATTGGCGGTACAAATGGCTGTCCGCCTGTGGCCAGTAAAATATCTTTACCAGTAACCGTTTGGCCATCTACTTTGACAGTTGTCCCGCCTATCTCTGATACTTCTCCTTCGATGTACGTAACTTGGTTAGCTTGAAAGAGGTGCTTAATGCCACCTTGTAATGTATGAACTACCTGATCCTTTCTCTGAACCATTTTTTTAAAATCAACACTTCCAGTTTTTTTTACAAATCCATAATGGCTTGCTTCTTCAGCAGCCAGAAGCCAATGTGCGTGTTGCAAATAACTTTTTGATGGAATGCATCCCACATTCAAACAGGTACCTCCCACCGCTTTTTTTTCAATCACAATAACTTTTTTCCCTCTTTGTGCCGCTCGGATTGCTGCAACATATCCACCTGGACCTGCTCCGATCACAATGAGATCATAAATAGTCATAAAAGATCTCCCTCCCTTAATTTCCGTTTCATCCTAATTAACGCAAAAACTATGCCAACTTTTTTATTTTGTGAATATTTTTTCAATTGATCAGCCCTTAAATCAATTTTCTTAAGTCGAAGAGAGCCATTTTGATTTATTTATATACACTTCCTCAACTATTAATGCCTCTGTTTTCAAATGAAAGCGTTCACAATTTTGACAATAGCACGATGACTACCCGCTTTCGATTCTCTTTTTCTCTTTCTTAATGACTCACTTATGAGACGGTTTGTCTCAAAGTGTATCAATCTATATTCACAATAAAAAAGACAAGCTAAACGATGGAGCCCGTTTGGCTTGTCTTCTCTTATCTATTTATGAGGTACATTTACTTCCTATCCCTTTCTAAATCTGACAAGAATCAAAAGGTACCGATTATTTTTCTATATTGTATTGCTTCATTTTTCGATACAACGTTGCTCGGGAAATCCCCAAATTTTTAGCTGTATTTGTGGCATGATAATTTGTTTTCTCCAAAGCTAATTGTATTTCACGTTTTTCTTCAGGCACTTCTTCTGCTAGATTAGTGACGTTCAACAGACTCCCGGAAAGGATTAATTCATTTAGTTGATCAAGTGTAGGTTCTTGGTCAAAATAAAACACATAAAGACGTTGTAAAAAGTTATTAAACTCCCGAATATTTCCAGGCCAGGAAAAGGTGCGTGCTGCTGTTTCAATTTTTTGTTGCCAAGTGATAGACCAGTTATTCTCTTGACAAAATTTTTCAATTAAAGGAACGATGTCTTCAAGACGCTCGCGTAACGGTGGCAAAAAAAGTTGTCCCACATAAATTCGATAGAACAGATCCTCACGAAATTCATGCTGAGATACTTGTTGCTGTAGTTTTTTATTACTTGCAGTAATTAAACGGAAAGAGACCTGTTTAGCAACGCCGCTGATCGGTGTTACTTGATGGTCTTCTAAAACTCTCAACAACGCTGTTTGCATTTTAGCGGGCATGCTGTCAATCTCATCTAGAAATAAACTACCACCATCTGCCTGCTCAATTTTTCCCTGGTATCCTTGAGCATTAGCCCCAGTGAATGCTCCCGGTGCGTACCCAAAAAGTTCACTTTCCAACAGATTTTCACTAACTGCCCCACAGTTAACGGAAATCAGCGGTCCATCTTGAACGTCACTATTATAATGAATCATTCGAGCAACCACTTCTTTTCCACTGCCTGACTCGCCATAAATATGAATCGGTAGGCTACTTTCAGCTAAAAGCAATGCTTTTTTTAAAAAGGCATTGTAGCGTGCACTTCTACTAAGAACCCCTTCAGAATAATAAGGCTTCGTTGCCGTAGACGAATAAATCATGTATCGATAACCAATCACACGTTGATCCATTAAGATAGGATTTTCGTTATACAGTAGCGCACTTGTTAAGTATGCACGGATATCTTTACCTACCTCAAACAGTTGCTGATGTGCAGGCGGTGCATACATGATTCGATGTTGCGTGTTACATAAGATTTCTTGCTCAGAGTAGTTGGTCACGTAATGCAGTAATTCTCTTTCTCCTTCTAAATAATCACGCATTAGATAATTAGATACTTTTTGGGCAATAGCAGTAAGCAGAAGAAGATATTCCTTCGCTGATTCATTCTTATAGGTCGAAATATCTAAGATACCTACCAATTTATCTTCTCCGTCGAAAATAGGCGCCGCCGCGCAACTCCAGTCACGAGAAGCAATGGAATAATGTTCTTCTAAAGAAATCGATTCAGTTGATTTTGATTCAAGTGCCAAACCGATGGCATTTGTTCCAACATCTATTTCTGTCCAACGGCTTCCCTCTCTGAAAAACATCAAATTAGCAAAATCTTTTGCCTCATGGTTCCCATCTCGCCAAAGAATCCGCCCTTTTTCATCCGTTAATATAAATAGTGGCTTTTTTAATTGTAGTTTTTTCTTCACTTTTCTAATTTCTCGTTCTACATGACGAATCATGTCTTGATTCTTCCGCTGTTGACCTTTTAATTCCTGCAAAGATAATATTTTTTGAGGTTTATAAACATAAGGATCAATTCCTTGTTGATAGCACGTTCCCCAAGATGTCGCTATTTTTTCCGGTAATTCATCAAGAACCGCTTTCTCTCCGTTTATAAAACGCTTCCAAATACTTGCTCGCATTCTGTCCTCTCCTTTCTAGTTTCCAAAGTAAAGAGATTTTAAATAAGTAAGAACCCACTTTATAATTTGCTATTTTGGCTATATTCTTCTTCTATTTTAACACTATCTAGATAAATCTCCCAATTTGACCACATACGTGCATTATTTTAGGAGTTATCTTATTCGAACCCCATCTCGTGGTTTGCTTCCATAAAAGAAGGACTAGACTATGATATCAGGCAATAATTCCACTCAACTAAATAGAGCGTCATCACTCCTCTCGTGACAACGCTCTATTTGTCTCTCTGAAATCAGAAGGGCTTCTTCCCTTCGCTTTTAATACTGGATGTCTCTGTAAATAGCATAAAAATCTTTTGTCAGGTGATAGCCTTTTCGCCAGACAGTCTCTACCGTATTTGGCGGAAACCCTTTTTGAATGAGTTTTCTTCGGATGGAATTTACTAACACTGACAGGTGGGCAAGCTTTGAATTCGTTGGGTGCGTGTCCCAAATATGCCAGCACAGATCTTCTCGCGACACAAAGGTGGCGTCGGATTTGTACAAGTATTTAAAAAGGCTCGTCTCAGTTTTGGTGAAATCCATTAATAGATGATCCAATGAGTCGATGATGAATTTCTGCTGCTGCTCGGTGGACGCACCGCCTTTACTGATCACTTCCCGCAGTAAATTCGAAGGGATGTCTTCACTGAGCCATGTATCCATCTCTAAATACGCCAGTTCTTCCTCTTCTTCTGGATGGACCTCGTCTAAATACTTTCTAAACACTGTTTTCTTTTTTTCCTTCAATTTAGGAACGATCCCCTCTAGCTCTTTGTTCGTGATCGTTTCACTCAGAATGATGACCTGATAAAATTCAGGTCCCCACGTATAGTCGTTTCGCAGGATCATCTCAAAAATCGAGGTAGAACAGAGAACCTCAAAATTTAGTTTCTGTAATTTTTCCTGCATTGCCAACTCGTTCATAATATTTTTTGTCACGATTACCACTCTAATTTTAATGCACCCCGTCCTTTAAGCATTTATCAACTCTTTGTTATCTTAATACTATAGTGACTACTTTCACTAGTTATTGTTTGTTTTTCCCAGTCCTTCTTTTTTGAAATAGAAAAACTGTACCCTGTAGTCGATGAATAGGAATAACCCACCGTTTCCCAAACGCATCCGCTTCTCGTTAAACCTTTAAAAACAGCCTTCCATTTGATTATTCTGACTCTCTATTTTTTGGGGTCTCCTTATTAATAGTAACAAGAATGGGACAAAAGAGATGCTCATTTGTTGTAAATATTTCGTGGAAATTGAGCGCGTGTCAATTATTTTTGCTATTGCTATTTTTTCATGGTATGTTTTTTATATATAGAGAGAAAATCTTTACGAGGGGGAAGGACAATGGACGTATTAGTTGATAAAGCAGATCGGAAAAAAGTGCGTCTTTTAAGAACCGTGTTCGAAGCGGAGCGGCAAACGTGTCCCTTGGATTCTTTGGCTGCCTCTTTAGGCGTCAGTAACCAAACCGTGTTGAAGCTCGTGGAGGCGATAAAGGAAGACATCGTCCTTTTTGACTTCGCTGAGTTGGTCGTCTTTGATTATTCGTCGACAAACTTCCTTTTCACCTTGCAGTTTTCTGAATCGGTCAATTTGCAGATGTTTTTGAATGCCTATATTCGCAAATCCATTAAATTTCGGTTACTCGAAGCGCTGTTTCAACACTCCTTTGGCACCCTGCAGCAGCTAGCAGATTTTCTCGATATTCCTTACATTCAAGTCCGAAGAAAAATCCAAGAAATCAATTCCTTTTTGAACCGAACCTCCCTGAGTATTTCCGCCAAAGGAAAGGTGTCTCTTCACGGAAATGAGATCGATATTCGTTTTTTCTACACCGTTTTATTTGTCACAGGCTACGGCGCAGAGAAGTGGCCTTTTCGCGCGTACGGTTTTTTAGACATGTCCGAGGCGTTAGACGCCTGTCCAAAGGAAGTCTATGCGCTCCCCTCCTTGGATAAATTCTTTTTAGTCCACTACTTCTTGGGCGTACACCTGTTTCGCGAACGTCAAGGGCGGCTCGTAAAAAAAGAAGAGGTTCGCATCTCCTTGTATACCCCCTACTCCGCCGCCAACCGTCTGTCCTTCAGCCGCTTGTCAAAGGAAATGAAACGTTTTTTACCTCGTCATTCAGACGAACATTTAAAGCGTTTCTCCCAACTGTTGTGCAGCGCACTCGTCGCGATGGGCGGGTATCATTCGATCAAAGCGGCGCCTGATTTTTTACTGCGCGACAGTCAGATCAAAGAAATGGGCGTCCCTGGTCTCGCCTCCCACCTGCTAGACAGACTCGACCATCATCTGTACAACCCGCTGTCTTCCGAGGAACGGAGCACGATCCATTACGCGCTTTTGTGCCTCCATTATCGGATTTTCTTTGTGGGAACGATCGTGACCCATCTAAAAGATATTTTTACCGATTATTTGAACGTGGACAAAGACCGACGAAAGCGTCATAAAATAAAACAAATCAAGCGAATCATCGCCCTTGAGATGCAGACCGCGGAATTCAAGTCATTTGAGAACTATAAAGAGTATTTAGCGACCGAATATTGTTTGATTTACGATCGCCATATTCACTTGGAAAAATACACGGCCCCGATCAATATTTCCTTTTTGACGGCCCTGTCGAAGCAGACGATCCAAGAAGAAGTCCTGCATTATTTCTCGACCTATTACAATCTGCATGTGGTCAATACCCTTTCAACAGAGGTTGATTTGATCATTAGCGATATTCCGCTGTCCTCTTCGGTCATCCCCTCGTTACGATTGAACAAACCCATCGTCTACTGCCATATGCAACTGATCGATTCCGATTACGACAAGATCGCTGCCGCCTTATCTGCGATCGCAAAAAAGAAATTCAAGCTTTCCACCGCTTATGAAGAAGATGGAGCAAAATAAAAAACGGAATGATCCCTGCTACTCCTGAGAGTAGTAAGGATCATTCCGTTCTCCGTGTAGAATCTCTTGTGTACTGCTTGAAAGACAGTGATTGAAAAAGAAACGCTAAACGTTGAGCTGTTTCTTTAAAAAAATTTCAGTCAAATCAAGCCTCAACGATTCCCCTCCACTTACAGCTTCTGTTCACGTTCATCTATTTGGGTAGATTATTTTCATAATGTGACCACGCTGAATATACTTTTACTACCTTATTCACCTTATCAATCGTATAGACGACTCGGTGTTTTCCATTGATTCTCATAGAATATAACAACTTATTTTTGGGACGCAATTGCTCGAAATTTCTAACTTGCGTGTAGGGATTCTTTTTTAGCGTCTCGATGATTTCATCATAGTCAGATAGCAAATGGATTTTTTCTAACAAAGGTAGATGCTTTTTTTAACTTCCTTATGAACCAATACCTTCTAGTCACTTAATTATGCTTTCTCAAAATCATCATCAGATTCGCTTTCCATAAGACTCAACACATTGCCCAGGGTACCTGTTCTATACAAATATAATTCTTCTTGAATTGCACGCCATTCACGCTTGGACAGCATCACTACGCCGTCATTTGCCTCATCTTTATTCGCTAATGAAATTTCAATTTTATTGTTGTCAGTTGCTACACCTTTCAACGTTTCAAACAAGCTCTTTCTTAAATTCGTTGGTGTCATTACTTTCATGACAAGCCCCTCTTTCTATACGTACGTTTTCACGTGAATTATGACGTATACGAGAAGAATTTACAAGCTGCTATTCTCTTTTTTATATACAGCGAGATAGTAAATTCTTAAAAAATACTGATTACCGAAACGTTAACTACAAAAAGCCCTTGATTGCCCCTTTGTTGATCAATGAAAAATAAATAGCGCGTTGTCACAAGATGAATGACAACGCGCTATTTTATGTATCTTTATGGCTCGCACAAAAGGCTTTTGATAGGTGATACCCTTTTCCCCATTCGGTCTCTACCGTATTTGGCGAAAAGCCTTTTTTAAGTAATTTTTTTCGGATCGAATTTACTAAAACGGAAACTTGAGCAAGTCTTGAATCCGTTGGCTGCACACTCCAAATTTGCATGCACAGATCCTCTCGCGTCATAAAAGAGTCCTCTGATTTGTACAACAGTTTAAAAAGGGTCTTCTCGGATTTTGTAAAGTTCGTTAAAATGTAATCCAAGGTCTTTCTGACGGGTTTCTGCTCCTCTTCAATTGGAGTCGAAGCAACGGCCGACGTACGCTCATTGCTGACCAACTCCCGTAAGTCATTAGCCGCCGTATCTTCACTTAACCACTGATCAATCGCTAAAAAGGCCAATTTTTTCTGTTCCCCTGTTGACAGATCATCTAGATACTTTCTAAACACGGGTCTCCCTTTTTCCTTCAATTTCGGAACAATTTCCTCTAACTCTTTGTTTGTGATCGTCTCACTCAAAATGACGACCTGATAAAATTCCGGGCTCCAACTATAGTCATCCTTCAAGATCATTTCAAAGATCGACGTAGAACAAAGGACCTCATAATTTAATTTCTGCAACTTCTGCTGCATCGCCAACTCGTTCATGATATTTTTTGTCACGATTACCACTCTAATTTTAATGCACCCCCGCATGATAAGCTCTATGTATTTTCTGTTATTGTAACATTCTAATTCCCAATTTCAATAGTTATTCTTTATTTTTTTATCCGTTAGACATTTTTTAAATAAAAAAACAATTGTTTTAGTTGTAAATTAGAAACCCAACACCGTTTATCAAAGCAAAAAATCTGCACAAACACTTATAATACAAAGATTTTTAAAAACACCCCAGCTCTTTCCATTCATAACCCCCCTCATCCAAGGTAACGATAACTCGACGAGTAAAATACCCAATTCTTTAAAAAATTTCGTAAAAATTGAATACATTTCATTATTTTTACTATTGCTATTTCTTTAAAACGTGTTTTTTATATAAAAAAACTGAACGATCCCTGCTACTCCTGAGAATAGCAACGATCATTCAGTTCTTCGTGTAAATCTCTTGTTCACTGCTTGTGAGGGCATTATTAAAAAGGGGACGTTGGCATTTGAGCTATTTAAATTCGACATGTAATTCTTTTCCCACTTTTTCTGCAATTTCATAAAGAATAGTTAGGCTGGGATTCATGGAACCATTTTCGATTCGTGCGATCGTGGATTGCGGCTTCCCTACTTTTTCAGCTAATTCACGCTGAGATACACCTAATTCTTCTCGTAATTGCGTGAGGGCTATTGCCACATCCAAGCGCTGCGATTCTTTTTCATAGGCTTCCGCAAATGAGACACTGTCCGCTTTTTTCTTATTGATCAGTTCATCAATTTTACTCATAGAAGTTCTCCTTTCTCATACTTCTCTCTGACACTTTTAGCATGCTGGATTTCACTTTTGGGTGTCTTTTGCTGTTTTTTCGTAAATCCATGTGTGATCAAGTAGTCATTCCCGACCTTCTGAAAATAGATTGCTCGTTGAATATTACTGCCTACTTTTGATCGTAACTCGAACAAATCGGCCTCTATTTTTTTGACCCACTCCATTCTTTGTGCTACAAGCAATCCGTGGTTTTCTGTTTTACTGATTGTCGCTAATAATTTTGCAGAATCTTTTTCCGGTATCGAATTTAGAAAGTCTTCAAATTCGCTTGTACCATCCAATCTTTTAATGAAATCAAATTGTGGTTTCTCCATACTTATATGATAGCAGATTCGCTATCATAAATAAAGAATCAAACGTTCTTTTCTATACTTCAATATGCAATTTATTCATGTCTATTTATCTTAAAGCTTCGTCCCACATTTCGTGTGAGCTTGTTTATTGCATAATTTTTCTAATTCATTTTGTACTTTTTACCGTTCGCGGTTGCGTTTTTTAGTATCTTTGGTACTATTTCATGGTCTAGCTAAAATAAATCGCTGGATCAATGTTGAGGCAGTCAGAAATGGCTGCCTTTTTGTCTGCTTTATCTAGCTAACTCTGGTGCCGCTCACCGATGTATTGATACTATTTTTGTGTGTTAGGGCCTCTGCTGCAAGTATATAAACGGACAGCCCTCCCGTCCCATCAAATTCCTCTATAAAATGAAACCTGTATTCTCAACGCCTGCTTGCTTCTGCTATACTATGCTTCAAAAGGAGTGATTCGGTGAGTGTCTCTACATTTACTATCAACTTGAACAGTTTCCAAATTATCGTGTTGGTTTTATGCTTTATAGCCCCGCTGCCCATAAGCTACTGGCTTCTGAAACGAGAGAAAGTAAAACGACCATTACTTTTATCTATCCTGATCACGCTCATCTTAGGAATGATACTAGGTTACTTTATCCTTCAAAAATTACCCTCTTCATTATGACCCCCTCTCTTTGCGTTTCTTTTTTTACGCGATAGTTCCAAATACTGGACCCGCCCACACTTTTCGGAATTCCTCTTGATTTACAAATCCAACAGTCCTATTCTAAAAGTGAAAAGTTTTTGGAGGTGTTTTAAATGACTAAAAATAAAATAGTTGGTATAGCACTTGTCCTATTTACGTTGATCCTTGCCGTTCTCTACACGTTAAAAAACACGTTGCTTTTAAATGAAACGATTAATTACATCGGCATAATCATGGCATTAGTTCTTATTATGAATGCCCTACTTGTTTTGATTCTCGTCCCAAAAGAGCAGAAAAAAGTCCTTGCATCCAGACCCATAGGTTATGGCCTAACATTAAATCCGAGAAATCCAATAGGGTTGGTTATTTATATCCTATTGATCCTTCTAGTTTTGTTCATCACCTATTGAAGAACGAGCGCCTGTTTTCCCAAATTATTTTGTCTTCGTTAATTAATTGAAGGATTTTCTCTTTAAGTTAAGATAAAAACTTTCGATAAGTATAGTATCCTTTGAATGATTCCTAAAAATAGCGTTGCACTTATTTAGAGGACTCTAGGATTTTTTGCGACACCCTCTTTCTCTCAACTATCGGGAGCATTTCAGATTATGGGAAAAAGTAGTGACTTGTACTTGGTAGAACAAATCCTAGATTTAAGCATATCGGAGGAAACGATGATGACATCTATAAAAAACGGTTTAGCCCCGGTGAGTCTTACAATTATCTACGGAGTATTTTTTTACTTTAGTCATTCTTTTTTGTGGCGTAACGGCTGGCTCATTCGATCGAATGACGTTTCCTCGCAGAATGTTGGGTTTAAGCTTCTGACAGATTTTATTATTAGTCTCTTATTTGTCGTTGTTATTCTTGCTTTTATGTTTTTTACTAAACGACCCTTCAGTGACGTAGGGCTTACGACGAACTCTCGTTGGTTAAGTCTCTCATTACTTTTTGGTTATATCGCTATGTTCTTGTTTCACGGAGATTTCACCGTAAAAGGGATTTATTTAGCGTTCTTTTATTTAGTGGTGGTCGCCTTCTCTGAAGAATTTATTTCCAGAGGCTTCTTATTTACAAAGATAGACAAAGACTATAATTTTGAAACAGCGATCATCATTAGCGGTTTGTTCTTCGGTGCCATGCACGGCATACTGCCGACAATTGTTGCGAACGGATCACCTGCTGATTTATTTATAAACATTTCAGGCAAATTATTAGGCCAAGGAATCATTGGCGGCGGACTATTTGCCCTAGCTTATAAAAAGAGTGGGACGTTGTTTGTTCCAGTTCTGATCCATGCTCTTTTAGATTATTCCGGCATCGTATTTGGATAACTTTTAAACATAGCTTCCATTTAAAGAAACTAATTCCTCCGGTAACTGCATTTACTATCTAGTAATTTTCAATTAGCCAATATATACTTTAACTACTAAGCAAGCGAAAGGATGTCTCGTTATGAAAAACAAAACCTCACTTTTAAAAAAAATCGTACTATGGATCGCCTGCCTGATCATAGGGTATCTAGCAGCAATAGTTGTATCTAACATGCTTCCATAGATGATTGGTGCTCATCTTCCATTAATTATCTCGTGCGCTTATGGGGTGATTGTTGTTGTTCAAAAAACATTGATAACTAAGCACCGCACCTTCTCGGATGCTGTTTGACCTCTAGATCGCTTTTTCACAGCTCATCTTTTTCTTACCTTTCAATATCTCCTATCTTTTTAACTAGCAATGCCAACTAGACAATAAAAAAGCCAATGTGACAATACATAGTATAAACAATTGAAAGGAAGACATATGAAACTCATCGGGCAAGGAAATACAGCAGAAATATATGAATTTGATAATAATAAAATTGTCAAACTATTCCGACCGGGTGTTCCAGAAACGATTATTCATAATGAACTTGAACGTACTGATTTTATAGAGTCTATTATTCCCAATGTGCCTAAAAATTTTGGTTTGATAGAAATCGATAATCGAATCGGAATCATCTATTCCAAAGTTGAGGGAACAGATATGATTCAATTAATGCTAAAATCCCTTAACAAAACGAAACGCTATTCAAAAGAATTCGCTCAGTTTCATTTTGACCTTCATAAAAATCACGTTTATCAAAACAAATTTTCATTAAAAGACAAGCTATTTACCGATATAGATAACGTCTCAGTAATTGATGCGTATACAAAAAAGCAGATAAAAGACTATGTCAAATCATTACCTGCCGGAAATAGTCTATGCCATTTTGATTTTCATCCAGGAAATATTATGATCGAACAAAATTCTCCCGTGATACTCGATTGGATGACCTCCTGTGTGGGGAATAAATTCGTGGATGTTGCCCGAACTTACATTGTATTGCGTTATGGAGAGTTCCCTCATGGAAACATTTTAGTAAAAACAATAATTCGTTTATTTCAAAAATATATTGCTAAAATCTATTTATCCGAGTATTTGAACCTTTCAAATTCAAATAAAGAGCTTTTAGAAACCTGGTTTCTTCCAATTGCGACAGCTCGTCTTAGCGAATGGATATCTCCGAAAGAGCAAAAACAATTGCTCCAGTTGATCAATAATGAACTGAAAAAAATATAGCTGCCTATCATTTTATTATATTGTAAACAATGTTCTCCTAAACACCGCACCTTCTCGGATGCTGTTTCTTCCAGTACCTGACTTTTTTTCAAATTATGAATAGGATAAAATTTTGAAAGGAGGATTATTTGAAGGTAAATAATAAGATTCGGTCAAAGGGGCTCATTGCGGTCGCGTTCTTGGTATTCCTTTTTTTTATTTTCAGAATGTACTTAGATATAATTGTGTTTCATCGAACGTTTACTATCTATCTGATTATTGATAGAATACTCGGCTATGTTCTTCCTTGCTTATCCTGCTTTGGTCTTGGTATTTATTTAAAAAAACGCTAACTACTCGAAATGAGCTATCACTTTTGATGACACTTTTATTTACTTAATATCTCTAAACACCACGCTTTTCTGACGCTAGTTTTTCCGTTAAAGTAACTTTGATTTTTTTAAAATTGATATTGATATACTTATAAAAATACTTTAAGTTTAAAATCTAATTAATTAAAGGGAATGTGAAAATCCATGATATCTGATATCAAAATCATAACTCTATGCGGTTCAATAAAATTCAAAAACTTGTTTAAAGAAATAGAAGCCAAATTAACGCTTGAAGGGAATGCTGTTCTGCTACCTTGCTTTTTTGAGCATTCAATTGATTTTAGACCAGATAAGAAATGTATAGATCAACTATCTAACATTCATTTAAAAAATATTTCTGTGTCAGATGAAATTTTTGTGATTAATCCTGATGGATATATCGGAGAAAGTACGAAAAGAGAAATCGCATTCGCTCAAACGATCAATAAAAAAATAAATTACTACTTCCATCAGGAAAGATCAAAATTTTCTTGATACCCCACTTACAAGAGCATTCCTCACTCCTCCATTACGATAGAGAGACCCCCTCAAAAAGCCGTTAGTCTCTCTTTCTGAAGAATAAATACTTCTCGTAGATAGACAAAAACTCCTTATAAGGTAGATTTCCTTGTCTACTTTATAAGGAGCTTATCACTTTGTTCTCTCAATTCTAGCTTCATTCTGATGACCCACAGACTATCAGATTGGAAAATTAAAATTCATCTGGACGTGTTGTGCGATGTTGATAAATTCTCTTTTGGATACTTCACCAAGTATCTCAACATTCCTACCTCCACATTCGGTAAAATCCATCGTATAAACTTGTTTAGCATCCACCTTGCTACCCTTTTTCAAAACATCGCTGTCGATTTCAACAAAGTAAGGTCGGTTTTTGTCTGTGCTTGTAATTGGACAGACAATGATTAGATTTAAGGCTAGTCATCTAGTTGCTCGCTTTCTACAAAAAAGTCATTTACCCCTTCGTCCTCACTATCAACAAATTCATTTGCTTTCGCTTGGGCAAAATAGTCTTCTACTTTAGGGGTCAATAATATCGTTCCATCCGTTTCTTGAGAAATGTAGTAGGTTTTCCCCGCTGGCACATCAAATTTACTGGCTAGTGTTATCATTACAGCATTTCCTTGTTTGCGTGTTTTTACTGTATCCATAAAGAATCACCGCCTTGCACTAGTTTCATCTAATTATACTATCTATTTACAGTGAGTACCGACGTTTCGTAGAAGTGTTTTCCTATAATCCGTAGTACGTACATTTTTTTACGCAATATCGCTCATTCGTTCAAATAAATTTAAGTTATCGCTCGGTATCGAAACCCTTTTGTTGCCGATAAATTTGCACAGCGGGCGTTGAAGCTATACCGTTGTCTCCAGTAACGGATTTTTTTGTTCGCATGTTCCCTTCTTTTTTTATGGTACAATTTTTCTAAAATCAGCGTGGAGGTTCTATTATGAAAATTGGCATTGTTTCCGCAATGGAATTGGAGATCCAGCCTTTAATAGACAGGCTAGCTCCCGTACAAAAATTCGAGTATCTGGGCAGAAAATTTTATGTTTCAAATCAAGGCATCCATCAATTTATTTTGCTGTGCTCCGGTCAAGGCAAAACAAATAGCTCCATTTATACCCAAGTGCTACTTGAAAAATTTTCTCCAGAGTTGGTTCTTAATATCGGTATTTGTGGAGGAATATCTTCTGATTCTTCTTTATCAGATATTTACCTCGGAAAGAACTATTGTCACTACGACATTCGAAAAAAACAATCGCAACTTAAATTTCCTTATCAACTTTTTTATGAAGCCGATAAAGACATCCTTCATTCGTTCTCAAAACATGATCCCTCATTAAAAGTAGGTACTTTTGGTACTGGTGAAGGTTTCGTCACCACTTCTGAACAAAGAACATCTTTAATAAATGACTTTCACATTGATTGTGTTGACATGGAATCAGCCTCAATAGCCCAATGTTGCTTTTTAAGCTTTTTATCCATACGTATTGTTTCTGACAAGGCCAATTCACAAGCGATTACCATTGGAGAAATGAAGCAAAAAAAGTTAATGTCAAAAATCTTTAACCTAATCTGCTTCATTTACAAAATAGAATAAGCTTTTCTATTTAACTATTCATTCATACATTTCAACGTGATACCTCCAACCACCGCGCTTTTCTGATGCTGCCCCTTCCGTTAACTAACTAACAACTATTTAATCTTTTACCCACCTTACTTTAATGAACGATAAATGCTATAGTTATTGTTCGAAATCATTTTCAATGGAGAATAAAATTATGAACAGTAAACTCTTACCCCGGTCAATCGCAACTATCGTTATTTTCTTTCTGATCAACTTTGGTCTTTGGGAAATCATCGTACACCTAGGAATGTCTAATTCTTGGGCTTCATTTACCGTATACTTAGTATTGTTTATTATTATCTTGTTCATTTGGAAAGAAAATATCCCCAATTCCTGGACTCGTTTTAAATCTGAAACGGGTAATTGGAAAAAATTCTTTTTATCTACTGTTGTTTGGCTCGTTATTGCGATTGCACTTTCCTACTTTTTACAATTTCTAGTTAGCGGAACCTCTCAGACTGACAACACAGAAACTGTAGGAAATATGGCTAATACCATTCCACCGATTTTGACTTGCATCATGTTGTCCGTTTTTACACCCTTTATTGAGGAATTTACATTCAGAGAATCGTTTATGGGCTTCGTAGATAAAGAAAATAAAGTGCTCCTGACAACCATGACCCTTCTTTCGATAATTATATTCGACTGTATTCATCTTTATAATTGGCGAGAATTTTTTTACTATCTGCCTTTGTCTATTGCGTTAACAATGTTTTATCGCAAGCACAACCGGAATATTTTTTCTAGCATCCTCATGCATTCCATGGCAAATCTACCGGGAGCAATTTTAATGATAGTAGGAATATTGTAGCTTGATACACTGTTAAAATCATGTATATTATGTGGTTTTTTTTTAATGAAACTATTTATTTGAAAAGGTGCAAAAAATCCTTACCCGTATTATAATTGAGGTGGAAAATTTTTTTAATTGTTCCTTGCTAGATGTTCGCGGCATCTAGTGAGGATTTTTTATTTACCCCATTGGTTTGGTCTGAAAGAATCTTATAAACAATTCTTAGGATTTTTTGTATAACCAACTTTTTTTAAAATCATTAATATGATAAAATTTGTAGGGGTGGTATTTTGAAAGTAACTAATCAGGTTATATCAAGGTGTCTTTTTGCGTTTTCGTTTGTTCTATTTATTCTGTTAGCTTTTAGAATATCTCTAGACTTACTAGTGTTTCATCGGATGATCACTATCGATATGATCATTGATAGAACATTCGGCTATCTTCTCCCTTGCTTATTATTTGGGGGTTTCGGTATTTATTTCAAAAAACGATAACTGTTAAGAAAGAGCTATCATTTTTGATGGCTTTTTATTTATATAATAACTCCAACAATTAGAGTTATGTTGCTTCCTCCGCTTACAGAATTATTTAAAAATCCACATTGCTCTTTTTCTTCATATACATTAAAATTTATTTTATATTTTGAACAAGAAAGAGGTGAGCTACATGCAGTTTGATCATATTGTTCTTTATTCCCTTAAAGAGTTTAACAGCAATAAAGAAAAAGAAGGGTACTTTCCAAAAGACGGGCACGTGATTAATGTTTTTCTTAGTTCTAACACAGGTACAAATCGTGTTGCTGTAGGTTTTAAAAAATAGGATTTGGGAACTGAATAATAAGTGAGCAGGCAATTTTTGACTGTTTACTTATTATTCAAAACTCTGCTATAGCCCCAAATACCGCACCTTCCCTGACGCTAGTTTCTCAGCTAGCATAAAAATCACTTTAAATAATTTAACTACATAAACTTTTGTCACTTTTTCTTGTGGTATACTTAAAAGAAAAATTGAAGGTGATTATTTTGTATTTTAAAAAGAATGGTATGGCCGTACAATCATTAATTTATTACTTTATTCTGTGCTCAATTATGATTTTTGTTTCGGATTTCTTTTCAAATTTTATCTTAAAAATTTTGGTTGCAGTAATCATTACTTGTCTTGGTGAGATAATTCTGTCCACTGCACTAAAATTTTATAAAAGAGCTTGACCCTTTAAGCATTCTTGGAATGCTTTTTTCTAATTTCAGAATGTATTTAGATGTCATTGTTTTCATCGAACGTTTACTATCTATCTGGTTATTGATAGAATACTCGGTTATGTTCTTCCATGCTTATCCTGCTTTGGTCTTGGTATTTATTCTAGAAAACGCTAACTATTTGAATTGTTAAAGCTAATAAAAATCAATATTTGGTTATCGTTGATGAAACAACCGGGGTAAATTATCTTTGCGTCCCAACAAGCGGTGTGACACCTCTTTATAATCCAGATGGTAGTTTAATCGTTACTCCTATAGATAAAGAAGTTAGGTAACAAATTTCGTAACTTTCCTATTTTCTAATTTTTTATATTGCTTTCAAAATGTGAATAAGTTAGTCTAAAATTAGAATCTATTACGTCAAGAAGGAAAAAATGATTGATCATGGATCTGGAAGCGTTCTTCTTTTTTTAACTTTTTTCTTTTTACTATTTTTCGTCCCATTTTTAATTAGGAGGTTATCTTATGGCAAACGAAGATAAAAAAGATTTTAATGCAATGCTTCATAAAAAAAGCGATATGCCAAAAATTCAAATTCTTACCGATCCTGATGCTATTCGTAAATTTGGTGGCGAGAAAATGTTCTTTGCCCCAGCTCTTACTTACAACGACATCATGAAAAATGTCCCTAAAGGAAAACTAATAACTGTGGCAACTATTCGAGAATACTTAGCCAAAGAAAATGACGCTGACTTCACGGAAGCTATGACTGCTGGAATTTTTGTATCCATTTGTGCTTGGGCAAGTTATCAACGAACTGAAGATAAAATACCATACTGGCGTACTTTAAAAACAAAAGGTGAGTTAAATCCGAAGTACCCTGGAGGCATTGCGCTACAAAAAGAAAAATTAATCGCTGAAGGACACATTATTATAGAGAGAGACCGTAAAAATATTCGATATTATGTTGAAAACTACGACCAGGCATTGTTTAATTTAAATTTACTAAAATAGCCTTTGTATTCTTTATCAATAGAAACGAAAAGTCTTTTACGTTATGTTTAAAAAAATGTGGTGCTAATAGAGAAGGCGTGATCAGCGCAAAATTGCTCAACCTTCTTGCTATGAACCTATGATTCAAATAATTAATCCCTAAACTCCTAACAAAAGATAGGAGTTTTTTGCTCGATAGCCCCAAACTTGGGCTGTTTTCTCCGGTTACTAACTAACGTGATTATTGTTATTTTTTTACTCTCTAATTCCATTGCTTAAGCCTTCTTTCATTTGATATACTAAAAGGAAAAGGGAGTTGTTGATTTGATTAAAAACTATCACGCTTTTTTCAAATTTTCTATTGCTCTAACGGTGCTGTGCTTTTTTCTAGGCAACATTCAGAACAACTCATTTCTAGAATTTGCGAAAGGCTTTTCTACATCTTTATTAATTGTGAGCGCTATATTTAAAATTAAGAATGATCGTTCACCTGAAACGAACTAATTATCTAGTTCGTTTTTTTACTTGATAGCCACAAACAATCCGCCTTCCCTATAAATTTTTCAGTGAATATATCAGCTTGGTAGCACTAACCTTTCTCTTTTTTGTGATGCGTTCAACGGATTACCACTCATTTTTTCTAATTGCTTTGATCGAACTCCCGATTCCGTTAGTCGTTTTCCTTTTCAGAAAGATCAAGCGAAATACTCAGTGACTTTTTTCTCCACCATGCTCTCCATTGCACGACGTTCTACTTCCCAATTATTCTGTCTCAAAGGCTGATTCCCCTTGTTCATCCCCACTTAATACGGCATACTGAAATGAGGGGGATGAACTTGAAAATACGGCGTGTATTGCCTATCGTAGCCATTTGGTGGATTGCGATGGCTGCTTGTGGGATGATCACAGGAATCACCATTTCCAACAATTTGAAAGATAGAGACCAGCTTCGGAAAGACTCCTGATTGTGAGTCTTTTTCTGTACCTCATGCACTACCGACTATTACCGCCTCGATAACCGTTGATTTTCGCCATTCTCACAAAAAAGGAGCGCTCTCATGCGAACGACCACTATTTCAATCACTTTAGATCACTCACGGATCATTCTCTTTTCTTACTTGATCCCGTTTTTAATCAGCTATTATTTCCTGAAAAAAACAACGCGGAAGCACCCTCTTCTCTATGCGTTGCTCCTTGCGGCAATAACAGGAACGCTCTTGGCTTTCGCCACCATCCGACTCTCCTCTGCCTTCATGCGGGAGTTCACGTTTTAGATTCATGGACCAGAGAAGTTTAAAAAAGCTCAAACGGCAGGACCATTTGAGCCTTTTTGTGTATTCTTGATTTTTACTTAAATGCCATCGGCAACAAGCTGATCATGTCGTAGAGAAAATGACAGATCCAAGATACCCACACGGAGCTGGACCGTTTCCATAAAAAGTTCAGGACCAGACGAAGCGGCGCCAGTGTCAGCAGTAATTGCAGCGGATGGAAGCCATAGGCCGTGACGTGCCAGAAGGCAAAGAGCAGTGCGACGAGCACCGACGAAACAGTAAAGGACAGTCCCTTCTTTTCAAACGCGATCAGCAAGTTCGTCGAGATCAGCTCTTCCCCCATCAGCATGAATGGAATCTGCGTCAAAATGAAGACGAGGGAGATCGATGAATCGATGCTATTGGTCGTTGGTTTTCCTGCGATCATATGGAAAAGCAGTCCGAATGCAACGCCTGTAAGGATCGTCAGCGGAATACCGTATAAGAGCGTCTTGAATTTGAAATGCTTAAATTGCTGGATAAAATCGTCCTTTAAAAAGAAAAAACCAATAAGTCCTGCGAAAAGTGCATTGAATAAAAAGCCGATGCCCTTCATCGCACCAGCAAGCGGCGTCATGGGCAACACTAGAAATAATACCGCAACAAGGATCGTTAATCCGATGGCTGCGTTGGCTCGTTTTTGAATCGTCATGTTTTCCTCCTTTTGATGATGAAGAGGGTGACGAGAGCCGCCAGTATCCCCCGATGAGCCCTTCCATAACGGCAAGGAATTCTCTGAGGCACAGCCCTTTTTCATTCTTCAACATCCGTTCGTGTGATGCCCACTAATAATAGCAAAAAACACAAAATCAAGGAAATAAAACACTGTTGGAGAGCGGTTGCTTTTTCTAGTGACTCTTATGGGACAAAAAGTTCCTGGGCGTTATGGGGAATCATTCTTTTCCAGTGATTTTGCAGGGTCTGAACGTTTCATGCGTCGCTTCGTACTCTTCTATTTCTTGGATAGTGTTTCCATCAAACCGAATCATTGATACGCCATCAAAGGAATAAAGTTGTTCCTCTCTTGCCTCAAAATACCATCTTACAAAGAAGCGGTCTTCACTTACTTGAAAAATATCCTTTATCTCCCACTTTAAAACAACCTGCTTCTGTACCATTTCATTGATCCATAGATGGATTTCTTCTATACCCGCATAGACTGCTCCATAACATTCACGGTAAATGATATCCTTAGAAAAATACGAATCTAGAGATGTAAAATCTCTCGTGACCCACATAGAGAAATAGTGCCTAATCCTTTCTTCCTTCATGAGTGAGTCCTCCTTTCTTGCTATCTTTTTCTTCTATTATAACAAGGGAACAACAAGAAATATCCTCGCGTCCATCTTTCCGAACCTAAATCAGTATCATTCTTACCTAATACATGTGAAAAACTATAGTCATTCTTTCAAAAAATTTATATACTATTAGTGTAGATAAATTTTCGGATGCTTGAATTCACAAAAAATTAAAAAAATGGTTAGGACATTGGCTATGGAAGTGAACGATAACTTTTTAAAACTTCAAATCACTACACTGGATATGTTTAAAATGTTGCTATTTGGCTCATCCATAATGGGTGGCATTATCGCTGGTGTCAGTTACGGCATTTATTTACTTTATGGCTTATTCAAGAAGGATACTTTAGCAAGTATTCTCTTGATTTTTAATACAATAACCCTTTGGAATTTTATACCGATTTTACTATTAATAGTTGTGGCATTCCGAATTTCCAGTATTTTTTTCTTTCAAGGTCTTAGCGACTTACTTTTTTTAATGAAACATCAAGGAATTATTTTCTATATGGATATTAAAGGAATGCAATTTTATAATTTTAATACGAAAGAATTTAAAACAAAAACCTGGGCTGAATTTGAAGACGTGGGCTGCTATAAACAAGAATCCGAAAAATTATCCTATAAAAATCAAATTAAGTTTACTGATGGAGATGTTTACAACTTTGATTTACGAGGAACCATTTCTACAAAAGAATTTCAAGAAAAAATCGAAGACTTTTATCTAAAGTATTGTGATTAGTACTTGTCCAGCAAATTTTATAAACAAAAACAACAAAACTGAAAATTTAGAATTATTAGCTGCATTATTTCGTTGGCTTACAGAACAAATCAGACTTCTTTTTGTTCACTTTCTCCAAGAGAATACTCGATGTTCTGTAGCGCGCTGTGGTTTTTAGTTTCTTCTTTCCCTTCGCAGATTTCCCCACACTCTTCTACCCTTTTATTCCGATAAAACCTTAGATCAATTTCCGTTATTTATTCGTTCGTTGCAAGCTGTTGCAGTATAATAATTATAAAGTCTTTTTAGGGTGGGGTTAATTATGCAAAGAAATCAAAATCAAATGATAAAGAAAAACACACGATTAAAATGGACGGTCCTGCTATTGAGTTTAATAATCCTAATGTTAGTCTGTGCTTTTTTTCTTAGCATTCTGGGAAATGCTCCTTCTTCTTCCGGCCAAAACGGGGGTGTGAACACTTCTAGTACAGATCGGTCTAGTGATAGTTCCATAGATACTACGGACTCATCAACTTCTGTTAAGAACGAACAACAAACTAATGAGACGTCCTATAGCGTTACTTTTAATGGGTATCCTGAAGCTAGCGGCACTTACGGAACTATAAAATTTCATCTGGTTACAGGTAAATCAAATGATGGCATTGAACTAACTTATAATTCTCCAAACTTTCAGCAAACACAATCTGCGTTACTTGTTCCCATTACGATACCTACCAAATCATTGAAAGTAAACGAACATTCTTCTGTGAAAATCGTTAAAGTGAATACTGAACTAAAACTGGATACTGTCGCTGCTGCGGCAACTAAAGAATTTTTTTATCCTTTTAATGAAAACGATACAAGAGTATACGCGTATTACATGAACAACGGGCATATAGCACTTGCATTTCAGCCTCATTCAAACGTAGACCAATATCAAGTAATCGAATTTGATCCATCACTCACTTCAAATACTACTGACGCTCCAACCTATGAAGAAGCTAAGAAAATTATGCAAGAAAAATACCAAACGGATGATAGTGTATATGCTGATCTTGGATCTTCATCCGATAGAAATGGTGCGTATAGAAAAATCAAAGCCACTAGCGTTAGCATGAAGGAAGATGGTGGTTCTGGCACTCTCGGGTTTTTGAAAGTTTATTCTGACGGTATTGTGGTGGAAACAAGCGATGGAAACTTTGAGCATTCAAACGAAAATCACTACAATGTAAATTGAGAATACGCTCTTATACTCTTTTGCTACACCATGTCGTTTATAGACTACACGATTCCTGTAGTTTCTTCTTTCAAAACAGACCTCAAATACCCTTTACAACTCCCCCTGCTTCGCTTACGATCATTGAAAGGAGTTGGGGAAATGAACGTTCTCATGATTGCTATCTTTTTACTTTTTATCATACTTTGTAGTTATGGCTTTTCTTTGAATCAATACCACACGTCAAAAATAAAAAATAGACTCCTCCGAGCTTTCATTTCGGGATTTCTAGGCGTATTGGAATTAATTACTACTGCATTTATCTGACGAAATAAACAGCCGGTCACTCATAAAAGTGTCCGGCTGTTTTTAATTTCTTCTACGATATTCCGATAGGTTGCATTAACCGAATAATTCGATAGGTTGCTAGACTCTGACGTTCATATTGATAAAAAAGAGAAAATTTGATTTTTACTCATATTATCTAATTAATACTTATTATAATGACCGTTATCGCGATAAAATCTGATAAACTTAACCTATGGGATATGTACGATTCGTTTCATAAGCTGCATGGTTTTAATTAAATCAACGTAATGGAGGTAGAGTATGAAAAAGTATAAAACGTTTTTATTGGGTATTTCACTTTTAGGTTCACTCACTTTAGGGGTTCTTTATGGCACTGATGTAGCCGATGCTTCCACTTGGCAACCACGTTCAGTTGAACAAATAAAAAATGATATTGACGATTCTGGTCAATACACCGTCCAGTCTGGAGACACATTGTCCGCAATCGCTGAAGCATTGAATCTAGATCTCACAGTATTCGCTTCGGCAAATAACATTAATCACATCGACCAGATCAACGTGGGAGATATTTTGATTACTAAGATCAGCACCTCGATGACACAAGCGCCAACTTTCATTCCACCGAGTGCAAGTATTCCAACAGAGAGCGCCTATCAAGAGTTTTATTACGAGGAGCCACAGGCTGACACTACCACGTATTTTGAAACTCCTGCTGTCGAAGGTTCTGGGGACACTTCACGTGCCTCCTTCTGATTTCGAGCCGGTTCCACTACTAGAGCCACAAGTAGAAGATGATGAAGACGACGAGTCATTGGAAAATCCACACGATTCTGTGGAACCTGAATTGCCAGCAGTAGATAATAAAGAACAATAACACCTATTACTCTGATTAGTACCTATTTTTCTCGATAGGTACTTTTTTATTCTAAGATTGTCAAATCGAGTGCAATACTTTATCAAAGAAGACTTTATAAGGTGTCTTCAAATCTATACAGTTTCTAGATCTGATATTCAGTTTTTCAAGCAAAAGCTCGATCAATGGGCGTGATCCATGACGAGACGCCAACGATCCCCCTGCGTATGGGCAGGGGGATTCTCGTGCTGGGATGATTTCAAATATTGGCCGCCTGTGACTTTCCTCGGCGGCTGGGTTTTCGTTTCTTGTGTGATCTGGGCGGGGTACTGAGTCGGAAGCTAGAGAATTCCTATGAAAATCGCCTGTTCCCCAGTAGGTGTGTAGGCTTCATAATCGAACCCATATGCGCGGTGGAGCGTCTGGGCGTCTTCTTCTGCCCATATTTGCTTCCAAGTATTTAGGATGCCAAATTCGTCCGAGGCATCCACGGCATATTCCTTCCAGCGATAGTTCGCTGTATCGAAATTAGACGCTGTCTCCGTCTCTGTGCCGATTGAGACAGAATAATCGCCCTTATAATCACTTTCATACTCATGGTACACCGCCACGATCGTTTTGCCTTGTTCCTTCGCCTGAGCAATAGCAGGCGCATTTCGCTGCCAAAGACCGATAATTTTTTCCTGAATCGCTGCATCCTTGAAATTGTTCGTGCGTACCGTATCAAAAATCGAAAACTTCATGTCAATTCCTCCTCACGACTATGGTTAAATAGTACTATAGATACTATGACACCTTTTGTCATCATTTAGCGAAAACTTTTGGAGGAGAATCGGAAATGACGAACGAGCGCCTATTTGGAATTATTTATCACCTTTTAAATACAAAACGAACGACCTCAAAAGAGCTGGCGGCTCTGTTTGAAGTGTCGACGCGGACTATTTTTAGAGATATCGATGCCCTCAGCGCTCTCGGCATCCCCATCTGTGCAGATACTGGCAGAAATGGCGGGATTTACCTGATGGATCACTTTGTATTGGACAACGTGTTACTGTCAAAAAAGGAACAGGAGCATTTGCTGCTGGCACTGACAAGCATAAAAACGATTGTCCCAGAGGAAAGCAACAGCTCCTATTTAAAATTACAGTCCCTGTTCAATCTCTCCTATGAGAGTTGGTTAGACATCGACTTTTCCCCGTGGTATCAAGAGAAAAAGGAAGACACCTTCGACAGTCTCAAATCAAGTATCTTAAATAGGAGGAAAATCACCTTCGATTATCTAAATTCCTACAATCAACACACGAAAAGAGTCTGCAAGCCCTTAAAATTGCTCTTCAAATCTCAAACCTGGTACTTGCAAGCCTTTTGCCTGAACAAAAATGAATTTCGGATGTTCAAAATCAGCCGCATGCACTCATTGCAGCTTCTCGATGAGACCTTCGACCCGATAGCGCCGCCTGAAACCCCTGCCCTCAGTCGGAAAGAAGAGACTATTTCTTTGACCCTGTTGTTTTCTAAAGACATCTTGTATCGCGTGTTCGATGAATTTGATCATGCAGACATCGCCCTGCAAAAAGAGGGCACGGCGATCGTCTCCAGCCAGCTACCCGACCAAGAATGGCTGATCAGATACTTATTATCCTTTGGCAAGCACCTGAAAATCATCCAGCCCACCCGCATCCGAGACCGCGTCCGAAAAGAACTGACGAACACGCTCTCACAGTATCTTTCTTTGGAGGAATAACGACTCTGAAGGGCTGCTAGAATGTGTTTTTTCCGCATTTTCATGGAATAAAATCACTGAAATTAAGGAGCTCGATGATTCCATCCTCTGTTCGGTAACTGTCTCAAAATGACCTACAATTCTTTTTACAAATTTCCTCGTAATGTTTGTACTGAATTCCAAACTTTCTTGAAATTGCCAGTATTTTTATACTCAATGTCAAACTTTCGAGATATTGCCAGTATGTTTGTACTCAATGTCAAACTTTCGTGAAATTGCCAGTATGTTTGTACTCAACGTCAAACTTTCATGAAATTGCCATTATGTTTGTACTCAATGTCAAACTTTCGTGAAATCACTAGAATATTTGCACTCAATGTCAAACATATGCTTAAAATGCATAAATGATTTCGATGCTCTGGGTGGGCTGACAAGTGAGACACCAAGGGCATTTGACAGCTTATTCGTCTATCCATGACTTGGCGTTTATACTATACTGAAACTGAAGGATACTTTACGGCGAAAGGAGTTTTTTATGGGCACGTATAGAAAGAAACGTTTAATAGGATTATTTCTGTTGGTTTTGATCGCCCTCTTGCTACTCACGCCACTAAAAAAATCAGCCGATAAAACGACAACAGAAACGACCCTTTCGAGTGTCGCTTCCTCTGTCGCCCCTCCAGAAGATCCCGGTGATTCCACCGCATTTTTGGCACAATTTTCAGGAAAATGGCGGTCAGAAGAGATCGCTCAAATCATTGAATTCAAGCAGATCGAGGGCGTCCCTGTGGCTGTGATAACAAACGAGAAGGCCCCCAACGAGGATGGAATCGTTGATCTGAAAGGGGCAGACTATCTTTCCTCACATGATCATTGGATACTAACCCCTCTGAAAGCCGCTGATTTCCGCTACAATCTTAAGCAGTTGTCTCAGAATGAGATACAATTTTACTCTTTTACAACGAAGGAAAACTCAGAAGGTGTTTCAAAACCGTTGATTTATTCTAAGGTGGATTAGAGAGTCAATTAGTTCCTTCTTAGTACCCGTTTTCTTGTTGCGTTTGTACTGAATTCCGAACAAGCTTCATTTAAGATTGCCGTCATTGTTGTTTGTAGCAGATGCAAAACAAAGGAAAGTATTGTATGGACATTCGAAAAGTTTTACACGAATACTCTCATTTAAAACTCTGAATACGAAATTATAAGAAAAAGAGACTGTAGACAACAGCCGTTATATGGCTGTTGTCTACAGTCTCTAAGCTAATCTGAACTTTCTCTTTCTCAAAATCATTTGTCAGAAAGCTTTAATTACCTAACCCATTAAAAAATATTTTTTCTTATGCTTTGAAATATACACCAAAACAGTTTCATAGGATCTAAGTAGATAAGAACTTCCTCCAAATGAATCTCTATGGCTACTCGTATGATTAGAAATAATAGGACTACTAAAAGAACGTAACGTACAATCCACTTTATTTTTTTCACTTCCTATACAGCTTCCTCGGCATATCGCCGTGCTAGAGACAACATATATTAAGGTGTTTTTTTGTCTTTTCTAAGTCTAATTTTTTCTACTTCTTTTCCTTGGTTAACAATTCGTAGCTCTATTTGTTTTTTATTTAATTTTGTCAGGTGATATTCTATCGTATTGCCAGATTTTGCTAAAACAATGTTTTTTCTAGTAGAATTCACAGCTATCAAGACATTCTCTGTTAGCAGTTGATCCTCTTTTTTTATATTCCATACTTTACAATGGTCATTTTTTGCTTTGAATGAAAATAAGACTGATTTATTCGACCAACTACCCTCCACCCATGCAGCGTTATTATCAACCATTCCATTTATAAGACTCATGCATGCAACTAGTGACAAAACAACTAAACAAAGTAGTATCTGTCGCTGCCTTCTAGACAGACACTTTACTTGCTTTAAGAAACGATACAGATAGCTATCGACGTGTTGTAAAAATTGATATAATCCATTATTTTTGACTATCACTGAGATACCACCAATCATTTATCGATAAATATAGAGTATCACATAAATATTGACAAAACAATTAAATATTTTGTCTATAAAATAGTAATACGTCAATTGTATAATGTTTTGTATGATGTACTTTTATCGAGTGTTACGTGGGAAAATTGTATCTATGTATCGAATTGAAGCATTCCAAGTCCGTTAGAACGCATCTGAACCATTAACCCTAAGACCCATTTCCGATGCGATTTCTTCATGCAGCATTCTTATACAACTCGGTGAATTGCTTCTTTCTTCTTGTCCTTCAGCCCTCCTTTCCTATCGCTTTTCGACTTTAACTGACTAAAATATAAAAATACCAATTGACTATTTTTTTATTCTGTCAATATACAATTATTTATTACTTAAATAATTGTTTCGCTATGCTATAATATGAACTTGAAAGGACGTGATAGTCTAATGAAAAAGTACGAAGTAACCAACAAAGAATTGGACGTTTTGAAAATTTTATGGGAATCTCAAAAATCACTAACTGCTAAAGACATCCATACGATCAATCCCGATTTAGTTCTAAGTACTATTCAAATATCTTTGAAAAAGTTGATCAAGAAGAAGCTAATTGAAGTAAAAGATATCGTATACAGCGGTACCGTATTGACCAGAAGTTACGTTCCTTTAGTATCGGAAGAAGCTTTTGTGATTGATCAATATGCAGGCTTGAATATTTCAGTTTTATTAAGCGAATTCTTAGGTAACAGCTCTTCAGAAAAAATGAGCGAAGAACTTGAGGAACTCGAAGAAATCCTTCGTCAAAAGAAGAGGGATCTCCAATGATAATTTCTTTTGCAGCTCTTTTATCAACATTAATACTAAGTTCTGGAATCGTTTTATTTTTAGTGCTTTTACTAAAGAAAATGCGGATAAATCAGCTTTTATCCGCAACGTTGCTTATGATAGTCAGTGTTGTTTTTATTATCCGTTTATTTTTTCCAGTAGAGTACTTTTTTACAATAACCATTCCTTCTGATCGTCTACTTCCAAAAATTGACTCGTTGCTAAATAAGGAGCTCCTTTTAGCGGGGAGCACCTCCTTTAGTGTTGGAAATTTACTTATTATTATCTGGCTTATTGGCAGCTTATTCTGTTTGATCCGTTTTTTTCTTGCCCTTCAAAAGGTTTATTTACTTAAACGTATTCTTAGCAAGAAGCCCAGCTTTTATTATAAGAATAAAAAAGTAGTCACTGTTGATCAAGCTATCCCCCCTTTTGTCATAGGACTTATCCGTCCAATCATTGTACTCCCTGAATTAACGATTTCTGAAAAGCAAAAAAAATACATCTTAGATCACGAGTTGTTTCATATCTCAAGCTATGATATATGGATCAAGTATTTATATGAGATTCTTTCGATAATTTACTGGTGGAATCCTGTGATATACATTTTTAAGGACTCTTTTAACCAAATTATTGAGCTAAAAGCGGATGAATTTGTCGTTTCTCAATTGGATCAAACAGAAAAAATCGACTATGTCGAAACACTCTTACACGTCGGGAAACACATTGATCGGAGATGTTCAGATAAAAATATCTCCTACTTTCCTTCCTTTGCTTCCAGCAAGCAGTATCAATTAATTGATCGTGCTAACAGTATTTTCTCAGAACGTAGGAATAAGCCGCACAAATTAATTATTTTACTCTCGTCAATATGTTGTTTCTATTTATCGAGTTGCATTGTCTTTGAATCGTATATCATTGATCCTGAGGTTGAGAGCAGTACGATTGAGCTCACTAAAAAGGACAGTTTTTTAGTGAAGGTATCTGAAGACAACTACAAAGTTTACAACAATGAACGGTATCTATTTGAAGTTTCAGAAGAAGATCGAAAAATACAATTTCCAAACTTAAAAATTTATAATTCTGTAGAAGAAGGAAAAGATTGGTTTAAAGAAAACAATTAGCTTAATTTTAGAAACATCATTCATTTTATTTGCTTTCCCGACAAGTAGCTATACTGAGGAGATTCTCAAAACTCAATGATCCAGCCACATGCTAATATTGTTAAATGGAGATATAAAGAAATTAATGGCGTTGCTCTAATTTAGTCAAAAACAGGCAAAGTAGCTAACACACTACTCTGCCTGTTTATTCTTGTTGATGCGATTATTTTCTAACTTAACAATGGTTCGCTCTTTAATAGAGGCGCTTTCCATCTTTGTTCTCCTTACCCTCTGATTTTGTCAAAATAACTTCCTAAAACATAAAACAATGCGGATAAAATAACGCACGGGATGGTACTAGTGAGCGTGCTGAACCACAGCGGCTCACTGTGGACGAAAAGGTTCGTCAGAAATCCTCCCACGATCCCGAGTAAGAAAAAGAGCGAGAAGGAATAGTAAAGAGACCATTTCATTCTTTTTTGAATCAAAACGACACTCCAAATTAGCACCAGCCAAAGAAGGCTTACCGGAAGTGCTATCCCCACAAAAAAGGACCCTTGGATATAGTCGGATTGCTGCAACGTGACATCTAGCAAGCCTAAAAAAGTGAGTAATAGTAGACTACCGCCGCCCATCAAAAGATAAGGATGCCAACGGTTCCTCTTGGCAAAAAAATACACCAAGGCGTCTGCGGTCGCTAATGAAAGTACGACGATCAACGACCACGTAAGCGTGCGATCCAAAAGCACATTCACCAGCACACAAATCCCCATGCTCAGTAGCGTCACTAAATAAAAGGCCATGCCCAAAAATTTTCTATTCATTGTTTTCTTGACTCCCTTCACCACGTGTTGATCTTCTTTTAACAAAATATCTAAAGAAATCTGGTAAAGCTCGCTGATCGCGACGATCGTCTCCAAGTCTGGGTAATTCTTCCCCAGCTCCCAATTCGATACCGCCTGCCGAGACACGTACAGTTTTTCAGCCACTTCCCCCTGTGTTAAATCGAGTTCCTTCCGTTTACTTTGAAGCTTTTCCCCGATGGTCATTTACTTGCCTCCTTGAATTTACCCTATCAAATTCCTGTAAAAAAGCCTATCAAGCATCTCTTGCATCCTTGATATAAAGGGATTTACAACTATTATATCGTTTTATTAAGGGGTTGTGATTACTTTTCTTTTTTGGAGAAATTTGTACTGAAGTCCAAACATACGAAGATCATCGGTGTTCTTCGACTCAGCATTCCAAATCCTTTACCAGAGTATCGTTTGTTAATTAATGTTTAAGAAGAACAGTTGTTATGCAACCGCATGAATGACTATATTTATACTTACTATAGTAGGGTGGAGGTTTGGAAATGAAGAAAAAATTACTCGCGGGGACTTTTTGGCTCTCTTTATTTAATATGATTTGCAAGGTGTTGGGATTTGTTTATCTGATTCCTTGGCTGAAATTCATGGGTACGATCCAAGATCAGCAGACAGCTCAAGCACTTTATAATGTTGCGTATTTGCCTTATGCGTTGTTTCTATCACTAGGTACGGCTGGATTTCCTAGTGGGATTGCAAAAAAAATTGCTGGGTTAAATAGGACGGGAAATAGAGTTCAAATAAAGGAATTATTCCAAAGTGGCTTGGCAGTCATGGAAGTGATCGGAATTTTTTCCGCTTTATTAATGTTCATTTTTGCCCCTGTTTTAAGTAAAATAAGTCCGATCGTTGATCATGCTGCTGGTACTACCGCCATACGAAGCCTTTGCTTTTCCTTGCTGCTCATTCCCATACTCAGTGCGCTGAGAGGGTACTTTCAAGGCTTAAACCTTAGTTTTCCATTTGGTATTTCCCAGCTTATTGAACAGTTGGTTCGAGTGATTGTTATCTTGGCAGGAACGTATCTGATTCGAGTTCGTTTTAACGGGAGTATTTTATCGGCAGTTGTATTAAGTACCTTTGCATCCTGTGTCGGTGGCTTGTTTGCGATTCTTTATCTGCTTTTCGTCGGAAGAAAGAGGCATATGTTCCGACTTAAGCATTTTAGTTTCTCGCCTATAACATCTTTGAAAACGACAAGACATTTCGCTATCGATATCATCAAAGAATCCCTGCCCTTCGTTTATGTAGGGTCTGCTATTTCTATTCTGCAATTAATTGATCAGTTTTCGTTGAAGGCCTTGTATGTTCTGTTTTTCCCACAAGGCAGTCTGGGGGAACTTCAAACACTGTATACTCTGGCTTCCGCAAATCCCAATAAACTAGCTCCGATATTATTGGCTATTATTGGGTCGATCACCATTTCTTCTCTTCCTTTGCTGAGTATCCTACGAACGAAATCTGAATTATTGACAGGAATCTCTCAGATACTGCGATTAACATTTACCTTTTTGGTTCCGTCATCAATAGGAATGATGCTCCTAAGCATTCCTCTGAACACATTATTCTTTGGGTACAACTTAACTGGAAGTATGTACTTATCAGCAACGATTATTAGCACATCCATACTCGGCATTCTAACAGTCTTGCTCTCTATTTTACAAGCTCTGAGCTTCCATAAGAAGGCCATGCAATTTACTTCACTCACTCTTTTATTGAAGCTGCTTCTTCAAACACCTTGTATATATTTATTCAAGGGATTTGGGCTATCTATTGCGACAATACTCAGCTCAGTCGTTACAACAATTCTTGCTTATCACTTTATCGTTCGATCGCTTGATATTTACCCAATCGCGCACAATCGAAACTACTATTTGAAGGTAGTTCAATCGACTGCAGTCATGATCACCTTAAGCGTAATCGTCTTAAAAATCATCGCTAGTCTTTCTGAATTTAACAGCTTCTCTCAACCGATTGTTGTGATACTCCTAGTTGGGGGGCTCGGCGGACTGGCTTTTGTTGTGGTATTATTCAGACAAAAATTGAGGTCAAAATTGAGCACTCTTTTTTAAGAGATTCAATAGCAAATTGTTCCTCGGAATTTGCAAAGCTTCCAAATGCTAGAAACACGAAAGCCCCACTCATTGAAGAGTAGGGCTTCTTTTCGTTCCATGGCGAAGGCCTTAAAGAGTGCTGCGGCAATTTAATGATTCTAATTTACATAGCCGCTGGATAGCGACCAGTCAGCGTGACGATTGCAGCAATCAAAACGAGGACCAAAATTAGAGAGACAGCAATGTTCATCTTCATTGGTTTGATAGTCAACACTGCCTCTTTGCTTGAAAACAAAGGGACAACTACCAAACTGATTGGGATAAAGTATCTCCCTTGCAGGCCTTCGATTGAGGCTGTTCTTCCCACTTTGTTCCAAATTTGATACAAGGCGAAGAATGTGAGCAGCGTGTAAAGAGCCATCAGCACACATAAAAGGACTCGCTGGTAAACGATCAAGGATTGCCCGTCTTTCTCTTGGACTAAAGAACCTAAAATGAGGCTTGAAAAATACAGTACGATCCAATGCAGCCCCATCGGCGCATCTAATAGTCCAAATTTCCCAACAAAGGAATAGACAATACTGTCTCCCTTCACCCCAAATAAATAGTTTTTTCGTACGTTCTCAAAGAAAATCGATGGGTCTTTTAGAAATTGCGCCAATTGCTTGTCTGGATTCCCGAAATCTCGGTAAAGAAGCTGTTGATCGATCATCATTTTATTCCAGATAACATAACACAAAATACACGCTGCAAAAATGATGATTCCCCACACGGCCTTCCTTTTAATACTGAAGGACCTATTGGGAATCAAAAAGAAAAGCATTCCTAAGACAATCAACGTAGGCTTCAGCAGAACGAGCGTGATCATTAATAACGCGCTGATCAAAAGCTGCATATTCGATAGTCGTTCTTTTCCGATCAGACCCGTCAGCCAAGAGATGAACAGGAAGCTCATTGAAATGATCATCGCATCTCCTGATGTTGACGAAGCTAGAAAAAGTGCCATTGGGTTTAACGCCAGGACGGCAGCCCCCAGCTTAGAAAAGCGAAATTTCCAGATGGCAAAAAACATAATCAAGATATAGCCGAATAAATTTGCGTACCGTGCGGCATAGTATTGCCAAATCATCGGCTTGCCTAACGTTTTTCCGACGGCTATTCCCATTATTTGAGGAATATAATTGACGAAATAGTAATTTGTGATCCCGCCAGTCCCAATAAAGGCTTTCTCACCCTTTTCAATCTTGTCCTTGTCCACACCTTCGTAAAAATAGGGGAATTTTTCTTTTTTCCCATTCATATCTACTGCATAGGAGTTCATACTTTTTATTGTGTAAGGCACTTCGAAACCAAAATTCCCCCACGTACTCTCCTCTTTTCCCAGCTTCTCCTTGAAGGCTTCTGGACGTACCTTGAATTCTGAAAATGAATACGCCTTAATGAAATGCCCCACCTCATCCGGTGCCTGTAACGGCGGAACGATGTTTACCATCATCAGCCCAAAAATCAAGGACAGCAAGAAAAACAATCGGTTGGGAAAGGGCACCTTCTTCAATGACTCTAGTATACCCAAAACAACATCCGCTACCTTCTCGATTAAAATCACCCCTACTTTATAAAAATCCCCTCTAATTATACCTAGTATATATTAGCAATAATAGCGGATTTTAAAAGGATAGTAGATTAATCGGTCATATATTCATCAATTGCCTACTAAAAATAAGAAAATTATTAACGCGAGAGCGCATAATGAGGAAATGATGCCATGAAACGGACTTTTCCTATAGTTGTAATAAAATTCAAGACATTCCTCTTCCCTTGATCAATTGCTAGAAGAAAAATACTTCGAATAGAATATTTTTTATATTGCTAAAAGATTTCTCGAATGTTACAATTGCGTTACGAATTCGTAACAAAACTTTGTGAAGGAAGTTTTTTAATGATCAAGGAAAAAATGAACGTCCTCAGTACGCTTTTCAAAAAGAGGCGTCGCCTAAAGAAACCGGTAAAAGTCATTTTGATCCTCTTTTTACTGAATGTCTTTCTTTTTTCTTTAGCACTCATGGAGCATCAAAAGAAGAACACTCTTGAAGCCCATGCACGCAGCGCGAAGAAGGAAAATACCCTTCTTAAAAAGGAGTTAGCTGAAAAAGACGAGCTGATGCTGCAGCCTCAACGGGCCTATTCCTTAAAGGTCAGAGAGCTGTTAAAAAAAGAAAAATTGACGCACTGGCTTTTGCTGCAAACAGATGAGCGCTGGGCGAATGTATCTTATGGCTGGGGAGACGAAGCCCCGACCGTTGCGATGAACGGCTGCACGCTTGACGCGTTGGCCATCATTGACTCGCGGATAAAGAACAAGGAAATTTCTCCTGAGACCATTCTAAACTGGAGTAAAAATAACTACTTCACGGATCAAGGCACCTCATGGTCGATCTATAAGGATTTTGCGGAAAAAAATAAGTATACCTACAAGGATTTGGGCACAGATATTCAAAACGCACGCCCGTATTTAGAGAAGGATATCCCGGTTCTTGCTGCGGCGAAGCCCGGCATGTTCACAACGATCGGTCATACCCTCGTCTTGACCCATGTCAGTGATCGCGGCTATCGACTGCTAGATCCCAGCGATAATTCCCTGAAGAACCATTCGCTGACTACCTATTCCGAGGAGCAATTATCCCCTGAACTCGTTCATTATTGGGTGATTTATGACTGAGTGTCTATCCTCCAGAAAAGGCATAAAGAATCCACTACACCCTCTGTAGATAGCCAAACTATTTGTCAGAAGCTCGCTGCTTCTGTCATTAATTCATCTAAAAACGTCTGGTTGCTTCTATTAATAGAGCAATCAGACGTTTATTTATACTTTTAAAAAGAAATTCAATCGTTAGTTTTCTTTGACTTCCAAGTGAAAGATATCAGGACGTGAATAGTGCCCCGTCGAATCGAAGTCCATTCTGCTAAGTGGAACTTGTTCCATATCCAGCTCTTTGTAGAGAATGGTTTCTTGAGACCACACAGGGTCCACGAGATACTTCCCAAAAGGACTGACAATACAACTTCCTCCGGGACATAAATCTTCAGGCAAATGGTCTAATTCACTCCGATAATGCAGGCCTTCTGGGTAATGAGATTTTGTGACATACTGATTACACCCAATCACGAAACAACGCCCCTCCATCGCAATGTGCTGCATCGTATGCTGCCATTCTTCCCGATTGTCTGCCGTAGGTGCCAAGTAGATCGATACCCCTTTTTGATACAACGCAGCTCTAGCCAATGGCATATAGTTTTCCCAGCAAATCAGCCCGCCAATCGTTCCAAAGTCTGTATCGACAGTGGAAATAGCGCCCTCATTACCATCTCCCCAAATGCAACGCTCCGTGCCTGTAGGTTTCATTTTTCGATGCTTAGAAACGATTTTCCCTTCTGGGCTAAAGATAAGAAAGCTACAATACAGCGTACAATTTTTAGGGTCTCTCTCATTGATGCCAATCGCAACATACGCATTGGCCTCCTTCGCGGCCTCGCCGATTCTTTCAGTATCTGCACTAGGAACGACTACAGAATGATCGTATAGGAGTTTCCAGTCCTCTCTGCCTTCCATCGTTCTGCTTCCGACAACGAACCCATACGAAAATCCTCTAGGATAACACGGAATAAATGCTTCAGGAAACACAATTAGATCTGCTTCTTTTTCCCCCGCTTCTTGTATCAATTGGATTGTTTTATCAATCGTTTTTTCTTTATCAAATAGCACTGGGGCAGCTTGTACCACCGCTACCTTGCATTTGCTTTTGGTGAACGCAATCATAATTTGACCTCCTAACAGAATAAGTGAATCAATTATAACATCTTTATCTTTTATTTTTAATCTTTTATTCATTATATATACGACCGTACAGGTTAATTACATTTGATCGTTTCGTACATTTATCACTTCTGCTGTAAGAAACTTCTATAAACTCTACTTAATTCACGAAGCTCATACCCAGACTATATGATCGGTTGGCTATGCGTGTATTAGGTTCAGAATAAGTGATACAAAGACCCCGTCACAGTTGATGTGACAGGGTCTTTGTATGAATACGAGTAATCGGTATAGTCATTATTCTTCTGCGCCAAAAGCCGCTTTAAAAAATGCCAGTGTCTGCGCTGCATCGCTAGAAAGGTCGTCTGTAAAGGCTTCAACGCTGACTCTTCCCTGATAATTGATTGCCTGTAAGGTTTGGATAAAAGGTGCATAATGGGCATCTTCCGTCATCGATACAGGGAATCTGCGGCCTTGGATTTTTGCAAAATGGACGTGGGCCAAGTGTTCTGGTCCGTATGCCTCCAGATGCGTAAGGGGTTCTTTTTCCAGCATCAGATGGTAGTAATCTACCAATACCTTGACTGATTCGTGGTGGACGTGATTCGCGATCAGACAGCCTTCTTCAAAGGTATTGATGATGTTGCATTCCCCTTTATTCAAGGGCTCGATCACAAGCGTCAGCGCGTATTTTTCAGCCAAGGGGGCGAATTTTTTACAAAAATCGACGACTTGCTGGCAGCCTTTTTCTAGCGGAAAACCTGCCGGGACTGTTTTCGCATCGGGACTGCCGAAAACGACGAATTCGGCCCCTAAGCGGTTGGCCCGGTGGAAGGCGTTCTCGACATAGTGCAAAACGGCGGCCTCATCGACGGTCTCTCCGGTGATTCGCTGGCTTGCTGGCAAGAAGCCGTTGCAGCCTTCACAGCGAATCCCTGTTTTGGCGATTTCGCGTTGCAGCGCGTCGAATGCTTCTTCTGACAGCTCCATGACCGTTGACAACGGGAGCTCAAGGTAGTCATAGCCGCATTCGGCAATGGTTCGGATATTTTCTCGGCTGATCCCTTCTTTTCCGGGAGCAATAAAATTGAAACAGGCACCAAATCGCATCGCTGGCCTCCTTATTCTGTCATCGTCGCGGCTGCGCGCAGGGCCAATTGGTAGGTTTCAAATCCAAAGCCTGCCATGACACCGCGGGCTTTTTCTGATAAGACAGAATGGTGGCGGAATTCCTCCCGCGCGTGGACATTGGACATATGCATCTCAATAAAGGGAACTTCTAAAATCTCCAACGCGTCTCGAATGGCGTAGCTATAATGGGTCCATGCTCCTGCATTGATGATCACTGCGTCCACATGGTCTTTGTATCCTTGATGAATGCGATCGACCATTTTACCTTCATCATTGGTTTGATAGCTTTCGACTTCGACGTTTAATTCTTTTGCGAGCGTCGCCATGTTGGCATTGATCTCATCTAGCGTCACCGTTCCGTAATGTTTTGGGTTGCGGTGGCCGAACATATTATGATTGACTCCATGAAGCATTAATATTTTTTTCATGACTGGGTTCTCCTTTACTATTGCCAAGGCACAATGTCTAAAACATCTTTCACAGTGCCTGGATTTGCTTGTAAAATCTCAATACAAAGATCGTCTGGCAATTGCCACCAGTTCCCTCCCTGCGGCAACGGTTTGACATCGTAGGTTTTGATTTTTTCCAAGGCTTCTTTTTGATTGTCGGCCATGATCCCTAAGTGTCCGAGCTTCCCCGTCGGCTGCGGCTCTGTATTTTCAATCAACTGAATGCCCCCATACAGCCAAACTTGCCGCGGCTGACCGGGTTCTTCTTTTCTCATGCGTTCGGTGCAATTTAAGGTCGTTTGGAAGAACTCGATGTACCACTCAATGTCTGTGACGAAAAGAGCGACATGTTCGACATAGGCTTTAGTCATTCTTCATCACCTCGTTCTTCATTTCGATGCCCTTCACACAGGCAGTCAATGCGCTGTTTACAGGGGTAGGAATCCCCATTTTCACGCCCCAGCGAACGACCGCACCGTTGATAAAATCGACCTCCGTTTTTTGCTTTTTCTCTAAGCTTTGCAGGATCGATGTCTTAAATTCGTAAGGCAAGCCAACAGCCGCTTTTGCCCATACTTGAACGGGAACTTCGGTCGTTAAACGAATGTTGTTGGCTTTGGCGATCGCGACGCCTTCTTCGATCGCCGCAAAGGCTGTTTCTTCGATTTCCTTGATCTTGTACAAGTCGCCGTAGCCAAGTCCGGTGATTCCTGCCAATGCCCCTGTGGCGACATTGATCAGCAGCTTGTCCCAGATCATTCCGTTGATATTATCGCTGACCTTCGTGATGATTCCGCCATCGTTCAGCTCTTTCGCGATGGCTGTGATCCGCTCGGAATGACTGCCGTCCATCTCGCCGATACAGATTTCTTTGCCCTTCACACCGGGAATGACTTTTCCTGGCGCCTGAAGCACCCCGCCAACGTAGGCTTTTCCGCCAATAATCTTTTCGGAGCCGACTTGTTCTTCGATGATTTCTTCATTTCCTAGCCCATTTTGCAGGGACAATACGACGGTTTCTTCCCCAATCAATGGGAGTGCTTGTCGAATGGCGGCTTCTGTTGCGAAGGACTTGACCAATACGATGATCAGATCCATTTTATCTAATTCAGCAGGATTCATGACGGCTTTGATGGGTACACGGATTTCTTTGTCCTCTTCTATAAAGATCAATCCGTTTTGATTGATGGCATCCACATGCTCCTGCCACTGATCCACTAAGTAAACGTCCTTACCATGTAGCGCCAGCGTGCCGCCGATGGAACTCCCTAAAGCCCCCGCGCCTAAAAAACAGATTTTCATTCGGTCATCTCCTCTTCAGGAATAAATTTCAAAATGTGCTGTGCATACACACAAATGTCCCCCTTCTGATTGAAAATCTCTACATCCGAGTAGGTTTTCATCGCGTCTACATCTACTTTTTTCACGGTATACTTCGCTGTCACCGTATCTCCGAAGAAGACAGGTTTGATGAAGCGCAATTTGTCATACCCGTAGGAAACACTTGGGATGTCTGCTTTTGCTTGCTGCTGGATCAAGGTCGATGCCGTACACCCGAAGGAGAAGGTCAAGACCCCATGGACGATCCGTTCTTTGTAGGGTGTCGTCTTCATGAATTCTGCGTTCATGTGCATTTGACTGAAGTCTCCTGTGATCCCTGCGTACAGGTACACATCCGATTCACTGATTGTTTTGGTATAAGAGCACGTATCGTTGACTTTTAAAGGCAATTCTTTCATTCTATTTTCCTCCTAATTGGTTAGCTAACCATTCATCTTTAATGCCCATGATCGCTTCACTGAATAAACGCGCGTCCATCACCTGAAGCGTGTCTGAAATGATCGGGCGGAAACCCATTTGCTGTACAATGTCCTCTTCAATAGCCATATCGGGTGCGATCTCGATCAGTTCCAGCCCTTGCGCGGTCAATTTGAAAACGGCGCGTTCCGTCACATAATAGACCTCTTGGCCCCGCGCGATGGCCTCTTTGCCATTGAAGGTGATCTCAGGAACCTTCTCAATAAATTTCTTAAAGCGTCCCTCTTGCTGGATCGTCAGCTTCTGATCATGGATCGCCGTTTTTAAGCCCCCAGCCGTCAGCGTGCCGCAGAAAACAACTTTTTGCGTATTTTGACAAATGTCGATGAAGCCCCCAGTCCCGACGATTTTTCCATTGAAGCGATGCACATTGACATTGCCTATTGCATCCACTTCCGCAAAGCTTAAGAAGCAGACATCCAAGCCGCCGCCGTCATAAAAATCGAATTGTGCAGGCATATCCATCAACGCCCGGCTATTCAACGTCGCCCCAAAGAAGATTCCTTGAGCCGATTCGCCCCCGACTGCTCCTGTTTCAACCGTAAGAGTGAAGGCGTCCTGTATCCCTTCCTCTCTGGCGATGATCCCGATCCCATCAGCGATCCCGACACCGACGTTGCCGACATTTCCAGAACAGACCTCAAACAGCGCTCTGCGACCAACGACTTTTCGCTGATCCAAGGGAATCAACTCCGTAGAATCCAAGTAAGAGGTATAATCCCCAGAAAGGAATCGGTTGTTTCCACCGACATACAGTTGTGATTGGTCCTCATCCACTACGATCGCATCGACATAAAACCCTGGGATTTTTACCTGTCTCGGATGCAGTGTGCCAGCCTTTACGACCTTCTGCACCTGCACGATGACTTTTCCGCCATTGTTATGTGCTGCTTGGGCGAAGACCAGCGCGTCGCCATAAATGATTTCATCCTCCATCGAGATATAGCCGTCTGTGTCCGCGGTGGTCCCGCGAATCACCGCCACATCGATCGGTGTCGTTTTATAGAAAAGATAGTCCTTCCCATCAATTGTGCTTTTTTTCACTAATTCTTCCGTGGTTTTTTCATTTAATCGACCGCCACTCTGCTCGGGATCAATAAACGACCCTAAGCCAACATGGGTGAAGATCCCCGGCTGCTTCGATGCAGCGGCGCGTGTCAAATGACTGATGACTCCCTGCGGAAAATTGTAGGCTTCGATCTCATTTCGCTCGGCCATTTCTGCCAACCTTGGCGATTGCGCCCAATGACCGCCGATCACTCGCTTCACCATTCCTCGTTTTGCCAGCGGGGACATCCCGCGATCATTTCTATCCCCTAGCCCCGTCGCATGGATCAATGTCAGATCTGCTGGGTGCTGCTCCTCTTTAAATCGCTCTGCTAATGAACAGATGACCTTTGTTGGTTCCGTGATGCCTCCGCCAGCGCCGCAAAATCCAACGGTATCGTTGTCTTTGATCAGCTTGACTGCCTCTTGAGCAGACATTAGTTTAGACTGTTTCTTACCCAAAACGTCGCCTCCTTTTTCTTTATCATAGCGCGATCACTTCATAGAAGATAATACCGTTTTTTCTATTTTTAATAACTTTTAGTTATCGAAATGCGCTATACTGGAAACAAAAAAGGAGCGACTACGATGAATGTGCAGCAGTTGCGCTATTTTCTCCACTTGTCCAATACTCAAAACATGCAGCAATCCGCGGACGAGCTATTTATCAGCCAGCCCGCGCTAAGCAAATCCATCAGTAATCTAGAAGAACGCTTAGGAGTAAAGCTTTTTGACCGCGTCGGCAGGAGTATCCAATTAAATAAATTTGGTGCCCTCTATAAAAAACGTGTGCACCGCGCCATCAACGAATTGGATATTGGAAAAGAAGAGCTCTACTCCCTGACAAATGCGGAGAATGGCCGCATCGATCTTGGCTTCGTGTATTCGTTAGGACCCATTTTTATTCCGAATCTTCTAGCAGAATACGCGCAGATCAGCCATTTAAAAATTCGGGGAAACCAAAATAATACGATGAATCTACTGCTCCAGTTGCAGGAAGGAAAATACGATGCCGTCTTTTTTACCGGCAACGACAAGCACCCTGACCTTGACCAATTTTCTGATCTGACCATTTCGACCTTCCATACCCAACCGGTGGTATTTATCGTCAGCGAACTCTCGCCGCTTTCCAGTGAAAAATATTATTCGATCGAGGAGCTGTTAGCCTATGAGTTTATTACCTTTCACGAGCCAAGCACACTGCGGCCGCTCATCAATCATTTCTTTGCTGAAAAAAATCTGTCCCCGAAAATCACCTACGAAGTGCTGGACGATTTGACCTTACTCAGCTTAACAAGTAAAAATTTAGGCATTGGCATCTTCCCTAAATCAAGTATCATGAAAAATTTTGGCGTCCGCGAGATCTATATCAAAGAGACCTTTTTGACCCAAACCATCTATCTAGCCCAAAACCCGCTGCGCTACAAATCACCCGCAGTAAAAAAATTCATCGACTATGTAAAGAAAGAAGAAAAGAATTTGCTGAAGCATATTTAGGGGATTTTTGGGGAAATACAGCCTTTATGAATGCACTAAAAAAACTGCGTGAGTCACGTATACGAACCGTGACTCACGCAGTTTTTCTATAGTTATTGTTATCGCCACAGGTAGAAGGATTGTCCAATATGACATCCGCCAATTCGAACAGACCCAACCCGCTGGCATGAGAGAAGAAAACACTCGTCCTCGTTAGTCATCCTTCCGTTTTATGAGACCCGCAACCGCGATGGCGACTGATGCGAGTCCTAAGATTTTCAGGCCTGTTTCTGACAGCGTGCCCGAGCGCGGATAGCTCTTCGCTGGGGCACTTTTTTGTGGCGGTGTTTTTTTGCGCGCAGGCTTTTGACTTGTATCGGACGTCTTACTAGGCACCAGCTGTGCGATCGCGTTTTTTACGCTCGTCAAGGCTATCTGGATTTCATCCACGGTCGCTTGGCGGTCTGTCTGAACCTTTTCCGCCTTTGCCATCGCCCGCTCATAGGTCTGCCAACTGTCCTTCGTGTAGCTCGTTTTGCGGCGGCGTTTCTCCTTCTCTTTATTGATCAGCTCCTCCAATGCTGTTTTATCCGGTTGCCATTGGGCATATAAGGTGACCGAACCCTCCTGCTCCGCTGTCAAATTATTCACCGCTTGCGCATCTGAATACGCGGTCCCTTTGCCGTCTGGCTGCGTATTCCAGCCTGTAAAGAAATAGCCTTTACGGGTAAACGATGCTGGAAATAAATTCGACGTCTTGTCGTAGATAAAATGCTGGCTTGACGCGTCGCCCGTTCCTCCATTCGGCTCGAAAATAACCCTGTAGGAAGTAGCTTTCCATCGCGCTTTTACCCTTTGTTCCCCCGTCTCTCCCTTTGCGATTTTTTCTATCTTTTTATTCTCAGCATACCAACCTTGGAAGGCATACCCTGGTCTCGTCGGCGTCGCAAAGGTCTCGATTCCTTGTTCGATCGTATAGCTTTGTTCGGGGATGCTTGTGCCGCCTGCGCTGTCGAAGGTGACTTTGTAGGTGATTGGGTGCCATTTTGCAGTTAACTCTTGATCTCCTGTGCTCCCCTTTTCGATTTTTTCTATCTTTTTATTCTCAGCATACCAGCCTTGGAAGGTATACCCTGGTCTCGTCGGCGTCGCAAAGGTCTTGATTCCTTGTTCGATCGTATAACTTTGTTCGGGAGTGCTTGTGCCGCCTGCGCTGTCAAAGGTAACTTTGTAGGTGATCGGGTGCCACTGGGCATAAAGATCAACCTGATCCCCTTCTATTTCAGAGAGATTTTTCACGAGCTGCCCATCGTTATAGGTTGTCGTTCCTTGCCCATCTGCTCGGGTGTTCCAATTCTTAAAGGTATAGCCCGTTCTGACGAATGCATTGGGTGTCAGTGTTTTTTCTTCCCCATAGAAGAATTCTTGGTCTGCCATTGCCCCCGCTCCGTTATTTTTATTGAATCGGACCGCGTATTGAATCGTTCGCCAGTGTGCCTTTAAGGTACTTGGTCTCGTAATCTCGAATGTTGTAAAATCAACCGGCTGACCGTTCAAGGTCCAACCGATAAAAGTGTTCTGCTTTTTCGTGCCTGAGTAGGCAGGATCAGTTATTTTTTTGTTTTCAAAAACCTTTTGCATTGCAGGTGTATCCGTGCCGCCGTCCGTATCAAACGCTACTTCATGCTGCCTCTGGATCGTATAGGTGTGGACGGCGTCATCCCTCAGAGTATGATGGCCAGCGACCATCTCACTTGTCGAATCATAAACGGTCTCCCCATCATCCATTACCCAAGCATACGTGGTCTTTCCATTGTTCTCAGACACAGGAAGTTCTCGTAAAAGTGAAAAGGTAATAAAATCTCTTGTTATTTTTAATTCAGCAAGCGCCTCGCATCCGCCAAATACACCGTACAGCGCTTGGACATTCACTGTATTCCAACTGGATAAGTCTAAACGAATCAGATTGGTACATCCGTTGAACAGACTTTCAATACTTAATACTTTTTCGATCCGCCACCTAGAAGCATCCAAACTTTTTAAACTCCGACAATTAGCAAACATGGAATACATGACAGAAACATTTTGCGTATCCCAATTGGACACATCTAAGGCGCTCAACCCATGACAGGATAAAAACATCGACGCCATATTCGTTACATTGCCCGTGTCCCACTTCGAGACATCCACCTGACTCAAGTTCTTACAGCCGCTAAATAGATTTGCCATAGATCGGACGTTCTTCGTATCCCAGCCCGCAACATCCGCGCGGGTCAAGTTTTCACAGCCGCTAAATACAGACCTCATATTCTCGATGGTCGAGGTGTCCGCATCCGCAAAAAGTGCAGAAGAAAGCGAGAGATTATCCATAAATAACTGTTCAAATGTTCCAGTCACCTTCACAGGCGCCTGCCCCTCCTTCGAAGCTTCGATCTCAAACGCTTTCGTCTGGCTTCTTAAATACGTGCCAAGCACAGCATTCAGATCGATCGCCACGGGTTTGTCCTCAATGACCGAGGGAACTTTGATCGTTGCGGGATCTCCGGTATAGCTTTTTATGACCATGCACCCGCTTTCTTCCTCTGCGTACCAATCACTCGAAAACGGGCGCGGTTCTTGCGGAGAAACCCTTTTTTGCTTCTCTTTTAAGGCGTCTTGTTTTGCGGAAGCGCTTGTCTCATCTAGGGACACAGGTGCGTGAGAAGTGATTTTCTTCGTCGTTGTGGAGGTCTCTTGAGAAGGTGCGGGTTGACTAGTTGCTTGTTCTAGCATTGTAGAAGTACTAGGTGCCGTCGTATCACTGGTCGATTCTGTCGTGTCCGTCGCAACTACGTGGATCGGAAGAAGGCCGATATTTGCCCATAGAAAAACACAGGCAGCTACCTTACAGACCCCCTGCTTCATGTGAATTTTAGAAATAACGCGTGGCTGTCGATCAGCAGATAGTGAACGACGTGTCTCTGATTTTTTCATTTATCCCACCACCTATACGAATTAAAAAAACATCGAATCAGACGTTTTCCTTACGTAAATTTTAACAAGGCGCTTCCTCGGATACAACGAACCCCCAAACGAGGAAACAAGATTTTATTTGCGCGACACTACCAACAAACGCCGTCCCTATGCGATCTAATACCCTTACGATAACACCTGTCTCTGCTTTGCCCTAAATGCTCGTTTTCCTAAAAATAAATGGGTTTTCCTGTTTGTATTTATTCAAACAAATAGCCACCTATACCCTATAGATACAGGTGGCTTTTCAATCGATACTAATTAGATTGCCACAAATTGCTTTCTAAAGCGGTGCTGAAAGTCTCTGTCCAATCCTAGACCACGCTCCAAATAAGAGTCGAAACAACCATAACATTCCTTAATTTGATCTGCCGCATGTATCAAATACTCCTTCTTCACAGATAATGCGGTTTGAAGGGCATGATATGTTTTTTTATCTATTTGGTCTTTGTATGGAGACAAGAGGATTTCATTTGCCTTTTTTCTTGACTGATTCGTTTGCAAATAATCCGCTAAAATATCCTGATTAGATGCCCCAGCGATTTTTAAAATCAATGCGGCTGCAACGCCCGTGCGGTCTTTCCCAGCAAAACAATGAAAGATACAGGGAGAATTTCTAGCTAATATATCTTCTAAAAATTGACGGTATCCGATTGAAGCGGAGTCACTTTTTACTAGATCCTCGTAGGTCGTGAGCAGTGCCGCTTCAATGTTGTTGGCGTTTTTTAACATCGCTTGCAGGGATACACTGTCTTTTTTATTTGTCGATTCCAGTAAATCAATACTCTCATAGGAAACTTTTCCAAGCTTCTTATCGGGTGCCTGTTTCCTTTCCTTCGGACTTCTAAAATCATAGATTTTACTTATTTTACACGTATTCATTAGATAGTAACTATCCGATTGGTCCAAATCTACTAATTGACCACTTCGATAAAAATAGCCTTCTTTTAAACGACCATTTTTTACTGGCACGCCACCGATGTCTCGAAAATTCGTAAGCACTAGAAGCTCTCCTTCCCTTTTTATTCGTTGATCGTATAAACCAGATTATCAAATCGAATATCATTATAGGTGATTTCTGTAGCATTGGTTTGCATTTGCTTAGCAGTAAAAGTAAGCCCTTCACCTGTTTGAACGTACAGTGTTCTATTTTTCAGATCATATCCGGACCAATACTGGGTATAATCACCAGAAATATCTTCGGGAGAATTTAATTCTAATCCTTTTGGTATAATAAAGGCCCTGAACAATGCATAAAGTGCATTGATTCCGTCTCTCTCTGAAAATTCTTCAATCATATTTTTTAAATAGAAACCGCGAATAAAACGAGAAGGCGACGTATAATCTCCTGGCATCCCAATTAGACCATAGCCTGTTCCATTTTCAATAGGGGTTAATGCGATAGAATGATTAATCGTTCTAGGCTTAGCATCAATATTTTGAAGACCCAAATAATGACGAATATTCGTGGTATGATACGCATATTCAGGACTATTCGTCATGACATCGATATATTCATAAAGTTTAAACCCACCGTTGACGACAGGCTCCAACACTATTCCGACACCAGTTTCATCAATAAAACAAAAATGTAATGGAAACTGAAAGGTTTCTTTTCTATATACATAAGGTTCATCGATCAGAGTAAACATTTCATAATGTGCCCGAATCGCATCAACTGTTTTAAAGTTGGTTAATATATAGGTAACGAATTCTTCCCCATAAAGAGCCGTTTTCCCATCTTGTAAAATCTTACTTTCATTTTCCCAAGTAGCTTCCATCAAAATCTGACAATCGCCTGTCAGTCCGTGTTCGTTGACGCCGTCAAATAAGACTGCTGTACCTGCGATACCTACGCCTAAAACAGCATACTTACTTGTCCAAGAATGATACAGACTATTGATTACTGCACCTCCCGGTATGTTCATGATTTTTACAGAATCTTCATCCGTATGAAACATTTTTTGATTCAAATCCATGGTTCTTCCAAAAAAAAGACTTCCCTCTTTTGACGTAATTGTCATATTTGTACACATAATGCTTGTCCTTCTTTCTTAAATCAAAAATGCAAAATTCGGCGAAAAAACCTTCCTTGCGAATCTTTGCAATTCAATTTTGAATATTTTTTTAAGTGATACATCGGAATATCTTCATGCTCGATCGCTTCGTTCTGAGTGTCGTACATTCTCTGAGTACCATCAGGATATGTCACCACGACGGATACTCTTCTAGGCAGAGAGTAAATCTTCTTCTCCGGTAAGAAAGAGAGAGGAATATTTTTTTCTGGAAATTGATTTGGGTATAACTTTCTTCTTAAGTGATATACTTTAGATCGTGTAAAGGGATCGGTAAGCCAATTTGGATTTTGTGTCATTCGTTTCAATCGCCTCTGCAAGGCTCTTCGCTCTTCGATAGTCATAATTACTTCTCCTACTTTTTAATAGCAAATGAGGAACCTGCATAGAACTCTGTGTAAGTGGATGTGCGTACATACTGTGAATTAGGATGTGGCAGGTCCCTCATGATTAATGTTAGTGAAATTTGCCCTGAAAAGCGCTTCTTTAAAACCGTTTTCGCTGCCCTCATTTCTTATCTTTCCAATCTCGGTACTCGATTTGCACAGCGAAAACAAGCATGTAAATAAGTGAACCTGCTGGGATTACTGCTAAAAACATCAGAATAAAATACACCGTTTCACTCCTCTTCGACACTGAAATCTTGTCATATTATATGAACGTTTCTGATTGTTGAAATGCGGTATGAACCGTTTTACATACCAAAAAGTCGCTTTCCATTTATCGGAATACGACTTTGCTTATAGGAATGAGTCACAAAATGATCAACCGTTCTTCTTCTATTGATGAGTAAACCTCATCATCTAAGAAATATCCTTTTCTCCAAAGGGTTTTCACTGCTTTTTCTTCATTTGAAGGTTGGATAGCCCTCATTTTCTGATTAATGCTGTGGACACAATTAGACAGACTGGAAAGTCTTGATTTCGTTGTATCGTCATCTCCCCACAGCTGTTGGATCAATTGATCTCTAGATACTTTGTCTGGAAATGCAGTATATAATTGCTTCACTATTTTTTTCTCAAGCATACTTAATGAAACCATTGATTCCCGAACAGATTTCTTCTCGTAGCTCTCTTTTGCTTTCATTTCATCCAAAGTATCTCGTAGCTCTTCAAGCCCGATTGCCAGAGGAATCTCGCAGACACCATCCACTTTACTTTCCTGTAAGCCGGTTACCGAATTTGTTTTTCTAACAATGATATGCCCCTTCTCACATAAGAGTGATTTCGCTTGTTCAAATTCGCTTTCAAAAATGGTTTCACTGATCACGACAACAGGAAAATAGTCGAATAGGTCCATTTCTTTCTTATTAGATAGCAAGGCGTCTAGTAATTGAACCGAACAAAAAACATCATAGCCCAGTGTTTCAAGTAATGTCTTAATGTATTGTTCTTTATTTACGTTTCTAGTTAACACTAAAATCATTCATTTTCTCTCCTTTAAAAAAATCCCATTCATCAGGAAGCTGTTGAATGGGATATGATCATCTTATTCTTGTTCTTGAGAAGCGGTTTCTTGAAAAAGAACACCCTTTGAGAGCTGACTCACTTTAAATTGGAGCTCCTCATACATGGTCAACACATTCTCCTTCGATTCTGATACTTCGATCAAGATTTTTTTTGCTCGATTACCGATATTTTCCAATTCCAATTCAGCAGAATTGATCATATGTTTGGCTTCTATCTGAGCTTCTTCGATCGTGCGATTGGCCTGTTTTTTAGCTGAAATCAATACTTCCCCGATCTCTTGTTGGGATTGGATCACTTCTTTTTTTAAAGTATCGTTTTTCTCTACTAATTCAATGATATGCTGCTTCGCTTGGGTCAATTCTTCACTCGTTTCAGGTGTTTTTTCAGTTTTTAATTTTTCTAGTGCTTCTTTTAAATTGTCTCTTTCTGACACTAACGCGTTGGCATACTGTTGTTTTTCTTCTAATTTTGAAATTTTCTCGTGTGCATCAAAAAGCGCGCTGTTTAACGCTTCCTTTTCTTCTAATAATTCGCTTAGTTGCTGAAGTTGTTTTTCTTGTTCAATCATTTTTTTGTCTAATGTCTCTTTTTCCGCTGTTACTTGTTTGTTTAACGTTTCTTCATTTGCTACTGCCATTTTTACTTCCTCCAATTGATTGTTTAGATGCTGCATCGGTTCCAATTTCTTTTCCAAATCTTTTGTGAGATTTGCTAAATCTAAATTAACGGCTTCCTGCTCTTTTAGTTCATTCTCCTTTTGATATAAGCCTTTTTTTGTTTTCTCAATTTCGTTAGTCAACTGTTCTATTTTTATTGCTTGGTACTCTGTAGAAGAAGCAAATTCATCCAATCGAATTTTTGCAGTTTCTTGGTCTTGTTTTAGTTCTTGGATTCTTTCATTTCGCTCAACGATTTCAGCATGACCAGTTTCTACAAGTGCTTTTTCTTCTTTAAGTTGCTGAATCAAGGTTTGTACACGCGACTGCTCAGCCTCTAATTGTTGTTTTTGATTTTGATTGATTGCCTCTTGCTCAGCCGTTCGAACAAGCAATTCTTCTTTTTGCTGATTGACCTCGTCTAGTTCTATTTGGATTTTTTCGGTCTCTTGCTGAAGCGCTTTTGGTTGATGGCCCGCTAGTTCTTTTTTCAATTGTTCATTTTCAGTTTTTAGTTTCTGAATTATCTCTGATTGCTGATTGGCTTCAAGCACTTGTTTTTCTTGTGCTTTCGCCAAATCATCGACTAATTGAGCCTTCTCGGTCTCGAGGCGTTCTATGTCTTGTTGCTTCGCTTTTTTTAAGTCCTCGAATTCTTCATTTACGTGTTGCAATTCTTCTAACTGGCTTTTCCGCTCACTAATCTCTTGCTTGAGGGATTTGATTTGATCTTGTTGCTCAGCGCCTTTTTCAACCAACGTTTCCTTTTCTTTGGTCGTTTCTTTAAGTGTCGCTTGGAGCTGCATCAATTGCTCTTTTGGGAGCTCTTCTTGTCGCTGTTTTAATTGTTCGATCGTCTTTAACTGTTCTTGTTCCTTTTGAAGCAGTGCATGATTATTAGTTTCTAAGCTTTTCAAAGACTGTTTCAAAGTTTGAATTTCAATTTCTTTTTGCGCCAACTGTTTTTGGATCTTATTTATTTCTTCTTCACTCTCATCTATTGAAAGTTTGTCTTCTGGCACATCGTCAATAAATTCTTTTAACGAATTGACAGAGAACCATTTATTCCCCTTCTTATCTGCGACCACTTACCCTTTCCCTCCTTTTTTTTCGACATCTTGTTCACGATCATTGATTTTCTTAAAATCATTTGTATCTTTTTCTCGGCTATAATCCGCGTTGTAGACAACTTTTTTTGTTTTACCAACCGCTGTCGTCAGTTGCACATGGATTTGTGACAATCCTGGAACGTCGCTGGCTTCTTTGACAAAAGCAGCTACGTTTTCTTTGATCGTCTCTTTACTTGCCGCATTGTCTGTTTTTCCGATTAAATTGATTGAAAGAGTCTTGCTTGGCACATCCAATGAAATCACGACTGTCGAAAGACCAAAATATTGCACCACTTTTTGAGAAATGTCCGATTCGATCTTTGCTTGCAAATCTGAATTTCTTTCCTCTGAAGAGAAGAGCTTTTTCCAGTTGTAAACGTTCAATCCTACACCCTGCTCAGGATAATTTTTCAGTGGCACATTTTTAACTAATTGCTCCTGCTGTTGCTCTAATAACGTAATCTGATCGTTCATTTGGGCTTCGTGTTGCTTTGTATGATTCAGATTGGCTTGTAAGGAAATCGTCGTCCCCACTAGAATCAATAAGCAGATCGCCAAAGCTAAACAAGCGACTAATAAATAGTTGATATGCCTGCGTTGCTCAATTTTACTTATATAATCAACCTTTTTAAGAAAGGTCGTCGATTGGTTTGGTTCCTTTCGTATAAGTGCCAATTTATAATTTATAAAAACTCGAAACCCCATCAATCCGATGGTCGTTACTACAAAAAGTATCGTCACTATTTCAAGTATTATCATTCCGTACGCTCCCCTAATTTACTCGTCCGAAAGAATTCAGCGGCCATATCCGGTCAATCACAATCCCCTCTATTGACTTCTTTTGGACAAATCCGAATTCTCGACTATCCTTTGATACATCTATATGATCTCCCAACACAAAATACTGATTTACGGGGATTCGTTTTATATGCTGAAGTTGTTGCGCTTGATATTCTTCTAAGTGAATGCGGTAGGTATTATTGAACGCCGCCCGATCGCCGATATTCAAAATCAATTCATTTTGCTGAATAATGACAGCATCTCCAGGCATGCCGATCACCCGTTTGACCAACATCCCTTTTTCTTTCGGAATAGAAAAAGCAATCATTTCATACCTTGTGATACGTGTATGCTTTTTTACAATGACTGAGTCGCCGTTGTTCAAAGTCGGTGCCATGGACGTTCCGTTAACCTGATGGATTTTGTAAAATACTATGATCTCTATCAGGCATAAGAAAAATAATCCGATAAAAACGTATGTTTTGATTTTTCTGTCTTTCTTCATTTTCCCCTCTATTTCGGTGAAAGATACGTAACTAAGCTAGAGCGTGCGAGATCATTATTGATAACACGATAAGAAATGGCTGTTCCGCCAACGACGTTGCACTCGGAGATTAGAATTCCCTCACTTCCCACTGCTTCTACAAATGCCACATGCCCATAGCTTGGGTCAGAACCTGCGGACCCTGGTGTGAAAGAAACAAGATAACCGGACTTGGGTTCGCTTGATACGTTGTATCCCAAAGCACGAGCTTTACTCCCCCATTGACCGCCATTTCCCATAAAATCGTCAACCGTTTTTCCTAGCTGTGCCATCCGATTATACGCGTACCAAGTACATTGTCCGACGGGGTAGGAGCCTGAAACGTTATAATTCTTCCCATCATAATCTGGGTAGTTCATTCGTTCTTTGTATTCAGTTGGAATCTTGTCTCTCCCTACGAGTATCGCACTCGTTGTTCCAGTAGAAAGCGGCGTCTTTGACGCTTGTTTTGCATCATATTTGGTTAAGTGATACGCCGCAATCAACGAACTGATTTTTCGATTGTAGGAAGTGTCCGTCGCGTACTTGCCAGTTAAATTATCCGCTGCTTTCAAATAGTTCTTTGCTTTTGATCGCCAAGAGCCTTCGTAGTACTTATTATTCCCTTGAATGCCACCTCGAATCAGTGTCACATAATCCCCAAGCGAATCACCATAGCTTGAATAACTTCTAAAGGAAGCCTGAATCGTATAATTTTGACCGTTCCCACGATCTTCTTCGGTGGAGAAGTTCACGGAGTTACCCTTGTAAGTTCCTTTAACACCGAACAAATTGTGGTATGGCGCTTGAGACAATCCACTAGTGCCAGACCCACTCTCCAATATCGCTTGTGCAATCATTACGGAAGCAAATACGTCATATTTATTTCCAAGACTTTGCGCATTGTCAGCAATCTTTTGAATAAAAGATTGGGTTTGCGGATTTGCTTTATAGTCCATATTCGCTGGATAATTTTTTTCTTGCTTTTTGCCATATTCTGTAAGAGCAGGAAAAGTAATTTTCCGTACGTTAAGATTCCTATTTTTACTATCCAAGACCTTTATTTGAACGATTTTCTTTTCGGAATCCTTCTTCGTTTCTTTGTCTTTATCCACAGCTAAATAGCGATTGCTTCCTATATAAATACCCATCAAAGAATTGTCTTTATAGAGCAAATCCCCTGCTTCTTTCGTCTCAAAACTTCCTTCTGTCTGTGCTAGTTGATCAAAATTCTTACCAAATAGTTGAATCGACAGATAGTTCATCAATTGACTCGCATTCGTCAATGAATAGTTATTTTCTTGTTCGTTCTGACTATCAGATGTGACCTTCACCTCTGATTTCCCTACTTGTTTGATGCCTTCGTAGACGACTATTGCACGTTCTTTACTGCTGAAAGTAGACAGCAATGGTAATTCAAATCCCTTTAGATTCGACTCAGACATTTCACTAACGCGCAAGGAATCGTCTAGTATCACAGCGTCAGAATCTAACACACCGCCTTCAATAGTATTGCCAAATAAAGAAGACGAGGCATTTGCTTCTGGCACAGATGTTTGATTTGGTATCTGGATCGACGGATGTGTGCCATTATCTTTAGCTGACGGTTGTTCCGTTGTCCCAGTTGTACTTTCAGAACTTCCTTCGCTAGAGGGTTGGGTCTTTTCTGAAGATGATTCACTAGTGGTGTTCTTCTCGGAGCTAGATGAGGACTCCTTACTCTCACTAGAACTCGTTGAACTTGAAGAACTTTGACTACTAGATGAGCTGGACGATTCTGACGTACTACTCTCACTACTTGAGGAGTCCTGACTGCTACTTGAGCTTTCGGAAGATTCTTGTGTACTGCTTTCTGACGTGCTAGAAGTATCATCGGTACTTGAACTTTCGGTACTTGTCGATCCTGGATCATCACTCTCTGACGTAGAAGTTGGGACAGTTTCCTCTGTTATATTCGTATCCATCCTAGATGCAGAAGTCGCTGGTTCATTCTTAGTGATAGTGTCGATACTAGTGGCTGTCTCTGACCTTACCGGCTGCCCACTAGAGGGTTCTCCTGTGTGATTGACCTGATTGCTGGCAAAAAGTGTCTCACCATGGATACTATGAATTGCAATCAAGCTGGCTGCTAAGACACCTGCGCCAATGACCTTTTTTTTCATTTCTATTCCCCCTGATTATTGTTGTGCCTGCTAATGAATTAGACACACTATTGCTTTAACCATGATAATCGCCAGATTTATTCCACACACCTCTCGTAAACCGTTTTCAAAGACGCGGAGTCTTTTTGTGAATCTTAAGGAGAATACCCCTCACATTCACTTAAATAAATGAAATTAGTTTATTATATTTGCTATTGCGAAACGGGCTCGATATTATCTAAATAAGAAGAAATGACTTTTCAGTCGGTGAATTCAAACAAATACTGAAATTATGAGCACTCACTCAAGGTAGGTTAGGGGTTATTTACGTGAATATTTATATCGTTGACGACAATTTTGTCATTGGAAAAAAAGTAAGAAAAATCGTTGAACATCTAGATTTAAGTAATGCTCAGTTTGATCTGGAACCAATCGTGATTGATTATCCAGAGAAGTTTTATGACGAGCTCCCTCTTATGGAGATTGCAGATAACAGTATCTTTATCTTAGATATCGATTTAAATACCCACTTTACTGGTATCGATCTTGGAAAAACGATTCGAGCGGTCAATTCTGAGTGTTATGTTGTCTATCTGACAAATTTTCACGACAAGGCGATCTCTGTCATCAATGAAAACATCCATCCTTGGTCTTATATTGTAAAAGAGCTCGATGATATACGGTTTGAGACAGCTATTGCTGATGCATTAACGACGATATTTCATCAACAAATGACGCGTGAACAATCTTCTGATTTTCTTACTTTTTCTGTTCAAAAGAGAGAAATCCTAGTCCCCGCTAAAGAAGTTATGTATTTAAAAAGTATGAATGGCTATAAACATTCTGTTTTGGTCTGTACGATGGAAGAAGAGCTTATCGTTGACGGAACCTTGAAGAAATTTAAAACTACTCTCAAGCAACCTTTCTTCTTTAAAGAGCTTCGTGCGTATGTTTTGAACATGAATGCTCTTACAGAATGGAGCAGAGACGAACAATATGTCGGATTCATTAATGGAGAGGTCTTAGAGCTGGGTGTAAAATCGATCGATAAACTAAAGAAAGCTCTTGTGCAAGCAGGTTATCGATAATACGATTTGGAGGTGATGCAGTTGGCACCCTATTTTCAAGCGGGCTTATTGTCTTGCAACTTGTTGGTCAGTTTGATTATTTGGCAGAGAATCAAACTATTTAATAGAAGAAACACGATTATTTTAGCTGGAATTCTTCTTATCTGTTACTTAATTGGCGTAACGAACCATGTCCTTTTCATCAACGATTTTCTTTACCCTTTTATGGTTATTCAATTTGTCATGATGGTGCGGAGAGTCAACAACTGGCTTTTGCCCGCTCTTTTTTTTACCATCCAGTTATGTTTAACGATGGTCGTTTGGATCATTACCTTTGATTTACCGCGAATGCTAACTGATGCTTTTTTTAAAAATGTGAATCAACCGCTCGTGATCCTCCTCTTGTTTCTTTCACAAAACACACTCATTCTTGTGGTTTATTGGTTTCTAAAAAAAATGAATGACAGAACGCATTTTTGGAATTTTTTATATGAGCGTCCGAAAAAGAATCGATTGCTTTCAATCGTGATTCTATTCATTATTTTATCTTTAGCCGTCATTCACGGACATTTTGCTTGGACTCAAAATTGGCTTTTCGGAATGTATACCGCTTTTATCTTAGGTAGTGTTTGTCTGCTTCTAGCACTCGTCGTTCATAATTCAATCGAAAATCAAAAAAAATTAAACGAGTTAAGGACACTAACAGAAATCTACTCTGTAGAAGTCAGCAAAAATGAACTGACTTCCGAATTCCAGCATGATTTTAAAGCTCTATTGATCTCTTTAAATAGTTGCTTGAAAGAAAATGCGATTGATGATGCAAAGCGATTGCTTAGCCAGGTCATCGTTGATTCTAAGGAAATTTTCCAAACCAACTCTTATGCGGGTATCAACCGGTTAAACAACGTCCCTCTTCAAGGACTGCTTTTGAATTTTTTAAAAGACTGTGAAGAAAGTGGTATTTCTACTGAAGTGACTCTCGTCCCCGTTCCAATTGCATTGCAGGTCGAGGTCATTGACCTCGTTCGCGGATTGTCAATTTTATTGAACAATGCCTATGAAAATACCGTGATCTTGCCTCCATATCTTCATAGGCTAACCATTGTCATGAAAGATTCTGGCGAAGGTCAACTATCCATCATTATCACAAATCCGATCGAGAAAAAAATCGAAATCGAACAAATCTTGAAAAAAGGCTACTCTACAAAAGAGGGCCATAAGGGGATCGGATTGAATTATCTAAAACGAATCACTTCAGATGATTCCCATTTGCACTTGTACCTTCGACAAACAAAAAGAGCCTTTTTCGCAGAATTGATCGTTGACTATATTAAAAATAGAGAACCCACATCATAGTTGGGTTCTCTATTTTTTGTTATTGATTTTGAAATGAATAAACAATTGATAAAATGCCGCTGATCATAAAATAAATTCCTACTAAATAAGAAAGGCTCAAGGCGGCTATGATTGGATGAAATAGTAAAAAGAAGCCAATCATTATACCCAGAATATTTAAAACAAGATGGAACCAATAGTACGTTGTGCCTGCGAAAGAGCTAGAGATCATCAATTCCATCAAAGAGTCAAAAATAAACCAAAAGGCAAAGACATAAGGCAATGCCAAAAGCCCTGCACCAATATTTATCACTAAAAAAATACCCAATAAAAGATCAACGATACCCAAAATGAAAATCCAGGTATGCTTATTTCCATCGAATTCCTTCGTTTTACTTCTAAAGAACAATTCAAAAATACCTTTGACGATCGCCATTAAAGCAAACATCCAAACAACCGCAATGAGATTCAACTCTGGATTCCTAAAGGCTAACAAAGCGACGAAAATGGCCACTATTCCCATTACAAAATAACTCAACTTAAATGTCTTCATGTTCACACCTCATTTTTCAAACTAGTAGATATTCTGAAATAGAGACCTCTTGTTTTCTATTAAATTCTCTTGCAATTCGATGCTTAACTTTGTTTCTTTACACAGTTTTGCCCCCTTCCTAACTCCAAGATCCCTTCAGAACATCTACTTACTTTAATGTAGCAACAATAAGAGAAAAGAGGCTGAGGCATAAACCCTTTTCATCCTCCAAAGACTTTTAAAAGTCGCTTTTTAAATGAGTGCAAAAATGACACAAAACATAAAACCGGAAAAGAAAACGGTTTATTGGATATTTAGTTTTTGAAAGAATGACGTACTATTTACGAGTAGAAAGGAGGTTAATTACGAATTATCCATAGAACATCGAAACAAAATCAACTAAGGAGGAACAAGGATGTTAAAAATGAATTGGAAAAAGGGGGTTACGATACTCACTACTTTTGCGACACTATTGAGTCAAGGAGTGAGCGGTTCGATCGCATTGGCGGAAACACTCTCTGATAATGAAACAAGCGAGCTTCGATGGGAACAAGACTCCACATCCAAAGATGCCCTAGAATTATCAGACAAAGATCAAACCATTTCTCTAATCAGCGACAATACTGAGGACAGCACAATCGACGTTTTAATACCCGCAGATGTTGAACTTAATCTGAGCGAAACTCAAGCACAGAACAAAGGTAAAAGTTCTGTTGAGTACAATCAAAACTCCCGCGAGTTAAAGGTTACGTTTGACAAAAATAAAACGACCGATAGAAACGCTGCACTTGTATTAAAAGCTGCAAACAAAAACGACTTCAAAAATGTAAAATTAGTCGCAAAATCCACTCGAAATGATGGAAAAGAGTATCGTTCAAAAGCGTTAAATCTCTCTAACGCCACCTCTTCACCTGATTCATCCTCAGAAGAAGCCCAAGATGGGAGTGATGATTCTGAAGATGGTCAGCCAGCGATAACAGAAAAAACAAGCGCTGAACCAAAAAAAGAAACAACAGAAACAACAACGAAAAAAGAAAGAAACAGACCACAAGTCAGAGCCGGAAACAGAAACGTCGATTTAGACATTTCTCCTGCCTCTGAAACAGTTTTATCTGGTCAAGATGCAACTTATACTCTTAACTTTAAAGTCACTGGGAATCAAACAAATTACACAAATGCAAAAATCACTGTTGATATTCCAAAAGAATATGATTTGAATCAAGACTTGTCAGAGCTTGCCATCGCAGGTGTCACACCTACGAGAGATGGTGCTACTGGCCAACTCGTTTATACTTTTGATTCGATTGCTGCTGGTCAAGCCTACACAACGAACATCAAATTAAAAACGATGAACGGAACCACCCCTGATGGTACAGTAATTACGCTAACTTCAAACTTTAGCGCTACTGAATTCTCAGGAAAAGCAGAATCAAAAGCAACAGTTACTGTAAATGCGAAATCTACCTTATCAACTTCAAAAGCTTATATTTCAACAATCGGTACTGATGGGAAAGAGAAGAAAGATCCTCCAACAGGCGGTGATTCTTCGGTATGGAATATTAAAGTAAATGCATCGCAAAAAAATCCTGGATTGGTTTATTTCAAAGAAGGGTCAAAAATAACGATCAAAGATACTATTCCTTCTGGAATAACTTATGTTAGTGACGATGCGAATGGTTCGTATGATAAAGCCAGCAATACTGTTACCTGGACTTTTGATGCACCAACATATGAAGTGCAAAAAAATGCTGTAGAATCATTATTCAGCAAAGAAATCAATCTTAAAACAAAATTTAATGCTGATGTTAATGAATTTGCTACGTTTGAAAACAAAGTGTCAGCAGAAGGTACCGATATTAGTGATAAACCTGTTACTTCGTCTAGTTCGGCACAAATTATTACTGGACCAAGTGATCCCAACGAACCGATTGATCCTTCAGGTCAGTACTTTTTAAATAGTCACGATGGACCTCCAGATGGAAATGGTAATACTTCATTGAATACTGGTAAAAACTATGATCCGACTGTTTATGATACTGCGCTATTAGGTTTTAACTTCACTGCTAGACCATGGACAGTCGCTAGCCCTAAAAAAGATTTTACAAAATATGATATGACATATGATATTGATCCAAACCTAAATCTAGATTCTTTAAATTTCTCTGGCTACGTAAGTTACCAACCTTATGCAGGCTATCCAGGTAACGGAGATGCTACTAAACTTTCTTCAGAGCCTAAAGCTGATATTTCATTGGTCATTGATGGAAAGGAGAAACAAATAATTAAAAATTCTATCATTTGGGACAATGGAAAAAATAATATGTCTCACAGTGCATTAGGATTAAAAGATGGAGAACATGTATCACAGATAAAAATTCATTTTACTAATGCTCCAGCAGGTATGAATTCTAATGGATTTTATCCGAAATTTACTATTAAAAAAGGATTCACTGGAACAGTAACCAATAAAGTCCATTACGATGTCGCAGGATATAACGTTGCTGGCGATGCAGTATCATGGGATAACGAGAGTGTTGTCGATGATGTTACCAATCGGACCGGATTGAGGACAGCAGAGGTAGTCCCTACCCCACCTGCAGCTACTCCAATCGCTAAATCAGCGATTAGTTTTGATAAAGATAAAAATGGAATCGTTGATGCTGGTAAAAATCGTATTTCAGGATCATTTGCAGCGGATAAAGCTTCTCCTCTTCCATTAAACAAGTCACTTTCATCAACTGCTCTGTTACCAGTAGGAGTTAAAATTGATGAAAAGAATCCAGAATACCGATTAGCAAATGCGAATGGTTGGGATGATGCAACAACGGATGGAAAAAATACAAACGGCACCATAAAAATTATCTCTAATGATTACAATGGAACAAAACGTCAATTAGTCCAAATTACTTGGAATGACTCAAAAATGTATGGTGGTCAAAGTTTTAAATATGGTTTTAATACGATCATTGATAAAACTGCTCCTACTCCACTAAGAATGGATACGTACGGATTTTCAGGTGATGCGAAAATCTCAGTTCCTTCAGGGGCTGCTACTTTGACAGACTCATATCTTCAAACGGATACGGACGATATCAATGGGAACGGAAACACAACGGAACCTCGCGTACTTTCTTCCAATCAATATCGAATGATCAAAGAAAACAAAGTAGACACGACAAAATTAGTCAAAGGAGATCAAGACAAAGCGTTCTCTAAATTTGGTCATGCCAGTCCAGGTGGGAAAATTGATTATCAATTAACCATGAAAAACACAGGCTCTTCAATTGGCACTTTTGCTATGATGGACGTCCTCCCATCTGTAGGCGATTTAGGAATTACAGATAATGTCAGTCGTGATAGTAAATTCGCACCAATTATGACAGGTCCTATCTCACTTCCTGGTGAATGGAATGGAAAAGTGACGATCAAGTACAGTGAAGCTACGAATCCTAAACGAGATGATCTAGATAAATTAGTCGACTACCCTTCTACTACACAACATCTAGAAAATCCAGCCGGTGCACAATTGCCGCAATGGAAAACAGCCGATCAAGTATCTGATTGGTCGAAGATCCATTCATTTATCGTTACGCTAGATGATGGAAAATGGACTTCTGGTGCAGCAATCACATTGAACTTTTCAATGAAAGCACCAGACAACTTAACAAAGAATTTAACGGACAAATCAAAAGATGAAAAGACACGTGCAGCGTGGAATTCATTTGCCTATACAGCGGACAATTCACAAGTCGTGGAACCAGAACGTGTAGGTGTTGTCGTAAATGCAACAGAACCAATTATTCATAAAGATGTTGAAGACAAACAACATTTGGAATTGACCAATCGTGACCAAGCCTTCAACTGGCACGTGAATGCTGAATTTGGTGACAGTGCAGCAGCATGGACACAAGCCAGCATCGTCGACCAAATCAACCCTGTTTTTACTATCAACAGCGTAAAAGTAGCGGATGAAACAGGCAAAGATGTCACAGCAAACGGTACAGTAACAACAGATAAGAACAAAGTTGTCTTTAATTTGAACAAAAAAGAGAACAGCTTCTCTTACCTATCTGGTCATACGTATACAATGACGATCAACACTGTTATTGGTAAAGATGTCACAGATGAACAGTTGGCACCTTATATCAAAGATGGCGGTATTCCTAACCAAGCAGATTTAAATTTTGGTAACGAGGGTGATGTGATCCATTCAGAAAAACCAAATGTGATCCCACCAGAAGAAACCCCCGACATTCATAAAGATGTTGAAAACAAGCAACATTTAGATCTATCAAAACGTGATCAAGCTTTTGATTGGTACGTAAACACGAAATTTGGAAATACGACTGCTTCTTGGACTCAAGCAAGCATTGTTGACCAAATCAACCCACTTCTTACAATCAACAGTGTAAAAGTAGCGGATGAATCAGGTAAAGATGTCACAGCAAACGGCACGTTGACCACAGATAAAAATAAAATCGTCTTCAGCATCAATAAAAAAGACGATAGCTTCACTTATCTTGCCGGTCATACGTATACGATGACCATCAATACAGTCATCGGTAAAGATGTGACAGATGAACAATTAGCACCATATATTAAAGACGGCGGCATCCCTAACCAAGCTGATTTAAACTTTGGGAATAAAGGAGATGTCATTCACTCAGAAATTCCAACAGTGACACCGCCAAAAGAAAATCAAGACATCCATAAAGATGTTGAGGACAAACAACACTTAGACCTAACAAATCGTGATCAAGCCTTTAATTGGCATGTGAATGCAGCGTTTGGAAATACGACTGCTTCTTGGACTCAAGCAAGCATCGTCGATCAAATCAATACTGTCTTCACAATCAACAGTGTCAAAGTCAAAGATGAAACAGGCAAAGATGTCACAGCAAACGGCACATTGACCACAGATAAAAACAAAATCGTCTTTGACATCAACAAAAAAGACGACAGCTTTACCTATCTTGCTGGTCACACGTATACGATGACGATCAACACGGTCATTGGCAAAGATGTGACAGACGAACAACTCGCCCCTTACATCAAAGACGGCGGTATTCCGAACCAAGCGGACTTGAACTTTGGGAATAAAGGGGATGTGATTCATTCTGAAAAACCAACAGTGATTCCTCCGAAGGAAAATCCAGATATCCATAAAGATATCGAAGAAAAGCAACATCTTGATTTAGCCAAAGGCGATCAAGCCTTTGATTGGCACGTAAATACGAAATTTGGTAACACGACCGCTTCTTGGACTCAAGCAAGCATCGTCGATCAAATCAACCCGTTACTTACGATCAACAATGTGAAAGTCAAAGATGAAACAGGTAAAGATGTCACAGAAAATGGGACATTAACCACAGATAAGAACAAAATCGTCTTTGATATCAATAAAAAAGATGATGGCTATACGTATCTTGCTGGACATACCTACACCATGACGATAACCACGGTCATCGGTAAAGATGTGACAGACGAGCAATTAGCCCCTTATATCAAAGATGGCGGCATTCCGAATCAAGCCGATCTAAACTTTGGCAATGAAGGCGACGTGATCCATTCAGAGATTCCTACAGTCACTCCTCCAAAAGAAGTGCCTGATATCCACAAAGATGTTGAAAACAAGCAACATGTAGATCTGACTAATCGCGATCAAGCCTTTGATTGGCATGTCAATACAAAATTTGGTAACACGACCGCTTCTTGGACTCAAGCAAGCATCGTCGATCAAATCAACCCACTTCTTACCATCAACAGCGTCAAAGTTGTAGATGAGAACGGCAAGGATGTCACAAAAAATGGTGTGATAACTACAGATAAAAACAAGATTGTCTTTAATATCCATAAAAAAGACGACAGCTTCACTTATCTTGCCGGTCATACCTATACCATGACGATCAATACGGTCATCGGTAAAGATGTGACAGATGAACAATTAGCCCCTTATATCAAAGACGGCGGTATTCCTAACCAAGCGGACTTGAACTTCGGCAACGAGGGTGATGTGATCCATTCGGAAGTTCCAACTGTTATTCCACCGAAAGAAGATCCAGACATCCATAAAGATGTAGAAGATAAGCAACACTTGGATTTGGCAAAACGCGATCAAGCCTTTGATTGGCACGTTAAAACAGCCTTTGGCAACACGACTGCCTCTTGGAAGCAAGCAAGCATCGTGGACCAAATCAACCCACTTCTTACCATCAACAAGGTGAAAGTCGTGGATGAAAACGGCAAAGACGTAACGGAAAATGGCAAGCTTACAACCGATAAAAATAAAATCGTCTTTGATATCAATAAAAAAGACGACAGCTTCACTTATCTTGCCGGTCATACCTACACAATGACCATCAACACAGTTATTGGTAAAGATGTGACAGATGAACAATTGGCCCCTTATATCAAAGATGGCGGCATTCCGAACCAAGCCGATTTGAACTTCGGCAATGACGGCGATGTCATCCATTCAGAAATTCCGACGGTTACTCCGCCAGAAGAAGTACCAGATATTCATAAAGACGTTGAAGACAAGCAACAGTTGACCTTAACAAACCGTGATCAAGACTTTAACTGGCATGTAAATGTCACATTCGGAAACACGACTGCTTCTTGGAAAGAAGCAAAAATCGTAGACCAAATTGATCCGCTGCTTACCATCAACAGCATCAAAGTATTTGATGAAAAAGGAAAAGATGTCACTTCAAACGGTGAGATTTCAACCGAAAGCAATAAAGTCGTCTTTAACGCAATCAAAAAAGATGGTAGCTTCGCTTACCTAGCCGGTCATACCTATACCATGACCATCAACACGGTCATCAGTAAAGACGTGACCAATGAACAGCTAGCTCCTTACATTAAAAATGGTGGGATTCCAAACCAAGCCGACTTAGTCTTTGGTAACGGAAAAGACGTCATCCATTCAGAAGTTCCAAAAGTGGTGCCTCCAAAAGACACACCTAAGGAACCTAAGACTCCAAGTAATGGATCGAATACACCGGGTAATGGAACAGGACGCAATTACGACCCAGATAACAGTGGAACACAGAAACATCTACCTCAAACAAATGATTTAGCTTCAAATCCACTTGTGATCATCGCTGGTTTAGTCCTTGTGGCTGCAGCTGTTTGGATCTCTATTTCTAGATATAAACTAAAGAAATAAGCATAACAGCTTAGATCCAGTTATAGGGGTGGCTCTTTCTAGCCATCCCTATTCTTTATTCTTTCAAAAACAGGAAAGTTCAGGTGGTGCTATGCCAAAAATGATACGATCAAACATGACTCGGATCTATTTCAATAACTCTGGGATCATTCGAATCGAAAAAGGAAAATTTTATAAATACATGAAAAAAATGGATCATTCATTCTATAAAGTAGTTGATACATACGGAAACGGCATCATACTGACACATGATGAGTTTTCCTCACTGTTTTTACGAACAGGATCAGGGACTATTCTTTGAATGAGCGGTTGTTTCCTCCTCTACGTCTACTATTCGACGTAGAGGAGTTTTTTGTCCATTACTCCATCTGAGAGGGCATCATAATTTGTGGAAGGGGAAATTTATTATTCACTAGGCAACAGTAAAAACGGTCGAACAAAGCAACTAGCTTGTGCTTTATTCGACCGTTTTTACTATTTATTTTTCCATTTTATCGAAGCGTTTTGTTCAGATACATCGTTTTATCCATTCTATTTATACACTCTTCTTTTCTCATTTCAGCCATTTTAATATACATCGTTTCTCCTTCTGGTGAATAGGATTGCTTAACTTGGTCTGAAAATTTTATCCTTGAGTTTAAAATCAAGACCTGGTGTGCATCTAGAGGCTCATCCAATGTAACTGATACAACGGATCGAAATTGCGATAAAGAAATCTCAGAAACATGGGTCAATATCTCCAGCAATTCATCTAAGATACAATCATTGACTCTCTTCAATTTAATTCATGCCTCCATCATCAATACACTCGTAAAATCACGCGTGCTTTCTCTAGATATAGAAATAAAAGGCTGTTAGGCAAGGAGAAAAGCCGCGGGAAGCTCTTCTCTTTGGCCTATTCGCCTTTACTCTATTCCCTTTTTCTGTTTTCTCTTTCTCATTATGAGAATGATTCCACCAATTACAAGAAGTACTATCAAAATTCCGATGATGTAGATCCATATAGGTGTTTTTTGATTCTCCCCAACTGAAAGACTGTTTACTTTGTCCACTTGCTTATCTGATACCTCAAATGATCGGTTAAAGGTCCATTTATTCTTCTTTGCGTCTGTTATTGTCAGATCCAAGACATACTGTCCTGAAGGTAAGCGATCATTTTCCTTGTACTCAATTGCAAAATCGTAAGTCGAATTAGGTGCCATTTGCATGTCGCTATCATAGGTTTTTTGGATAATTTTCTTAGCAGTCTGTTTATCTTTGATTTCGACAGTATACTTTAAATGACCATACGCATCCATTGTCGGATTTGACAATTTCGCTACAATCGCAGGTTTTCCGAACATTGCTTTTGGAAACACTTCTTTCAATTGCAAGTCGCGTTTGACAGGAGTATCTGTCTCTGTGAGCTTTAACCCCAACACATACCCATAACGATTATTGATTTGTCCACTTTTATCCTCATCTAGGCGTGTTACCTGAATACCGGATAGAATCTGACCATCAAATTTTTCTTTAGGCATCGTAAGTGTAATGGGTACTTGTATAGAGGATTGCCCTTTCAATGAAATTTTTTTGTCGTAGTTCGCAATCTTATCAATCGAAAAAGGCGTCTTCTTTTTTGACGGTGTTTTGTTAGTCGTATAGTCAATAAAGCCTTGATCGTTTGTATATGCTTGATTTACGTTGATCGCATAATTCGCTTCTTCAGCGGAGGTATTCGTGATTTTTACATACACTGTTTGTTTCTGATTTGGCTGCATCCGTAAATCAAAATAAGATTGTGTACGATCGATTTGATTCGTTGCTGGTATCATTTGAATGTTGAATCCTACATCTTCCGACTGAGCTGCTTTTGTCGGACTTCCTACAAGCATTGCAGCAAGAATGACCGCTGCCAAAAAGAAAAATTTACTCCATTTATTTCTCATTTATCCTCAACCTATCCTTTAATTAGCGAAAGCTTCTTTTACCTATCGCACTTGTATTATTGTGCATCTGCCGTATTGTATAGTTGATAAGAGATCGTCCCAGTTAATGTATCCCCTGCCTTTAACACATTGTTCGTGTCTGTAAATCCAATAGATGCGGAATCGACAGCCGTTTTGAGTAATCCTGTATTGTTTTCTTTTGTTGGAGCAGCATCTGATTTCGCAATGATTCCTTGTGCGCCAGTACCAGTCAACGCAATGTCATTGATTTTGAAATTCGTGATAGAAAAAGTATCTTTTGCTGAATTGTTTGCTGTGATCGAGTTATTGACAACATTCGCTTTCACCGACCAAGTTCTACTAGAACGATTGTTAAAGACATCGACGGTTTGATCTTTTAAGGTGCCATCAATCGTGTACTTGCCATTTTTAACAGTTGTTTCAAAATTGTATGCATTTGGAACACTTTCCAATGTTAATTCATCTTGATCAGGTTTTGTCGGGTCTAGCGGGTCGACAGGGGTATCATTATCAAGTACCTTGACATTTGCAGGACTTGACCCTGTTTGCCCTGTAACCGAATCCGCAAGCGCGATACTTTGAAATCCTCCCGTTAAAATAGTGCCGATAAGTAATCCTGTCCATAATTTTGTGGTTGTTTTCATTTTTTTCTCCATTCTTGTTACTCGATTTTTGGTTCTTCTATCAATAATAGTTTTTGTTCTGCTTGATAACTGCCTACAGGCGTGTTTTTCGGTACAGTCAACATGATGTTCTCTTTTCTGATCCGATACTCATACTGCATATTTAGCTCTGAAACCTTTGTTTTGACTAAAAGAGCTTTTGATTGTTGACTATTACTATCTGCCTTGTAGGAACGATAAATATCTGTTTTGTTGGACTGATCTTTTGTGGTCAATGTCCCTGCCCCAAGAATCACACTCGTCGGCAACACTTGTTTTTTTTCATTTTTAAACAGTTCGAATTGATAGTATAGAGACCAATCGCCTTTCGAGCCACGTTTATCTATCACTTGAACAGTAAAGTCTTCCTTGGGTCTCAAAACAAATGCATCGGTTTGCTGTTCCTGTTTCCCGAAATCTAGTGGGGCTATCTTTGTTAAATAGAGCTCTTTTGGTTTGATTTTTACTTCTATCGGGGTACTTTTTTCTTCTAAGGACCCATCAGCGAAAACAGTTATTTGCACAACCAATGATCCTAGTAAAAAAATACTGATAAGTATTTTTTTAATTTTCATATTTTCTTCCTCGCCACCCTCGATATCCCACACTTGCTATACCTAAAGAAAACAACATCAGACCAACATTTTGGATGTATCTTGACTGTTTTTCATTGGTTTTGGGAAGTGTTTTGTATAGTGTGTTTCTAAAGGATTCCTTTGATGGGCGGGTAATGACTAAGGTCGCTTCTTGATTCCCAGTGTCATCCATAGGTTGTTCTTGCGCATATCCAGCAGTAGTAGTCATCCATAGAAAAATTAGCACTCCGAGGTATAGGCAGAATTTCTTTCTTCTCATTTTCATCTTCGCCTTAATCCGCATTTGGCGTATTGTATAACTGGTAATTAATTGTGGCTTTCAACGTATTCGACGCCTTTAACCGGCCATTCTCATCCTGGAAATCAATAGAAGCTTGTGAGATCGGCTGCTTCATCACACCTACATTGTTGGACAACGTTTTATCCGTCACTGACTGCGCAATGATTCCTTGATTTCCTGTACCCGTTAGTTCTACTTGATTGATCTTAAAAGAAGAGATAGGCAAATATTCGTTCAACGCGTTTTCAAGTGTTAGTTGATTATTTAAAACGGAAGCTTTTACGCTCCAATCACGTGCCAATCGATCATTGTAGATTTCAACAGCTTGGTTTGTTAGATTCTGCGAAAGACGATACGATTTTGGTTTTAGCTCTGTCTGAAAATCAAAAGCAGTGGGAACAGCTGTCAATACTAGGCTTCGCTGATTCCCGTCTGATGGATCAAGGGGGTCAACGGAGGTTTCCCAAACATAGGTGCCCGGATTCGTTCCATCATAGTTGTTTAAAAATTCCGAGGTCGTCCCGACTGTTTGTCCATCAATTTTTTTCCAATTTCCTGTATATCCAGATTGCGTGATTGCTGGCAAGTCTGTCGTATAGCCGTTCACTCGAAAATTTGGACCTAGAATAAACGTCCGCAGACTGCCATCTTCGACGAACATACGGTGCATATTTGGCTTCTGTCGCATATCAAAATTCGAAATATCCAATGTGGTCAACGCAAAATTTTTGTAGAACATCCAGCGCATATCGGAAACCTTGCTTGTGTCAAAACTACTGACAGTGACTGTTTCTAAACTCTGATTGAAATCAAACATTTGCGCCATATTTGTCACATTAGTCGTCACGAAATTAGAAAGATCCATACTTTTTAATTTATAACAGTATCTGAAAAGCATGTTCATATTCGTTACGTTAGCGGTTCTAAAATGCGAAACGTCTAGCGCTTCAAGATTGTTCATATTGTAGAACATCCCCTTCATCGAACTGACTCTACTGGTAGAAAGGTTCTCTATCCCCTCGAAACGACTACAATTTGATAGTGTTACAGGTGCCGCATTAGTCTCTTGTTCTTTAGAAAATAGAAACGATGAATTTACTGGTGCTTCAATCGGTTGGGTAAACGCAATTACTTTTACCTGAGTGGGATCAATTTTTTTCGCATCCGTACGGTTCCAAGGAGAGCTTGCGGTCTCGCCCAGCATTCCTCCAGTGGTAAATGAGAGCTTTCCACTGGCAGGATCAAATACCCATGTGGTTGTCCCCCATGAATCAGTGACTACCGATGCTTTTTCCTGTCTTGCTGGTTCCAACGTGTCTTCTACCTGTATGTTCGCCTCTGAAGAACTCGTCTGCGTTTCTGGATGCTCCTCGCTTGTTTGAGTCGTTGATGATTGTGCATTGCTTGTTGAAGTGGGTGCGCTTATCTTCTCTTCCGATACGTACTCGAGAGTATTAGCCTTCGCATAACTCGTATCGTGAATTAGAAAACCCAAAATCGCACATAAACAAATCGTCCCTAATAGATTTTTTTTCATACCTTTACTACACTTTTGAATCCAGCATTCTTCAATGAGACTTTTAGCCGCTCAAATCTCCTTCGTCTCTTCAGCCAAATACGGATCATTCAATCTCCTTCCTTTCGTTTTGCATTTACACGATAAGTACTGTCCTCTCATCGATCATGCTTAAACGTATTTTACTTACTTGTATAAAAGAAAAAATGAAAATTAAACCGTTTACAAAGAATCTTACGGCAAAAATCCACGATCATGATCGTGGATTTTGATTACTCTTCAACTAATTATGGCCTCTTATATTTATTTCTATAATAGTTAGCTTTCTCTTTTCCCAAATCTGAATACTCTTCTTTCTTAAGAGATGATTCAGAAAATCTTTGGTCCCAATCAGGCTCCTCCTGATCAAACTCCTCTGAACTTACTGACGATTCGTATTGTTGATCAGCTGTATCTGGCATGCGTTGACAAGCAGATAATAGGAAGAAAACACTAAATAGAAACAGTAAAATACCTATTCTGATTTTTCTGTTCTCCTTTCCTTAATAAAATTGTCTCATTCAAGTCAGATACTATAAAAGACCAATGCCTCTTTTAAAAAGGAAATTAGTTCTTCCTCTTCGTGAAAACCCACCTTGCTTTCTTTAATTAGTACAGATAATGCACGGGTATATTCCGCTTCAGTCATGATGGTTCTCCCTAGTTCGAATGATTTCCTATTTAATGACTCTCCATTTTTTAAGTATTTATCATAGTTTCTTTTAACAAACCTAGGAAGGTCGAAAGAACCGTTTTCACCGATCCTTTCTCCATATTTTTTCACAAAAATCCGTTTAAACGTTTTAAAATGCAAAAAAATCGACCAAAGTCATTGAAAACGGTTTATGTATATTGAGAATTATTCCTATGAATTATATGATTTCTTAGGTTAGATTAATTCTAACTAACTTCTTCGATAGCAGTACCCGTTAGTGAAGTTTCAGGTACTGCTATTTAAATTTGCATAAAACAATTATAGGGGTGTGTTGTGATGGATATATATATAGTGGATGATAGCTTTGTGATTGAAAAAAAAGTTTCGGCCCTCATTGATTCACTTAATCAGAAAAAAAAATATTCAAATCTAAACCCTATCATTGTTGATTATCCACAACGATTTTATGAAAAAATCTCTCAAATGGAAATCAAAGATAATGATATTTTTATCCTTGATATTGATCTAAACGCCTTTTTTACAGGAATAGATATTGGAGAAACCATTCGCTCAAAAAATTCAAAATGCTACATTCTGTACCTCACTGGTTTGGAGGACAACGCCATTTCCATTATTAATAAAAATATTTATCCTTGGGCTTATATTGTCAAAGAAATAGATGACCGACTTTTCAATGAGTCTTTGACTCGCACACTGGAGGAGATTGTCTTACATCAAATGAAGCGGCAGCAGTCCTCCGACTTCACGTCCTTTTCCGTTCAAAACAAACAGATCGTGATCCCTGTTAAAGACATAATTTACTTAAAAAGTATAAATGGATATAAAAATTCTGTATTGGTTAAAACGATGGATGAAGATTTGATCGTTGATGGAACCTTAAAGAAATTCAAAAATGTTTTCTATCAACCATTCTTTTTTAGAGGCTTTCGAGCATACATTATTAATCTAAATACGATTACTGAATGGAGTAGAGAAGAACAATATGTCGGTTTTGCTAATGGAGATATTTTAGAGTTAGGAGTAAAATCCATCGATAAATTAAAAAAAGCAATCACGGAGATTTCTTATTAAAAACATTGGGGGAAAAGGCTTTGGCTAGTTATATTCGAGCCGGGTTGTTGGCCAGCAATTTATTAACAACCGTTCTCATCGGAAAAAAAATAAATATCTACAGCAAAAGAAATGCAGCTCTGCTAATGTTAATTCTTCTCATCTGCAGTGTGATTGGTCTATTTACTGAAGATGCTTATATCACATATTTTATTTTTCCATATGGTACGATTCAGTTCTTTATGATAACTAAAAAATTTAACAGTTGGATATTGCCTACACTTTTTTTTGTAATGCAGCTCTGTTTGATTATGAATACTTGGTTTCTGACCGTTGATATTCCAAGAATATTAATCTCTGATTTTCCTTTTTTAACTCGAAGTTCCTATGTAGTTTTGACGCTTTTTATTGTTCAAAACTTATTATTGGTTTTGTGCTATTTTTTTCTAAAATTGATAAATCAGAAAACACACTTTTGGAATTTTTTTGTCTATCAGAATAGAAAACTCCGCTTTCTTTCCATTGCGATTTTAATAGTTTTTATCGCACTTATTGTCTTGTATATTCAAGCAACGATTGATCAAAATGTTAAAATCTTACTTTACACTGTATTATACATAGATATTCTTTGTTTATTGATAACGGTCATCACTCATAATTCTTTTGAATATCAGAAAAAAAATGATGAGTTAGAGATACTGTCAGAGGCTTATCTCATTGATCAAAAAAAACGTGAAATCTCAAATGAGTTTCAGCATGATTTCAAGGCGCTGCTTATAGCTCTGGATAATTGTTTAAAAGAAAACTCGATTACCGATGCGCGGATCTTACTGAACCAAATCATCGCAGATTCCCAAGATATGTTTTCATCAAATGAATACGCGCAGATTAATCGCCTAGAAAATCTGCCCATTCAAGGTTTGATCCTCAATTTTTTAAAAGAATGCTCCAAAAATAACCTCTCTGTCAAACTCAAACTTGACTCAATCCCAAAAAATTTACGCGTCGACAGTGTCGATCTCGTAAGATGTGTTTCCATTTTACTAAATAATGCTCTTGAAACGACAATCGATCTGGATGGCGACAATCAGAAAAAAATAATCCAACTTACTGTAGAAAATGACGGAGTAGATACTCTATGCTTTTCTATTACAAATCCAGTTGATAAAAAAGTTGAGTTAGATGCTCTTTTAAAAAAAGGATTTACAACAAAAATTGGTCATAAAGGGATTGGGCTAAATACGATTAAAAAAATTACTCGCGAATCAGAGTATATAAATTTGTATATCAAACAGACGAATCATACATTTATTTCCGAATTGGTAGTAAGCTATTCTAGTTGAATGGGATCGGTTTTAAAAAAAAGAAAGAGTCCCACTACTAAAAAGCAAATGAACTGCTCAGAAAATCGCCTTCATTTCATTTTTTCTAAAATAATTTTATAAAATTGACCATAACAGCAGAGTTTCATCTTAGTCTTCAAAAGCCACAGAAGGATTAACGAGATAAACAAGTAATTCTCTATACAAATAAAAAGATCTATTCTTACTTTTGTAAGAAATAGATCTTTTTTTGAAAAATAATGAATCGTTGTATTTTTTCATCTGCCATATTCTGAAAGAACTTCGAAATAAAAAATTGGATATCTCGCTCTATTTACACGTTGTTTAACCAAACGAAGCTCCTTCTATGACTTACATAATGGTCAAACGGCCTTCTTCTATGGCGGAATAGATTGTTTCGTCTAAATAATAGCCTTTCCGCCAAATGGTTCGGACGGCTTTTTCGTCTTCCAACGGATAGATTTGCTCAAATTTGTTATTTATACTGTGGACACAATTTGACAGGCTGGACAATCTCGATTTTGTGGTCTCCTCGTCTCCCCAAAGCTGCAAAATCAAATACTCACGTGTCACCGTTTCAGGAAAGGTATCGTACAATTGACGGACGATTTTCTTTTCCAAAGTGCTCAAAGATATTCTTGCCCCCTTGGCTTCATAATTCTGCTGCGAACGAGCTACGTACATTGTATCCAAGGTATCGCGCAGCTCTTCCAAACCAACCGAAACGGGAAGCTGATACACCCGTTCGTCGCTTGTTCTTTTTGGTACGTCTGACACATTATTTGTTATCCTAACGATAAACTGAGGGGCATCTCCCAACAGCTTTATGACTTGCTCGACTTCACTTTCAAAAATTGTCTCGCTGAGAAAGAGAATGGGAAAAAAGTGGAGTATGTCTGTCTCTTTTTTTCTATTTAGTAGTGCACCCAATAAATGAGCCGAACAAAAGACATCATAGCCCAGCGTCTCCAATAGCGACTTGAGGGTCTCTTCCTTGTTTACATTTCTGGTTAACATTAAAATCATTTCTTTTCTCTCCTTAAAAAAGTCCCATTCATCAGTAATCTGTTGAATGGGACAGGGACCGACTTTGTTTTTTTAAAGGATCATTTCTTGCTTTCACAACGTTTATCTACGTTCTTGACCTCAGTTTTTATTCTTAAAAAGAAACGTAGTATTAACTCTTTTTAGCTCGTATCCGGTAACGAAATATCCCTGCTGCTACAACGAGCACCAGACCCAGGATTAGAAGAGTACGTGATCCCTTTTCTCCTGTTCTAGGAAGACTTGTTTTATAGTTGGTTGCACTGTTGTCTCCTTTAAATGAATGGCCGCCTCCCCCGTGATTTTTAGGTGAGGAAGGAGCAGGAGGCACATGTGTATTTGTTAAAACATAGCCTTGATCCTGATTTCCAGTGATTGTTGCTTTATAGCCCTTGATAGAAACTTCTTTAATCGTATAGTGGATCGCTTTTCCCTGACTGCTTAGCGGCAGGTCTGAAAAATCTCCCTGCCAGTTTGTCGCTTTGGTCAAAACCAATTCCTTGTCTGTTTGTTTTCCGTCAGCGAACAATTGAACACGGATGCGCTCTGGTCGAAGCCCCTCCTGATCTCCAAAATCGTCCCACACTTTCAAAACATTGATACTTGTTCTTTTAGGTGTATAGCTATTTATTAGATCGAAGCCGTTGACCGTCGTACTGTAATGAGAAACGCGATCTTCCTGAATGGCGTAGCTTATTTTCTTGCCATCCTGATATTTCGGAAGATCTGTAAATTGGTACGTCCAGCCCGTTTCAGCGCGAACCTCTTTTTCAGCAACTTCTTTTCCATCGGCTAATAATCGAATATGAATCGACGCAGGTCGAAGCCCGTCCTGATTGTTCTTATCTTTCCAAGTTTTTGTTCCAGCAACTTGTGTTGTTTCAGGAGTATGGGAATTGGTGAGGGCGAAAGTCCCTTTTGCTATTTCTTCTACGGTTCCTTTATACCCGTTGATCGTTCCAACTTCACCAACGGTATACTGAATTTCTTTGCCCTTCGATTTTACGGGTAAATCGTTCCAGGTAGTTGACCAGTCATTCTCTTGGCTCAGCGCCACTTCTTTCCCGACTTTCAATCCATCTCCATACAATTGGAGGTGAATTTTTTCTGGGCGCAGTCCATCTTGATTATCGGCATCGTCCCAGTGTTTGGTTGCAGAGACACTGGTTTTTCGTGGTACATACTTATTCGTGATCGTGAAATCCGTAATCGTCGGCGTATAATCTGTCACAGAGCCTTCCATCACGCTATACTTGATTTCTTTGCCATCTTTGAATTTAGGCAAATTGGTAAACTCATATGCCCAGTTGGTTTCTTCGGATACGTCCTTAGACTGTTCAAACTTGCCATCTGCAAAAAGATTTACTGTGATTTTTTCTGGCCGCTTACCATCTTGGTCATCGCCATCGTCCCATACTTTCTTTCCTTGAACTGAGATTACTTCAGCCTTATGGGAATTGGTGACCTCAAATCCCCCCTTTCCATCGGGAGAGATGCTGGTTAGTTCATAGTCTGGAACGTCCGATTCCTTGACCGAATATAGTATTTCTTTTTTTACCTCATCGTACTTTTCTAAGTTTTCAAACGCTCCTGACCAGTTGGCGGAAGCAGTGACTGTCAGTGTTTTTTTGGTTGGCTTTCCATTGGCTACCAGCGTAAATGCAATCTTTTCTGGTCGTTTGCCATCTTGGTTATTGGCGTCATCCCAAATCTTTTTGATCGGCACATTGACGTACTGCGTTTTTTCATTGGCGATATCTTGAATGGGCTGCGTTAATTTTATGACCCCTTGATCGTTAATAAGTTCAAAAGACTGTTCCTGCGTCACTCGATCGTACCCGGGAGGCGCGGAAATTTCCTTTATTGAATAGGTTCCTTCCTTTAGGCCTGTAACGGTCACCGTTCCTGTTGCATCAGAAGTTAGTGACTTCGCCACTTCCTCGGAGATCTTGTCCTCACTGCTGACCCACTGGACTTTGTTAGCGGCAGTGACTCCATTGTAATAGTCGCCCTTCGCATTCTTGATCGCGAAGACGGCTCCCGACAACCCCTTCTTAGTCTCTCCATCGACCTTCTTAAACGAAATTCTCGGAAGATCGTTTTCAACGAACATTTCCGCAAATTGTGCCGTCTCGGTGTCTGGATTAAATCTCACGACTTTTCCATCCCGCAGCTCTTGGCTGACTGTAAAACCATCTGGTGCCTGCGTCTCAATCAGCAAATAATCGTAATTTGCACGCAAGTTTCCAAATTTCAGCTCTCCTTTTTCATCCGTGGTTCCTGAACGAACGAGTTGTGCCTTGTTTCCTTTCTCATCTCGGGTCCATAGTTCCAGTTTTGCTCCAGCCAGAGGTGTCTTATCGCCTTTGTTCTTGTCGATTTTGACGAGTGTAACAGAAGCCGTTGAGCCCTGTGCACTTCCGCCAGAAACAATCACTTTTTGTTTAGTAGTCGTTTCCTGTTGAATCGTTTTTTCATTCATTCCCTTGATCGAAATCTTATTCGTGACTTCATCTGTCAAGAGACTTGAATTGATTAATGACCGGTATTCTAGCATATACGCCGTGTGGATCGTTTTCAGCAGTTTGATCGTCGCCACTTGTTTGCCGGTTTCATTGTCCGTCTGCACATTGACAGAATAATCTTTTCCTTGTTCTAACGTTTTATTCGTATTTTTTGAAATGTTGCCTGCCGCATCTATGACGGTTTCAAAAATCTTTATAGACGCTTGGTCGATCACTTGATTTACTGAAGGCTCATCCGTGATGACCACATCATCCAGGGTGGATTGCGAAGGGTTGATCACGACCGACCAGTTCACATAATTCATATTTCCACTGTCTTGTTCCCCTGATTTTACAGCGTAGCTTCCCCCATTTGATGCCTTGACAGAGGCTTCCACTGTCTTACTTTTGCCATCATTTTGAAAAGCTGCCTTATTCAAATATGGCTTGTCTGTGATCAATGACCCTTCAAGTCTTGTCTCGAAGACCAGCGTATACGCTTTGGTTGAGCCGTCTGGCAGATTCGCCGAGACTGTCTTCGCTGATTCCGCCGCTGCGTTTGCCACTTCTGTTCCAAGTTTTACGGAACCATCAGGATTGATGGTAACTTCATATAATTTGGCGCTGTTCGGTACATAGGTTTGCTCTCCGAGGATCGGATCGCTGATAGTCGCATTTTTTAGCGTTTGTTGATTGTAATTAACGATCGTTGTCCACTTGATCCGCTTCGTTTGTGCATTGTATTCCCCGCCTTTTGAAGCGTCCACCACGTAATTTTTCGTAACTGTTTGATCTTTTTTCCCGGTATTTTGATGATCCTTGCCATCCGCATCTTTCCACTTTGAAACAGCCGTGTTGGTAAATTTCTCTTGTTCTCTGGCGAAATCGGTCGCGTAGCTGATTACATAGGTTTTACTGGTCCCGGGATCAGCCAAAGCCCCGATGAATTGAACATTGAATTTTTTATCTGTGGGTTCTCCTACAAATTCATAATCAACGCCAAGCTCCAAGGGTGTCTTCGAGCCTTGTTCGAAAATCTTGAAGCTCTCTTTATTGAAGAACAGCCCATCAGACATCGTGTCTTCCAACTTCCAGTTAAGCATGTCATAGTTGAAGCGATTGACCGTGATCGTCCAATTGATTTTTCGATTTTGATAATCCACAGAAGCGTCCTTAACGACACCATTTTTTTCAATCGTTCCACTACCAGACCCTTTATATCCGCCATCTGTGATGACCTCGTTTTTTAACGTGCTTCCATCAAAATTATCGTCAACGATAACGGTCAGTTTTGTTTTGTAGTCAATGGTGATGGCTGTAGAGACTTCTTTTAAGAAGGTGACTGTCATTGATTTTCCATCAAAAACAAGGGAATAATCGGTTCCTTCGACTAAAGTTGTCCCACTTACTGTTTTTACAACAACGGACCCTTTGACAAACTCTGCATAGTCTCCTACAAGGGTGTCCTTCACATACGATCCCGCGGGAAGCTTTTTATATCCTTGATTGTACGCGATTTTCCATTTGTAAACCTGTCCGTTTTCAGTGGTATCTCGTACGCCATTCGATTTAGAAATGAGCTTTCCAAATTGGAGCTTCACTTGCGCATCTGCCGATTTTACATCTGTTCCGTTGGTTATTGTTGCTGTATTTTTGAAGGAAAGCTCCCCGCCTTCGTAAGGGATTTTATTCTCATCGACTATCGTTTGATAGACCAGCTTGAAAGATTTCGCTGTCTCCGCATAGTTGCCGATGAACGTGACGATATTTCCTTCACGTGTGTAGTCGGTTCCTTCAACTAAAGGAGTGGTTCCTACATTTACGACCTCTCCCTTTAGATTTATTTCTTGAGGATAGATTTTTAAATCTGCTAAGTTCAACCCTTCCGGCAGAGGGTCCGTCACCGTGGCATTTTTTAATACATTCAAATTCGTATTAATGGAGACATCCCAGCGAATTGAGCGATTGTCTGACCCTTTGGTGCCCAATTTACTTATTGAGTTGCCGCCATTTGGCCGAACGGTGACTTTAATCTCTTTAGTCCCTTCATCGAGAGGGACTTTGATCGTTGTTTCTCCCGCATTGTTTTCCTCTTTTAATTGTTCCGCATAAAACAGTGTTCCTGAGATGTCATTTTCCTGCTCGACTTTTTGGTTAAAGGTCCAGCGCACCTTGCCGTCTGCACTAATGGTGTAATTCCCATAAACAACCCCGGAGCTGTTTTTTAATTCTCCGCTTTGAGCTCTCACTTTTAGATTATCTGGCAGCTTCGTCTCGTAATAATCCCCGCCTTTGATCAGCTTCTCGTCGATCAGACGTTGCGGGATTTCCCAATTGTAAGAGAGTTTTATGGTGGCGTCAGAGGGAACGGTTTCGTGCTCGTAATCGATCGGAACATTGCCATTGAAAACCTCGATCTTTACATCAGACAAAAATTTTTCATCTGCTTCAAACAACGTTTTGATATCTACTGGTTCTCTTTCAGCTAACGTTGCTGCCTTCTTGCTAGCAACAGATTTCTCTTTCTCCTTGCTGCTCTCTTGAGTCGTGGTGCTGGTCGTAGTTGTTTGTTCACTTGTGCTTGCGGACGTTACTGTCGTTGACTCTGACGATTCTTTCGTTGGTTCTTTTGAAGAGGACGTACTTTGAGCGCTCGTCAGTGGTGGAATCGTCACCTCTTGCTCTTGATTCGCAGAATGAACCTTAAATGAACGTTCGTTTTCCCCTTTGTTCACGCGAAGACGGATATTTCCTTCCACCGTCGTTTTCGGTTGTGCGTGAATCGTCACCTGTTTCTTATCCTCAGATAAGAGCGTTGAAAATTCTTTTTGAGCGTCGTTGATCAATTCAACCGGCTCGCTCAACGACAGGACGAAAGTTTTCTCTTGATCTGTCGGGTTATCGACAGCGGCTCCCACTTGAACCTCTGCGTACTGTTCCCCATCTGTTGCTGGGCTTATTTCTAATTTACGTATAGTTAATTTCTCTATCGGTTGTGCGGAAGATGTTTCTGCAATCGCAACGATAGGACCAACAAACGTATTTAAAAGTAAAACGATTAACAAAATAACAGACTTCTTTATCTTCACTTCCCTATCCACTATAACCACTCCTTCTAAAAATAATATTAATAAAATCCATATATTAAAAATATATATTAATATTATTTTATAATTTAAAGAATGGTTATCATACAACTATTTATAGTCTTATTTCTAACTAATAAAGTATCAAATATGACTTATAGTATTTGCTATATTAATTTAACAATGGAATTCTTGTATGCTAGTATCTCACTATGCGGAGTTCCATTAGAAGCTATCAGGGAGTGTCTCTATATGTTTGGGTTAAGTTCCTCTACGCGTTTAAAGCAAGAAATTATTTGTATCTTATATGAACAAAAAGACTATGTATCAAGTGAGAAAATTGTTGAACTGCTTGGTTACTCAAATAGCCAAATGGTCAAAAAAAACTGTCAGGAGTTAAGAGAAATAGCCAATCATTGTTATTTAAACGGCGAAGTTGAACTAAGTATGGTAAGAAATAAAGGAATCAAATTAACGTGCTCCACAAATAATGATCTGCAAAAAATAACTGAATATATCTTTTTAGAAGATTTAGCCTACAATATTTATTCCGATATTCTCTTTGAAAGATTTATCATCACGACGGTCTTTTGCAAAAAGAATTTCGTCAGCGAATCCACGCTGCAAAGAAAAGTCCGGCATTTGAACAATTACCTGCACAAATACAAGCTGCACATTTCTTTCTCCAGCGTGCTAAAAATCAATGGCAGTGAAGTAGCCATCAGAAATTTTACTTTTCTATTTCTAATTTCTATCCATCGAAGGCTTTCAGGAATTCCTCGATTATCTTCTGAACAAAAAACAAGTTGTTACGAGCGGACAAAGGACATCGAAGAAGCTTTACAGTTTGATTTGATCCCTACACAGAGGGAAATATTGGCCGTGCTATTATTCGTGAATTGCACTGCAGCGGCAAAAAATAAACACATCCTATTTACAGAACAGCAAACTCAAATGATTCATCTCTTAAGCGTAACGAATAAGCCATCATTTTTGATGGATTGGACACAGAGAGATTGGATTTTTTTTTTACTATCTGTTTATTGTTACGATTTCAACAACATTCGCTTGGAATTGCATTCAAATTATGACGCGTTGCCGTTATTTGTCAAAGAGGCAGAGCTGTGGCTGACCCTCTTTCAATATTCCTTTGTGCCGCTTTCTCATCAGAACAAGCAATTTGTCAAAGAAAAGTTATTTAAGCAATACCTCATGCAGCATCTGTTTTACATCGATGAAAACTTAATAAAAAAATCTCTCAACATTGATTTAGATAAAATCGCGTGCAACCAACCCTTCTACATGCAGAAATTTTACGAATTTTGGACGTCATTCAAAATGAACAGTCGTTTTTTTGATACGTCTCAGTTTAAAATAAGCAGTTTATTGTTATGTATGTATGTCATACCTATCAAGGATTTTTTACCGAAAATAAGCATTTATTTTTACTCTGATCTTTCACAGCTCCACCATAATTATTTGATGAATAGTGTTATATTTAATTTTTCAAATCAGTACACCATCGACTATGTATCCGACATACAGGACGCTGATTTAGCAATAAGTACCACCAGCTATTTAGAATCTCAGCTCTCGGCGGAACAAGATTTTGTAGTGATAAGATCTGATTTGCCAAAAATTGATCTGAAAAAGCTCGAAGACGTGTTCAAAAAGATCGTGCAAAAGTGGTTATAATAGACATAAAAAGCGAGGATCAAGAAAATTTTCTTGATCCTCGCTTTGCCTATATGAAGCGTTCTATTTTTAACAATTACCGAAATCGTTTACGCATGCAGCAAACTCCTGCGAAATTCTTCCCTCAAAGCCAACAAATGCTCCTCCGAAAAATTCTGTGACAGGCGGTACCCGACAAAATACGGGGAAACGATGAAACGCGGCGTTAATTTGATCCTGTATTGATTTTTTTCTTTAAAAATAAACAAATTATAACTGTCGCACCGTCCGTGATGATAGGTATTCAGTACATAACTGACGGTCTTCTGCACATAATCTGCCAGTAAATCAATGGCTTCCGGTGCTTTCGCGTTCACTAAAAGGTTGATCTCAAGGAACCCCATGATCGGCTTTGTAGAGAAATTGATGGCGATATTTTTTTCGGAAAATACATCGATACCTGTAAAGTTTTCGTCATGGATTTGCCCCTCTCCGTCAAGCACATCTAATCCAACGATCTGCATATGGGAATGCTTCAAGCTGCCACCCGAAAAAGGACCATGATTTTTGTAAAAAAGCACCGATTCAAATCGCGGATCACGGGTCATTTCAGCCCAGCACTCGAAGGCAAAATGGAACAAGGCGCGATTTTCTTCTTTTGTATAGGTAGAAATATCTTTATTGTGATCCGGATTCTCGATGATCAGAGTTTGGACCGTGTCCTGTAAGGTTTGAAATTTATTGCGAATCCAAAACATCTGTTGTTCCGCTCTCAGGATATTTTCCTCTTCAGCATAGTCACAAAACGGACAGCCCGCCTTCTCCGATCCTAAATGCTGCGGCTTGCCAGTTGCCGCCTGCGGCAAAAAAATAAGCGATCCTTCTTCGTTTCCTTTTTCCATGAATCTGCAACTCCTATCTGAACGCCGCCAACCAAAAACGGCTGGCGACCGACTATCTTCTTTTATTCCTTTATGATAGCATTTTTCAGACGTATCTCCTACTTGCTCATTTACGAATAATAAAAAAAGCATCTATCCCGAAGCTGCCACTAAAAAAATGACTGTTTCGTATAGATGCCTTACTCGTTTCTATTTTTTATTTAAATTGCTTCGTCTCCTACGGCTGCGTCAATGTCTTCTTGCGTAATGGTGATATTCCCGATCTCCGTTTGATCCGGTGCTAAATAAATGACTTGGATCTTGGCATCTGGAAACATTCCCTTAACAGATTCCATTACGGGCTTCATTCCTTTTATCAGAACCGGTTTGAGTGCCTCCATATCCATGTCATACCCCAGATGTTCTCTAGACGTGTAGGTGTAGACGATGGTGTGGTTCTCCCCTGCTGTGATGGTGATGTCCGAATACATCTCTCCCATTTGCTCTTGTAAAGCAGGGAGCTGAGATTGCGCCGCCTCGATCATCAAATCAAAATAAAAGGAATCATCCTGCTTCGTTGCTGATTTTGTCGAATCTGCCGTTTTCGGTAATTCACTGGATTGTTTGACCTCTGAAGAAGCGGAAAATTCCTTTTCTTTCTTCACCTTCGAGGACGTTGCCGTTGACCCCGGCTCAGGTGCAGACGCCGAATCGTCCCCTTTACAGGCGGCCAAACTCATACTAATCATCATACCAAACACAATTAACCCAAGTTTCTTTTTCATATAAACCCCTCCTATACTTAAATTTTACTATTTTAATACCCTTTAAGCGATACTTTCTATTAATTACAATCAAAATATTTTTTTGAAAAAAGGTTCCTATCGTTTTTAAACAGGTGCGGCTTTTATCTTCTCCGTTTGTGCTTATTTAAGAGTAAAAAACTGCCGCGTCTCAGCGGCAGTGGGGAATGATTGTTAAAACATCCGTTGCTTCATTGGATGGTCGTCGGAAAATTGAATCAAGTCCCACAGATTCCCATACAAATCCTCAAATACCGCCACCGTGCCATACGCCGCATCTTTCGGATCTCTAACGAATACGATCCCTTTTTCCAGCATTTTGTGGTAATCCCGTTGAAAATCATCGGTGCCGAGGAATAAAAAGACCCGTCCCCCCGCTTGATCGCCAACGAATTTTTTTGGATGGGTTTTGATGCTTTTGCCAATAAAATCGTCGTCCCCTGTGATCCTTTGGGAGACACTACGACCCAGCGTTTGTCCTGTTCAGGTTGATACGTATCTTCAATGAGTTCAAAATCGAGCATTTGCGTGTAAAACGCAATCGCCTCGTCGTAATCATCTACCACCAGCGCCAGGTGTACAATACTTTGTTTCATCTTTTCTCCTCCTCTTCTCAACATTACCTTAGCAAATGCAGCAAATGAAGTCTACATGCAGGAAAATTTGCGCGTTCCATATCTGGCGCTTGCCCAAAGACAGCTTCAACTACCTCAGGCAAAACTTGCTATTGTTTCTCTGGATTGTTTCACAGATAATAGAAGAAACTGGCATTTAAAAAAGGAGTGAGGCCATGTTTCATGTCGTGTTAGTCCTCTTGCCACTTGTTCTGATTTTTATTCTTCTGCCGATTCTTTTATTTGGTGTATCTTCTGTTCTAATCAGCCTCTTTGGAGGGACGGCGGCGGTCCTTTTGATCAAAAACAAGAAGGCGCGGGCGATGCTGCTGCTTGCCTTTGTGGTCCTGTCGCTGATCGGCGCACTTTGTCTCTTTCCATTTGTCGCCGCTTATGCCGCGTTGCCTTTTCAGTATTACCCTTATGTATCCAAGGGACTTCTATTCTTGATCGGGTTTTTTTCTCTCTTGGAAATTCTCAAGGCACGCTCTTTAGAAAACAAATTTCTCAAAAATATGGTAATCGTCCTTTTTGTCTTCGTGATGATTGTCACGGGATTATTGTTGCTTATGCAGTTCCTTAATTAAGGCTATAAAAAAACGTTGAGAAGGAATTTCTCAACGTTTTTTTGACTATCCAAGATCATAAAGGTTGTGGTATTTCTGATAATTGATCATTCCTAGCGAGGTCGCGAATAACCGAGATTTCGCCTCGAATTCGATCCGTAGCTTTTCCAGATCCTTGATGGCATGCTTCTTTTCCGTTTGTTTCATTCTTTTTGGGTCAAATAACTCCTTCATAGTTAATTCCTCCTTTTTCTGGGGGCATAGGGACATCTTTATTGCTGCGAAAATGCAGGGACTTCTTCAGGGGACAACGCCTTGGTCATCCAAATAAATGAGAGGTCGTGTTTCGTAAAGGGAACGAGGATCGGGCGGTATGCCCGTTTCATGTAAAAAAGCTGTGCGCTTTTCCGACCCGTCAAAAAGAGGCGAAAATGGCCTTCCTCTAGGGCAAAATCCTCTAAACGGCTCATCAGCTGATCCCCGATTCCGTGTCCTTGATGATCTGGAGAAACGGCGACCTGACGGACACGGGCGATCCCAAAAGGATACAATTGGATCGATGCTGTTCCGATCACTTCCTCGTTCTCGATGGCGACAAAGACGTGGAGACGCTTCTCTTTCTCCCAATCGATCTTTCCGCCTAACACCTGCTTGCGTAATTTGACTGCACCGGTGTGTGCTTTGCTAAATAATTCAGCCTTTTCAATTCTCATTGACAACGACCTCCTTCTTACCAGTTTTCCCAATCACTATCGTGTGGTTGTTCGTGGGGACGGTTCTTTCCAGGTCCGCCGTTTGGGCCCATAGGACCGCGGCCTGGACCAAAGGAACCTGGGCCAAAGCCTTCTCTGCCGAATTGCTGGCGCATTTGCTCTTTCCATGCGCGCTTTAATTTGCGGCGATCGGCTGGCGACATCCGCCCAAACTCTTCCATGCGGGGATCGAATTGCAGCTTCATCGCCTTCAATGCTTCGATCGCTGCAAAGGGATCATTCGGAAATTCTGGCCGTCCGCCGAAATCTTCTGTCCAACCATCAATGACCTTATTCAATAATTGATCCAGCGTTTGCTGCTCGTCTTCAGTCAAGCCGGCGAAAAATTCTTCCGAACGCTCCTTCGGCTTGTTGAGATTCGCTTTTTTACGACCAACCTCCGTGATGTAGATCCGCTTGATCCGTTTGTCATTCTCATCTTCCTGGCGCTTGATCTCGCCGCGACTTTCCAATTTGTTCAAAATTTCTGTTACTGAACTTGGCCGCATATCCAAGATCTCCGCCAAGACGCCAGAGGTCACGCCGTCTTCTTCTGCTAAAATATCCAAAACCAATTGTTGGGTCGGTGCACTTTTCTGACAATTGCCTGTATCCATCAAACGACGACTCGCAGATCCGACATACGATAACCGCTTCAATAATTCTTTTGTGTATTCACTCATCGTTCTCATTCTCCTTTTTGTTTCGGTGCCTATATTTTAGGTACCTAACTTTTATTTGATTTCAGTATACTTCGGTACCTAATCATTGTCAATGGATAACTCCGAAAAAATTTTTGCAGATCTGATTCGCAAGATACAATCGTCTGATGATTGCTGTTATCTGTTTGATTCTTTGTCACTGGAAGTACATTCAATATTTCATCTAATTAGAAGAATCTCCTGTTCATACCTCCAATCCTCCTCGCCGTTTTTACGAATAGCGCGAGATTTTGATACTAACGTCCGAATCAAATAAAAAAACACCAAGTAAGCCTTCATCAGATTAAAAGCTTACTCAATGTTTTTTATTCATAACGTTTTGAAAGGATTTTATGGCAGTCCTGCTGACTGATCCGTCGTTCGATCTCGTGGAGGACCGCCTTCTGGTATTTTCGTTTGACATGGATCTTTCGCCATTTTACAAAATAGATAGGCTTCTCCCTCTGCGCCTCCGCAAGCGCGTCGATATCCAACTCAAGCAAAGACAATCCTTCGCGAATCGCGCCGTTGAAATAATGCTTGCGACGAAACGGCGCACCTATTACTATCGCTGGAACAATATCGAAGGATCGATAAAATAATCTCGAGCATTCGTGGCTAGACGGATGAAAATGATACGTGAAGCCCATGAAAAATAAAAAGAAGAGCCCGCTAATAAAGATTGCCGCCAGCATGATTTCTAAAATATATCGAATAAATTTTTTGTTCAACGCGTGATACATCTTGCCTGTCACCTGCATTTCAGTTCATTTGAACTTAGTATAATAATAACAAGAAGAGTCGCCTATAAATATGAGAAAACTTAATTTTATCCTTCACTAAATTCCATTTAATAGCTTTTTTCTTTTATTTGTGCGTGCTATACTTTTTTTAAAAGAAACGAAAGGACAAACGATGCGAAAATTTATACTTGGATGGCTGCTGACAGGAAGTCTACTGTTTTCCGGCTGTGCACAAGCAACACCACACCAGACTTCCTCGGAAACGATGGCAACGAAAAAGGAGAGCGCCAGCACGACAGAAACTTCACAGGCATCCTTTACGACAGGCGATTATTACAAGGAACACAAAGAATGGATCGACCCTGAGACGGATTTGACCCATTTGCTGCGGTCTTTCTCATGGTACAATGGGTCCTTTATTTTGACCTTCAATGATGATGGAACCATCGATGCCTACGACTATCCCGGAAGCAAAGAAAAATTGTACAAGATGGACTACGGGTCTTATTTTATGAATGGAAAAAACATCCTGCATCTTTCATCGTTGGATCACCCAAAAGATGGCACGGATTTTGTTGCGACGATCGAGGAGCGGAAGATCCTGCTTAGCCAAATTGATGCCAATGAGACAGGTATGAATCTGTGGGCGATGGAAAAATTCACAGAGATTCCTACAGAGGACAAGTAAAGAAAGGTCTTCCTACACCCCATCCTTACGCACACCAAAAAGCCTGCAACCACCCGGATGCAGGCTTTCTTTCAGTAATTTGGCCTTAATCGCCTGTCCCTTCATCGGACCATGGCAGATCCGTGGACAACAGGGCGGCAAAATTTTGGTACTCGGTGCGTTCCTTCAAGCGATGGTTTCGCCGTTTCTCGTAGCCGCCGCAGACCATTTTTTCCTCTTCTGTCTCGGGGACGACATGAGGAACGGTGAATTGTTTTTCTTCATTCATATGAGACGGAACAGCGACGAAGGTGGTAAAGCAAGTCGCCGCCAAATAGCGTTCTCCTGTAGCGAGGTCTTCACCGATCACCTTCACAAAGACTTCCATCGATTTATTGTGGCTGCCGGAAACATAGCACTTCACACAGACAGAATGATTGGCGTGCAGAGGTTTCAAGAAATTCAGGTTGTCCAGCGATGCCGTCACGGCGCCTCTGCGGCAATGGCGAGAAATGGCGATGGACGCCGCATCATCAATCAGGGTCATCAGCTTCCCGCCGAATAGATACCCAAATGGATTTAAGTCAAACGGGAAAATACGGTGGGTTTGGATGACGCGGGATTCGCGGCATGTTCGTGCTTCAGTCAAAAAATCACTCTTTCTAGTTTTCAAATTTTATTCTTTCCATTTGAATTATCCCATCTTCGACGCTTTTTTTCAAAAATTCGGAAAAGTATACAGCAGAAAGCACATTCGGTATACTTGTTCTATACAGAATTTCCGTTCCATTCTTCACAGACAACTCCATGAAGGCGCGGCGGGGATTCCATTTTATTCTATCTTATAAGGAGCGTCATACTATGGAAAAAGAAAAACCTTCAAAACTCGTTCAGTTTTTTGGCGGTAAAACTTCCTATTACATGATCGGGCTGGTCATACTAAGTGCGTTAGCCATTTATTTGTTAAATACAGTATCCTTTATTTTCCGGCCGGTCCTTGTGATCATTACCACTGTTTTGCCCCCGATGATTTTTGCGTTACTGCTTTATTACCTGCTTAATCCGATCGTAAACTTTCTTAACAAAAAGGGTGTGTCCCGTACGATCGGCATCGTCTTGACGTATGTGATCATTTTGGGATTCCTCTTTTTCGGAGGCGCTCGTCTGGTGCCCGTCATCCAAGAGCAGACGCAGGATTTGATCAAAGAATTTCCCAAGTATATGGATGATTTTCAACAAGCCATCAGAAATATTTTGGATGCGACACCTTTTGCTGCCTCCTCGGATCAAGCATTGAATTCCTTGGACAAGCTGACCAAAGAAGGGCTGAATTATTTAGTCAACAACTGGCAAGACGGCGCCAAAGGCTTAGGCACGATCTTTTCAGCCGTTTCCAGCACCGCGATCACCTTGTTTACCGGACCGATCATCGCCTTCTTTTTGATCCAGAGTCCCCACAAGCTGTACAATGCGGTCATCGAAATGATCCCACCGCGCTTTAGAAAAGATTCTAGCACCTTGATCAACATCGCCAATCAGCAGTTAGGCGCGTTCTTAAAAGGACAAGTAATCGCTTCTTTGTTACTAGGTGTGATTTATTGGGTCGTGTTCCTATTATTAGGATTGCAGTTCGCAACCGTCATCGCCTTCGCTGCGGGAATATTGAGCATCATCCCTTACATCGGATCATTTTTAGCCTTCTTACCCGGGTTATTTATTGCCTTTCAGGACTCGTCCTTTATGGTGGTGAAATTCGTGATCGCCTGGTTCGTGGTCCAATTACTTCACGGTGATTTAGTCGTTCCCCGTGTCATGGGCGACCGCCTAAAGATCCATCCGATCACGATCTTGGTCGTTTTGCTGGTCATGGGAGATTTGCGGGGACTCGTCGGCGTGATCTTCGGAATACCGATCTACTCTATGATCAAGCTGCTCGTCGTCTTCACCTTCCGCAAATTCAAACAGCGCTACAACAAGTACTTCTCTGATGAAGGCGCCTATCGCAACACCGGTTTTTCAGAAGACGATTATTAACAAAAAAAGTGAGACAGTTGCCTTGTTTTTGACAAGCCGCAACTGTCTCACTTTTTTTCAATAAGATTATTTGTTATTCATAGCCGCCAGTTTTTCAATTGTAGAAAGACTTAGGCTGGTCACCGTTGATATCTTATCTAAAGAAAGACCCATTTTAAGTAAACTTACTGCTGTTTCTTTCTTTTCTTCCATTCTTCCTTTTCTTTCACCTTTTATCTCTCCTCTGATTTCTCCTGCTATCTCCCCTTCTTCCCTCGCCACTCTCGCGGCTGTACTGATTTCAAGGGCTTGTATTTCGCGATTTTTTCTATATTCATAGAACTCCTTTCACTCAAGCATTGCCACTTCACTAAACACTATCAGTTTTTCTCGTCCTTTAATTTTTCAATTGCAGAAAGAGTTAAGCCTGTATACTTTAATATTGTTTGAGGATTGATACCATCTTTTATCATTTCCATTGCTACTTTACTCTTTTCTTCCATTCTCCCTTTTCTTTCACCTTTTATTTCTCCTGCTATCTCCCCTTCTTCCCTCGCCACTCTCGCGGCCGTACTGATTTCGAGGGCTTGTATTTCGCGATTTTTTTCTGCTCGCATGATCATTTCTTTTTCCTCGCTTTCTAATGATAGGTAATCGATTTTGGCTTTGGCGTCTTTTATGTACTCTGGGGCATCCTCTGCGGCGTCGCCTGTGGTGAAAAAGTATTGCTAATGATACAGCGCGGTTTTTTTGTCGCGTACGTGATTTTTTAGGCTGAAAAAGCACAGGAGAAGGAGCTCTTTGCCTGCACGATTTACGAATACTTACTGGGTCTTGGCGTTTAGCAGCTGAAACAATTGCAGTGCGTGCTCTTTTTCATTAAACAGGTCATACCCCATAATATTGATGCCGTAAACAGGGCGCAAGCTGGCGTAGCTGCTTGGCTTGGCGTCGCTCTGTTTCTTGATGTCTCCATAGGGTGAGCGGTAGGCTTCGGCAAGGTAAAACAGCGCACGCTCGTGGAAATAATCGTGGGCATGGATCTGACACTCGATGGTGGCTTGGCTGCCGTCCTCGGCAGTGGCGAGGATGTCGACTTCTGTGCGGCAGATTTCCTCCCCATTTTCTTTTTGAAGTGTGCGTTTGTAGCTGTCGATATGGTACGTTTCTCGTGGACGCAGGGTTTTGAAATTGGTCCCCAGCAGGTCATTCACAAAGGCCTTCAGGATATACAGGGAATCTTCGGAGGTCATGATTTTCTTAAACAGCAGATCGTTCGTCGGTAAATAATTTGGCATGGATTTCCCACCTTTCAGACAGCGCGTTCCGCTCTATGAAAGGCTTTTCTCGCCCTCATTATAGCATGGAAATTGCGGCACTATCAAAGTTCTTCTATGGGTAAATTACGCAAAAAGAAGACGCTTCGCTTGAAAAAACCAAACAAAAGACACCCGCAGCCGATCAATTCGGTCGCGGGTGTTGTCTAAAGCTATGACTTTTTCTATAGAGTCGTTTTTTATTCAGAAATCGTTGGATTGTTCTCTGCCTGTAACTGTTTGTCGTAATTTTTTGCTGGAACAATGAGCCAATTTAGAATGGCACACAGGATAATACCGAGTCCTGCAATGACAAATAGTTTTTCTACCCCGATGCGATCTGCTAGTGGGCCTGCGAAAATTAAACCCAATGTCGCTAGTAAACTCAATAATGCCATCACGACACCCATGATTCGTCCGAGCTGATCGACTGGAAAGGTCTGCTGGATCATCGCCATTAATAAAGTGTCAAAAAATGGCGCAGCGACCCCTGTAAAAGCACTTAAGACAATAAACCAAACCAAGCCTGCGCTATTTGCTGGTAAAAGTCCACTAGCAGCTAACGTTGCACCGATCACTAGATACGATAGTAGGAGCGGCTTGATTCGATCCTTCCAGTTTCCAAACACACCGATAATTGAGCCCCCTACCAACATTCCAATAGAGTAAATAATTTGCACAAATCCTGCGTTGCTGACCGTGCCATCGAAATAACCCATCGTCATTAACGGATACATGCTTGCGGCTGGCATAATAAAGATTGACGACAGCGCGCCGATCAGCACAATGATCCATAAGCCATGTTTACTTCGCAGATCTTTGATCCCTTGTTTCGTATCTTCTAATGCGAGCGTATTCCCAGAATGCTCCGAAGTATTCGGTATTTTTACAAAAATCAACAACACTAAACCCAGCAATGCACCTAAAACGTCCAAAAGTAACAATAGATGCAAGGGCATCAGCGAAAAAAGAAACGCGCCAATGCCTGGAGCAATGATTCGATTGGCGGACTGGACCATGCCTAATTGCCCATTCACCTTTGTCAATTCTTCTCTTGGAGCAATGGTCGGTAGAATGGCTAGAATCGTCGGCGTTTGAAACGTTTGAGTCACCGCTCGAATGAATAGAGAGACAAAAATCAGCCAGAATGGAAAAGTGCCGGTCACGAATCCCGTCACAGATAGAAGAATCGCGAATGAAGCCGCAATCAAATCTGGAACGATCAACAGCCCTTTTTTATTCAAGCGATCCACATAGGGACCCACGAAAGGACTCAATACAACCATAGGCAGCATACCTAATAATGTCGCAAAGCTTAGGATCGTTGCAGACTTCGTTTGTTCAGTAAGATACCAGATGATCGCATATTGGACAGTCATACTCGTGATACCGGTTAAAAATTGACTCATTAAAAATAATTGAACATTCATGCGCCATTGACGCTTTTTATTCTTTTTCAAAGTGAAAACCTCCTATAAAATAAAATCGGATGAGCCTTCACGCAATGTTCACCAACGAGTTGATCGATGGTGTGTTTTTTTGTCTATGTCTAAGTGAGAATCGTCAAATAAGGCACGCAAAAAGCTAGGATTTCTCCTAGCTCTCAATAGTCGTATTCAACGGACACTCGATATAAGCAAGTTCATATGAATGATGATTGAGAATGTAAGAATATCTATAGACACACCAAATAAACAATTGCTTATCGGCTATTAAATTCATCTAAATAGACATTGTTACGCTCAAAAATACAACCCCGTTCATAACATAAACTTTGCTTAACTCTTAAATTCTTCTCAGTAACTATACTATGCATTCTTTCGTCCTGTCAATGTGGGCACTCAAGACTGTTCATTTTCTATCTGTCTGTGCTGTTGAACTTGTTCTACGCGATCAAAAAAAGAGCAATGGATTCCTGTTGGCATTTGCCACTCCATTGCTCGTCGTAATTATGCTGAAATTTTGTATTGGTCTATCGTTGATGGTGGGTACTCATAGGCCTTTGCTTCCATTAAAGCCACTTCATTTCTTGGGCTTTGATAAATCTTATAGACCGTTAATGTTTCTCCACGATTATCTGGCAGTTCTACCTCGCAAAGAATCCAATAATACATGCCTACCACCGGTTGGGTACCTAGTAAAGCGATGGGCGTTGCTTTTTGTTTGTCCAATAACGTCTGTCTCGCGCGCTCGACCAATTCTCTGTGTGCATCAGTGATCCTTGCTGCTTCTGGAACCTTGATAGTTGCAGTCATTTTCATAATAAATTTGCTCTCCCTTAATTTTTGATTGCATTTAGATTAGAATATCTATAATAAGATTATAATAATCATTCTGAAACATCAATTAGAACGCTAGTTATTAAAAAATGTTTTTTTATCAAAAGAAATAATTCACATGATTTTCTAGAAACAAGCCTGACCTTCTGCTGCTTCGCCGCAAGTATAGATGTTCTTGTATCTTACTAATAATTTGTTCTGACGTTCGATCACAGCAGCTCGGTCGCTTTGATGGCAACGAAGCACATTGATCATTACTGTATTTCCATAAAGCTGCTCCACCACGCCAACAACAATGTTCTTGATCCCGACCGCATGACATTCGTAAGTAAACCCAACCTCAACTGAATCTGATACTCTCACCGTAGTCCCCCTTAAGTTTGCGCCACAATAGTAACACGATCCACCGCTCCAGAAAATACTTAATTTTCTTGTTCCCTTTTACGGCACGAAGGAAGCGATAATTGTCAGAAAATTCAAAAGAACACGTATAAATTACACTTGTTCTTTTTATCGATCCAGAGAGTTCTCAGGACAAACACGATTGTAACGCCTAATCGCACGATAATCATCTATACAATCGATAACATTTTTCTAGTGTCATTCGAGACGGAACATTGAGTGGAAAAGGTCTCTTTCTTAATATCTTAGTGCAAGAAACCAATTATTTGATCAAGCATTAAGAAAATGGCAAAAAAGTTAGTGACCTTAATGGCGATCCAAGCGATCTTTTTGGTAAAGTCAGTAATCCCGAACGAATCCATGTCTTAGCTGCCGGCGAAGCCTTTGTCTTAGGGTAATGACCGAAAAGACGTAGACGGTAGAAATGAACGTCATATTCTATCGCCTCCTTTTTAATTAGACCAAATTTTGAATCATCATCCCTGGCTGCTGCGGTAGTTTTCAAAATATAAAAAAGGAATCTCCCCTTCTGATGCTTAGTTGATGCTGCTCAGAAGGAGGGATTCCTTATCTATTTTTTTAAAACGATCCGTCCTTTTACCAACCAGAACTGGCTCCGCCACCACCGGATGAGCCGCCGCCAAACGAACCCCCGCCTGAAGAACCTGAGCTGCCGCTGCCGCCGGAACTTCCACCGCCCCAGAAACCTCCGCTGCTGTCAGATGAACGAGTTTCCCACAAACGCTGATGATGATAATAGATCGAATATTCTTCCATCGTTTCTCGATCATTATGGATAAGATCACCCAAAGTCAACTCGCCAAAGGCAAAGGTAAAATCATAAAAACTAGGTTTTTGTGGTCTAAGGTAAAATTGATATTGTTGTTGCAACTCTTTTTTCGCTTCTACTACTTCCGGTGCTTGACTATTGATCAAAGGCTGGTTGAAGGGACTTTTATACCGATAATTGTTGCTTAATAAGACACTGCGTAATTCTTTCGCATAGTCTCTTTTGGTTTTCCAATAGATAAAGATTTTTTGCACGGTTTTACCAAAAAAACTATTTAGCACAAGCACTAGAATCAAGAGCTTAAATGCATTATTTACAATAAATGTTCGAATGCTTTCCAGCGAAAAACTCGATTTGGATGCGTCTGGAAAGTCGGCAATTGCTTTTTGTTTTCTCAAGACCTGATCAATATTCGATGCAACAAGTCGGACCCCTGCATCATAGTTTTCCGCTCGAAAATCTTCTTTAGACTCTTCTGTCATCAGATTGGCCGCCAATGCATCTGGAATATCGCCTTCTAAGCCGTAGCCTACTTCAATCCGTTGCTGATGGTCTTCTATCGCGATCATATACATGATTCCCGAGTCGTGTTCTTTATGCCCAACACCAAGTTCTCGAAATTTCTGATTGGCATAACTTTCAATCGTTTCGCCTTCAGGCAGTTTCTTTACTGTCACTACCGCCAACTGCGGCTGAATTTCTAGTTGCCTATACGCTTGATTGTACTGGTATATTTCTCCCTTGGTCTGTTCTGATAAGACATTTGCGTGGTCTTCAACATAAATGTTCTCTGCATGGACCTTGCCGCCAATCATCAAGGCCATCATAAGAAAGCTGAAAAAGAGAAGAAGTCGTTTCATTTTACTACCTGCTTTTCATCGTTTCCCTTATTATGAGTAATTGTTACCTCTTGCGCAATAGGGTTTTGCTTTTATTCAGATGATAAACAAGTTAAAACAGTATATTCGTTATTTTATGAAGAGTGGACAAGCATTTATGCTTCTTTTAGAAAAAATTATTTTCCAGTACGTTCTTTTCCTGAAGCAGGATAGCGGTTACCAACGGAGGTCCTTTGTATTGCTATTGCCTGCGTAATTTCTCCTTTCGATAAGTCAGTGGGGTCATTCCCGAAATTTTTTTGAAGGTGCGGACAAAATAACTAGGTTCCACAAAACCCAAGGCATCACTGATTTCCGTGATCGACCAGTCAGTGGTTTCGAGCAGTTGTTGTGCCCAATGTACTTTGAGCTTCCCATAGATTTTACTGAATGGTTCCCCGAATTCCTCTTTCAATAAACGACTCAGATAGCTTGGCGAAATATTTGTTATCGCAGCTAAAGTGTTGAGATCAACATGCTGTTCTTTATTTTCGAATACAAGATCAATCGCAGGCTGCAAGATTTGGTTTCTCGCTAAATAAATGCCGTTCTCCTCTTGCAATCGATTTTCCAGTTTTGAGTGCTGGATATCTTTTTGAATAAATTCTAGGTCTAACAATTCCTCGTTTAGCGGCTCTTTCCGCTTGGAAATACGCAAGGTTTGCTTGTACGCTTTGATCAAGTAATCCTTTTTGATTGCTTCAGTGACGATGTATTCACTGATTTTTTCTAGCATTTCCGCCGATTTTTTCAAATTCTCTTTACTAAAGCGTGGGTACTGACTAATTAACGCTTGATGTTCATTTTTAAACGCTTTCAAAAATGCTTGATCTTCCAGTTGCAACACTTGTTCTAAGTCTTCTTGGCCTTCTTCCAGCAAAATCTCTCCTGCCATAATCGCTCCCACGTAACGGTTGTCGATCATGATTGGAATCGCCATATCAACAATATCGAAATGACAGCGATAAATAAATGGCTGGCCAGTTCGAACTGCCTCTAGTCCGCCGCGCGAGTCGCATTTTTCGCAGTACGATGAAAGCGGTGGATGCTGGCGAACGAACTGGCAAAACGGCTGGACCTGACTATGCTTAGTAATGGGTTTTCCGCGATAATCAACTAAAATAATAGCTAAATGTGTCGCTGATGCAATGCTTTCCTCGACGACTTCCCATTTATCCAAATCTAAAACTTCTTCAATATCAAACTGTGTCTTTCCCACAGGATCACCCCTCGAATGCATTATAAAGCTTTTTCAATTAAATACAAAATAGTCCCATTTCATAAAATAATTCAATCTTATTATGAAAGAAAGCGGTAACAAAGTTCAATGATTATTTGATGATAACGCTTTATGATAATCATGTAAATAAAAACAAGGAGGCACCACACATGAGAAAAGCACTAATTTTACCAACGAAGTATGTTCAAGGAGAAGATGAATTACTAAACTTAGGGTATTTTGTTACCACCTTTGGCAAGTCCGCCTTATTAATCGCCAATCCTGACGATGTAGATCGGATTCGCCCACAGCTTGAGGCGACAGCAGAAAAATTTGGGATCTCATTTATTGAAGGCGGATTCAGCGGTGAGGTTACCCGTGAAGAAACCAAACGCCTGCAAGCGGTCGCTGAAGAAAAACAAACCGACTGCATTATCGGTCTAGGCGGAGGAAAAGCGATCGATGCATCAAAGGTTGTCGCTGAAGGTGAACACTTGATCATCGTCCCTACGATCGCAGCGCAAGACGCACCAACTTCCCATTCGGCTGTTCTTTACTATGCAGATGGCTCTTTTGATGATTATGCCTATTTCAAACAAAGTCCTAGCGTCGTCTTAGTTGATACGAAAGTCATCGCACAGGCCCCTACTCGTTTCCTTGTGGCAGGGATGGGCGACGCCTTATCCACTTATTTTGAAGCACGTGCGACCCATAATTCTTATTCCCAAGTAAATGCCAGCTTACCAATGGGTTCACGCGAAGGCTTGACTCCATCCGCCAGTGGAACGTATGCCGCACTTGCTATGGCAAAACTTTGCTGGGAACATTTGCAAGAAGATGGCCTAAATGCCAAAATCGCTTGTGACGCAAATCTCGTAACAGAATCATTGAATAAGATCGTGGAAACGAATATTTTACTTTCTGGTTTAGGGTTTGAAAGTGGTGGCCTTGCCGCAGCTCATGCCATTCATAATGGGATGACTGTCCTTGCTGGAACGCATCATTACCTTCACGGAGAAAAAGTTGCCTTTGCGACATTGGCTCAATTGGTCTTGGAAGATGCTGAAACAGCCGAAGTCAACGCCGTAATGGACTTCATGAGCGCGGTTGGCTTGCCGCTGACTTTGGCGGATCTTGGGGTAGAATCAATCACCTTTGAAGAAGCTTTAAAAGTCGCAAAAATTGCTTCGATCCCTGAAGAATCGATTCATTCTATGCCATTCCCGATCGTGGAAGAAGAAGTTGCTAATTCGATCATTGTGGCTGATCGGATTGGTCAAGCGTACAAGGATCTTCATCAATAACCACCAGAAACGCCCCTTACTTTTCATGATGGTGGTTTTGCTTTTTAGTGAAACCACCATCATGTATATGGAGGATTTTATGTATAAAGGAGTAGTTTTATGAAAAAAGCAATTCTATTGGTTTCTCATAGCCTAAAAATCACGGACGGAATTAAGGAAATGATCGAACAAATGGCTCAAAGCGAATCCCTTCAAATCTTCTCTTTAGGCGGAACCTCGGAAGGTGAGCTGGGCAGTGATCCAGCTAAGATCGTTGATACTGTCAATGAAGCGGCTGAAGTGGATACCTTTTTCGTTTTTTCTGATCTGGGCAGTGCTGTTTTAAGTGCGGAATTGGCCTTCGATATGTTAGAAGACGAGCAACAGTCAAAATATATCCTCGTCGATGCACCTTTAGTCGAAGGTGCCTTCGCCGCCGGGATCACTGCAAGCGTCTCTGACGACATCGAGCATATTTTAATAGAAGCAAAAAATGCCCCTGGGAAAGGTTGGGAATAATATGAAAAAAATCATCAATGAGCCAAAAGAGATTATCGAAGAAATGTTGATCGGCATCGTCAATAGCTACCCTAGTCTGGTTCACCGCGTGGAGGATTCTCGTGTCGTAGCGAAAAATGCGCCCGCTAAACAAGTCGGTCTCGTCTCTGGCGGTGGAAGCGGCCATGAACCCGCTCATGCAGGATTCGTTGGCGATGGCATGTTGAGTGCGGCTGTTTTAGGGGATGTCTTCACTTCTCCTACCCCCGATCAGATTGAGATTGCGATTAAAGAAGCAGACCAAGGGCAAGGTGTCCTATTGATCGTCAAAAATTACACTGGCGATATTTTGAACTTTGAAATGGCAAAAGATTTAGCCGAAATGAGCGATATTCCTACCGAGATCGTCGTCGTTGATGATGACATCGCAGTCGAAGATAGTACCTATACGGCTGGTAAACGTGGCGTTGCCGGCACCATTTTAGTGCATAAAATACTCGGTAACGCCGCAAAAAACGGTGCCAGTTTGACGGAATTGAAAGAAATGGGCGATCGCATCGTTGCCGCGACGAAGACGATTGGTGTTGCATTAAAAGCAGCAACAGTACCTGAAGTTGGCAAACCAGGGTTTTCATTAGAGGATGACGAGATCGAATTTGGTGTCGGCATTCATGGTGAACCCGGTTACCGTCGCGAAAAACTCCAACCCTCAAAGGAACTTGCGAAAGAACTTGTCAGCAAATTGCTCGCTACCTACGATCAACGCCCAAAGAAACTTGGTATTTTGGTCAATGGGATGGGCGGAACACCCTTGATGGAACAATTCGTCTTCATCCATGATGTCTTGAATCTGCTGAACGCAGAAAAAATCAACGTTGCTTTCCGCAAGGTCGGAAACTACATGACCTCGATTGACATGCAAGGAATATCGTTGACGTTCATCGACTTGGCTGATGAAAACTGGCAAAAGGCTTTGAACAGCTCCGTCACAACAATCTCTTGGTAAAAAAACACAGCTAAAGGAGTAAGCAAAATGTTAGTAACAGTAAAAGAAATTCAAGCATGGTTGTCAGATTATACTGAAGCCATCGAGAAAAACAAAGATTACCTTAGCGAATTGGACACACCAATCGGCGATGGCGACCACGGAAACAATATGAATCGCGGGATGAGCGAATATCAAAAGGCCTTTGAAGCAAAACAACCACAAACGATCACCGAGACCTTCAAGGTGCTTTCGATGGCGCTGATCTCAAAAGTCGGCGGTGCTTCTGGCCCACTATATGGCTCCGCTTTTATGAACCTAACCAAAGCCTCAAAAGATCTCACAGAAATTACTAGCGAAAAGCAATTAGGAGACCTTTTTGAGACTGGACTATCAGGGATTCAAGCACGCGGCAAAGCAGTGGCGGGCGATAAGACGATGGTAGATGTTTGGCAGCCTGTCGTAGAACAGTTAAAACATTCTGATCTGTCCAAAAACAATATCGAAGCCGCCAAAGGACAAACCAAAGATATGCAGGCAAAAAAAGGCCGGGCTTCTTACTTGGGCGAACGTTCAATTGGACACATTGATCCAGGTGCCGCCTCTAGCGCCCTGCTCTTTCAAAGCTTATTACCCTACCTAAACTGAACAAACAATGAGCTTCTTCGTAAAATTGAAAATAAGAATAACATCCGAAAAATCCAAATGGTTTTTAGAGAAACAAGGTAGAGAAATCTTGATCAATGATCAGATTTCCCTGCCTATGTTCTTTGTTTATACCAAAAGAAAAAGCTCACTTTTTTTGATAAACGTACCGCACTTCGGAAGGTAGATTTTTTTCACTACCTATGATCTGAAATTTTAGTCTACTGTCGTCTTATCTCTACCTTTCATTAGAAAAAAATGTAGCCGTCCGAGATTATTTTCAGTGCAAGCGTCAGACAAATGGCACAGTTTGCGACGGCAAATGCATACTTTGGCAATTTGGCTTGCGACTTCATAATCGTCTGAGGATCTTCGGGAGCTGGATCGATTTTTAATGGATTTTCTGGATTTTTTTCTAAATAATCCTTCCAGAAAACGGCTTGTTCTTTGTAGCTTGGATAACACTTATAACAAAGCGCTGCTGAATAGAACACAAATGCGTACAACACACCAAAAATTTAGCCCTCCATCATAAACAAAAAGACAAACGCAGCTATCAAAAATACAATCGCCCCAATCGCTGCACTCAGCCAAATATATCTTTTGAAGCCTTTCATTAGGTAGTGAGATAAATAACTACTGATCTCAGAACGACGAGCTTTTAAGTCACTCTCCGTCATTTCTGGGTACTTCTCTCTCAATCTCAGTTCTTGCTCTGAGTTCAAGCTGCGAATCTTTCCTTGAGGAATAATCAATTTAAAAAAATACACGAGTAATAGAACACCGAAAAAATAAGGAGTTAAGCGAATGAAAAAAAGTAACATAAAAGCAACCTTCCATGATTAGTATTTTGTTATCATATGATAGCAAAAACACATGATACAAAGCATTAACGGTTGGTTAGTGTCATATTTAAAATCCTTAAAATTACACTGTTGCTCGACGGACTGGTTGGTTCATCTGAACAAAATAAAGTGATGAGCCTTCGGTTATATTCTACGCATCATGCTCAATATCTTTTAGCTAGTTTGCTCATTTTTACAGCAAGAAGTACGCAGACTCTCCCTTCAGTGATAATACAAATTTGCGAAACATCAAAAGCTTAAATAAACTACGCACTGCACTGCTCTTGTATTGGAATAAAAACGTTTATGGCTAAAAACCTCCAGTAAATAGCAGCTCTTCTATTGACTCTGATTCCGTATACTTGTTATCATCTTTTCAATATACTGTCATTGCAGCTGCAAATGATCCCTGCTTCAAATGAATAAAAATAAACGGAGAAAAGGCAACTATTATAGGAGGCTTTTTCATTAAGGAGAAAAAATGAACGTCATTGATATGCATTGTGATACGATCATGAAAATATACCAATCCTCAGGAACTAACCTAAGAGAAAATAACTTTCAAATTGATCTGCTCCGTATGAAGGAAAGTCCAACGAAATTGCAGAACTTTGCGATGTTTGTTCCTTTAGATGAAGTAGACGATCCTTATCGTGTGTGTCGAGAGATGATTGCTTGTTATTACACCGAAATGAAAAGAAATACCGATTTGATTCAACCGATTTCTACTATTGAAGACTATGAAGAAAATCTCGCTGCGAAGCGTTTAAGTGCTCTTTTGACTATGGAAGAGGGGGCGCCACTTGCTGGTCGATTAGATCGATTACAGGAATTCTATGATTTGGGCGTACGAATGTTAACTCTCACTTGGAATTTTAAGAATGAGATTGGCTTCCCTAATTCGATTTACTGGGACAATGAACAACAAAAACTAGATTCTGAACAAAAAGGACTAACAAAACAAGGGATCGCCATTGTACAACGCATGGAGGAACTTGGAATGATCATCGATGTCTCCCACGGATCAGACCAATTAGTTCGGGATGTTTTGACATACACCAAGAAACCTTTTGTAGCCAGTCATTCGAATGCACGGTCAATACACAATCATCCGCGTAATTTACCAGATGAATTGATCGCTGGCATCGCTCTTCGGGGTGGTGTTATTGGCATAAACTTTTTTGAATCCTTTATTCAATCACCAGATAACCCTCAGTCCCTTGTGGAAGGAATCGTTCATCATATCGAACATTTTATCAAAGTTGGTGGCATTGAATGCGTAGGAATAGGGACCGATTTTGATGGTATTGAAGAAAATCCTCAGTTGCCCGATGTCCGATCGATTGAAAAACTTGATGATGGGTTACGTGCAGCAGGCGTTTCTTCTAGTGCGCGTGAACAGATTTTCCATAAGAATGTTGAACGGGTATATCGTGAAATTTTATAGCAACCTGAGTCGTCATTGGATCAGAATGAAAAACCGAAAAAAGCGAATGTATAACACATCCGCTCTTTTTAATTTATGCTGGAATCGACAACCGGGGCAGCTGCGCCAGTATTTCTGACAAAGTCGTTACGTCCGTTAAGTGATAATGCCCATTGGGTAAGGTTCCTTGTAGAAGTTTATTCACCGCAAATACCGCGATTTCTGCCGTCATTTTTGCTTCTTCTTCCCCGAAAAGAACGATCTTTTTAGGATCTTCAACGTGCCCATTGGATACTTTTACAACGAATGAACGATCCCCGACCATTCCCCGCTGCATAAACCATACGAGGCTCTTTAATACCCTTGGATTTTTAAAAAGCTTTGCTAGTCCCGCTTTTTTTATTATTTGTAACAATGCCGTCAACCAATTTTGATCGAAACCAAGAAATGTTGCGTACTTGCGCGAAGGATCTGCCGCAAAAAGCATATGCTGATCGGCAAAATCAAAATTGGCACTGCGGCGTGTCCCAAGCGACGGTCCGAAATCCGTCTTTCGACCATAGACAAAGTTTTCAGTTGTTGGTGACCACTGAGGATGTACATACGTACGTTTCAACTGCTCAAAGGTCCATTTTACTGCTGCTTCCCCATGTCGATCGCCTATTCCTAAAAGGACATCAATTACTATCGTTTGAGCTACCGGTTCTCTTTGAACATAAGCAGCGGCGGCCAAATTGGTAATGCCGGGTGCCAAACCTACCCCAAGGACTCACGTGCTTTTTTTAGGAGTAGGCAGTGAATCAACTTTCTTCAAAAAATCACTATTTGCACTGATATCTAAATAATCAATGCCTAATTGTTGGCACTGTTCGATAAATCGCGTGTCTGTTTGATCCAAACAAACAATTACCATATCAAGATCTGCTAGTGCTTCAGGACTGACCGCTATGGTCAGGTCTACTTCACGCTGCTCTAAAACAGGTGAAAAAAGTTCTGCGAATGCCTCCATCTTCTGTACATTTCTTCCCATCAAAACAACAGAATGTCCTTGACTCGTTAATTCCCTGACGATTCCTTGCCCGACCTGGCCGTGACCCCCGACCACTGCTATTTTTACCATCTATTTTCTCCCTTATCTGTCTAGTTTTTTTCTTTTTTCGTTTACAACTGTAATCTGTTTCATTTAATTTATAATTAACGTTTACACTTGTCAACGTTAATGCTCATTTTACGTAGAACTATCAACAGGAAAGCTAGTGGTGAAAAATCAATTCAGTTAATTTTGTGCGAAATTAGAAAACAAAAAAATCAGATCCCACTCTCTTATATTGAGCATGGACTCTGATTTGCAGCTACTCTTCTTTAAGTTGAAACGAAAGCTAAAAATAATAAAACATCCATTCCTTAGAGGTCATACAAAGTATCAATTATGTAAAATTGGTTATCCCAAGTCTCCTATCATGGCTGAAGCAATTGGGCATCCGCTTTTAGAGTGTTTCCTCAAAGACTGGATTTATCTATTAAACTATTCGCATGAGTTATCTATAAGTAATAAATATTTTTGAAAAGCTTTCTATACTATGTCCACTCCCTTTGATAGTTACTAAAGTTCCTTTTCGTAGTCAATCGTTCTTAATAATCCCTTCTAAAGATTTTCAAGCTGTAGTCGAAAATGAGGACTAAGACAATTGTCAGGCTAACCCCTATAATTAAGCTGATAAAACGATAATAAACAAAATTATATTTGTCTGTCGTTGATACTAAACTGACTAAAAGAAGGACTTGCGGATTAATGAATACATTGGCAACAGCGTAATTACGTGACATGAAGTACTCAACACCAATGTTTAAAGGAATCAATAATATAAGATTGACAAAGTTTGGAAAATCAAGAGCAATCAATAAAAACCCGACCATTAGTCCAAGGATTGTCCCAATAATTCGGTGGAGTGAGCGTTCTTTTATTTTCTGTGTATATTCTCCAGCAAGTACGGAAGAGGCAGATATTAGTATCCATTGACCACTATAATCTCTTAATAAATATGAAATATAGGCCGTTAAAAAAAGAATCGTCGAAAAATTGATGGCTTTAATAAACAAATCTGGAAACTCATAAATAGTCACATAATATTTATCTTTGAAACTCAGTCTCTCGTGGGGGTTAACACTCGTCTTTAACGGTAGCCTCTCGATGAAACAAACCAAAAGACCAGAGATAATGGCTCCAACAATTCCAAAAAGTAAATAATAGCTGGTTTGCACTACATGATGTGTCTCAGGTAACGTAATTCCTGTAGCAAATAGCATAATGATGAAAGAATAACTGGGTTTAGGGATTTGATACATTTTCGTTAGTATAAATGCTGTAAAAGAAATAACACTGATAATGAGAGGAATTGCCCAAGAAATAGAGGCCGCATACAGCCCTAATGAAAAAGAAAGAAATAATAGAATTCCATGCACACAAATTGCTTGAACATTATATAAAACGGATCTCCTTTGAAAGGACAAATACGCAAATGACCCCATTACACCTAATGAAGCAACTTGAATGTCCTTTAGAAAAAAGGAAAGCAGTATCGGAATGGCAATTGACAATCCCGAGCCTAACGGGCGAAAAAAAGTATCCTTACTTTTGTTAAACAAAAATAAACTCTGAAAATGACTCATTTATAATTTCTCCTAATTTTTATTCCTGATGATTTGCTGGTGGGAAAGCAACGTACTGTATATACTCTTCCCTAGGTCAAATCTTTCTCAAAATCACTAAATGAGACAATTATTATGAGCGGTTTTTCCCCTTCATAATAATTGTCTCAGCTATTTTCTACATCTCGTTATTAAAAATACTAATATTTTTTTAGTAACTACTTTTGACAATTTTATCTCTTGGCTGACATCATCGCTTAATCTAAGTTTTCACCGTTGGAAGCGATGACTTGCTTGTACCACTCGAAAGATTTTTTACGACTACGTTTCAACGTGCCCTTGCCTTCATTATCTCGATCAACATAAATGAAACCATAGCGTTTTTTCATTTCGCCTGTGCCTGCTGATACTAAATCGATACAGCCCCAAGAAGTGTAACCCATCAGGTCGACACCATCTTCTTCAACAGCATTTTTCATTGCCTGAAGATGGGCTTTCAAATAAGAGATTCGATAATCATCGTTAATGGTACCATCATCCATCACTTCATCGACAGCACCTAACCCATTCTCCACGATAAATAATGGCTTTTGATAGCGATCAAACAAGTCATTCATTGTAATTCGTAAACCTAGAGGATCAATTTGCCAGCCCCACTCTGACGTTTCCAAATATGGATTTTTAATAGTTGGAAAAAGATTCCCTGCTGTTTTTTCAACCCCAGAATTCTCATCCGCAGCTACTCGAGAAGCATAATAAGAAAAAGAAATAAAATCCACTGTATTGTCTTTCAATATATCTGAATCCCCGGCTTCCATTTCGATAACTACACCCTTATGTTCTAATTCTTTTAGGGCATATGGCGGGTAAGCACCCCTCGACTGCACATCGATCAAGAAGTAATTGCCGCGATTTCCTTTCACCGATTCCCAGACATCTTTAGGGTTGCAACTATACGGATAGTAACTACCAGCAGCTAACATACAGCCTACTTGATTTTCTGGATCCACTTCATGGGCAATTTTCGTAGCTAGTGCACTGGCTACTAACTCATGGTGGGCTGCTTGATACTTTACTTGCTCTTGATTTTCGCCTTCTTCAAAAACTAAACCGGCTCCTAAGAACGGTGCATGTAAAATCATATTGATTTCATTGAAAGTCAACCAATATTTTACTAACCCCTTATAACGATCAAATAATACTCGTACCAATTTTTCATAAAAATCAATCATTTTACGATTTCGCCAGCCACCGTACTCCTTGATCAAGTGAATAGGACAATCAAAATGAGTGATCGTTACTAGTGGCTCGATCCCATATTTATGACACTCTTTAAATAAGTCCTCATAAAATTTAAGCCCCTCTTCATTTGGCTGTTCTTCATCACCGTTAGGAAAAATCCGCGTCCAACCAATCGATAAACGATAGGTTTTAAAACCCATTTCGCCAAATAACGCAATGTCTTCTTTATAGTGATGGTACATGTCGATGGCCTCTTTTGCTGGATAAAAATAGCCATCTTCAAAGTCTAACATTTTTCTTTGACCGGTGATCACCTTGCGACGATCAGCTCCAGTAGGGATCACATCGACATTCGCTAAGCCTCGCTGCCCCTCATTGTAACCACCCTCACATTGATTGGCTGCGGTAGCGCCACCCCATAAAAAATCTTTTCTAAAACTCATGAACTTCCTCCTAGTTTCCTTCGTCTAATTTTTAGCTCATAATCCGAATGACTTGTGCACCAAAATCAATGGCACCTTCATTAGCTGTAAGAATGTCGCCAACTTCTTGAGAATTCGTAATAACAACTGGTGTAATGACTTTATAGCCCTTTTCTTGAATTCTATCTAAATCAAACGTGATTAATTCATCGCCAACGGTAATTTTTTGACCCTTTTCAACATGATATTCATAGCCTTCTCCGTTTAATTGAACCGTATCAATCCCAACATGAATCAAGATTTCTAACCCATCATCACTAGTGATACCAATGGCGTGCTTTGAATCAAACAAAGCAGACACTACTCCATCAACTGGCGAAACGACTTTTCCTTCTTCTGGTTGAATCGCTACCCCTTGACCTAAAATTTCTTCAGAAAACATGCCATCATCAACCATTTTCAATGACTTTAATTGCCCTTTAATTGGTGCCACAATTTGTGCGCCATTGATATTAACTGTTTTATCTTTAGCCAATTCTTGCTCTAATTCTTTTGTTTCTTCTTCCACTTCTACGGTGTCCCGATACAAAATCAAAGTGGCAATAAATGTAATGACAATACTAATCCCAGCTCCAATACAAGCACTAATAAAATAGCGCAAAGTATTGTCACCGATATAACTTGGTAAAGTTAATAAACCTGGCGAACCACCTGAAAAGTTGCGAACTCGCATGATTCCCATGAATAGACCGCCGACGCCGCCGCCAATCATAGCCGCATACAAAGGTGTTTTGAATCTCAAATTGACCCCATATAAAGCCGGTTCAGTAATTCCAAAAAGTCCAGTTAAACCAGCTGAAAATGCTAACTGTTTGATGGCAGAATCTTTTGATTTCACACCCACGCCAATTGCTGCTGCCCCTTGGCTGACGTTTGATGCCAACATTCCCGGATAAATAACCGTGTCAAAACCTGTAGTCATTCGATTATTAATTCCAATCGGAACTAAACCATAATGAGTTCCTGTAGCAACAAACAGTGGTGTCAAAGTCCCAATTAGCAATGGTACAATCCAAGGACTCACGGATTCTAATGCAGTGATTGCTGCAGAAATCCCTGAAGAAATCAAATAACCTAAAGGACCTAAGGCAACTAATGTGACGATTCCTACTACGAAAATAGTAATCAAAGGTTTACTGAAAAATTTAATTACTTTTGGTGATACACGATCAGCAATGGGTTCCACATAAGACATAAACCAAACTGCTAAAATAATCGGGATAACGGATGATGAATAACTCACTGCCGTAATTGGCAGGCCAAACAAACTAATTGAGCCACCCGTTTCCGTTGCAGTAGTCACCATGTTGACAAAATTTGGGTGTAATAAAATCCCCCCGACCATGATTGCTAAATACATATTGGTTTTAAATTTAATGGCTGAAGAAGCCGCCAATAAAACAGGCAAGAAATAAAAGGCTGCATCTGCCATAAAGTTTAAAATCTGATAACTTTGTCCTTCTATTGACAATACATTAAAGACTACAAGAAGCGATAAGACTGCTTTTAACATCCCAGCTGCCGTAATTGCTGGCAGAATCGGTGTAAAAATACCTGTGATAGTATCGATCACTTTTGCAATTTTACTGCGATCATCTTTTTCTTCTGTCTCACTTGAATCTTCAGACAAATGAAACGCTTGATTAATTTCCTTGTAGACATTTCCCACATCACTGCCAATAATTACTTGGTACTGTCCACCTTTATTGACAACTCCCATAATTCCAGTCGTATTTTTTAAAACTTTTTCTGAAGGCTTTTTATCATCTTTCAACACAAAACGCAGACGAGTTGCGCAATGGGTAAGTGATTTGATATTTTCTTTTCCTCCGATATTTTCGACGATTATTGTAGCTAAGTCTTGGTAATTCATGGTTTTCCTCCTATTTTTTAAACTACGTATCTGCAATATTTCAATTTGAGCATAAAAAAATACCTAAATGTCCCTTTTCAGAACATTCAGGTATAGCCTGCATTATCAGTAACAATCCTATTCGGTAGTTATTCTTTTTATGTGGATAGTTAAATAAATCAATTCATCTTCTTCCAATGGTCGGCCGAATTCTTTACTCACATATTCACTAATTTTTAGCGAACAAGCATATTCCTTGGGAAAGCGTTCCTTCAAGCCAAACATGAAACTTGCTGTACCACTGTCATCCAACTTCGTGCCATTGAACAAGCGCTGTACAAAAAATTTTAAGTGCGTAATAAAACGCTCATAATTCAGCGAATATTCATCTAAGTCTATTTTGAAGTGATACTTAATGATATTCAAGACATTTTGAATGATTTTGGTCATCTCAGAAACTTGGTTCATCTGATTCATATCTAATTCAGCATTAACGATATGAAAAGCAATAAAACCAGCTTCATCTTCAGAAAATTTGATCCCTAAGCGTTGTTGAATAATATTAAGCGCTTCTTTTCCAATCAAAAATTCATGATTATAAAAACGTTTGATTTCCCAAAGCAGGCCATTTTTAGTTTCCATGCCTTGTTCGTAACGTTCAATTGCAAAATTAATATGATCGGTCAAAGTTAGGTTTAGATTATCACTCAACCGTTTGCCTAATGATGCTCTCGCGAAGCTGATGATTTCATTTGCCACTTGAATATACTCGATTGGGATAGAAGCAAGTAACTGGGTTAATTTATTGACGTTCCACTCTTTAGTGCTGAGATAGACTTTTTCTATCTTCGCTTCATCAATAATGTCACCAGCCTTCTTCTTAAAACCTAGGCCTTTTCCCATCACAACAATTTCTTGTTGATCAGCATTTTCAGAAATGACAATATTATTGTTGATTACTTTTGCAATGTACATATGGTTACCCTTCAAGATAAAGTTTAGGTCTAGCCCACGTAAAGCGGTAACAATCCATAAGCACATAATAGCATGATAAAAAATATTTTGTCAATTTCTGTATGAATTCTTACTTTCTTGAGTTTTTTTGATTAAATATCAGATTCGTTACTTTTCAATCATTAGCCGCATTTTTTATATAAAGGTTCTTAAAACAATTGAACCCTTTTTAACTTCTCCACTAGATTACCATAAACTGTCGTACTTAAAACTTTACCTAGCGACACCTATCTTACGGCGGAGTTCTCAAAAAATTAATTACTTGGTCATAAGCTGATTGACTAGATACAAAATGTTCGGTCGAAAAGTAACACCCTCCTCTTAAAGAGAAAAAATAGAAAATCGAGGAATTCGCCAAAATTACATTTGGGGCTCAAATTTGCAGGGTTTTGGGCGGTCTTTTTTTCAAGAAGGTTGATATCTCAGCTTTTCGTAAAAATCGAAGACGGTTTTTCGTGCAAATTTGAGGGCGATATGCAAAATTGGCGGTTTTGACGTTTTTCCGATTTGTGGCGTATGGTTGATTCATCAATTGATATGAAACCAAAGGAGACGATACGATGACTGAGACACTTTTGACACACCGCCAGCTTTTTTCCATGACGCCGAAGAATCTTGAGAAGCGAATCTCGGAGCACTATTACAAAACGCAAAACAGCAGTTTGACGATCCAGTACGCATTAGCGCTGCGTGTTCGCTGCACGTTGGGCGCACAGGAATTCAAGCATATTCTGCGGAATCTTATTCGTGAGCTTTTTTTGACAACGAAAGCGACGCGAACGATGAAACGATTCTTCTATTATTTCTAGGACTATTTTATGGCACCGGAATGGCGAAGCTTGAAGCTGCGGGTATTTCCGCTGCGGAATTTTGGCGAGAAGGCGGTGACGTTAGTTCGTTCCCTTATCTCGACTATCCGTCCTGATGAAACGAACGAACCTTGATGAACGTATATACTGCCCCTACCCCGACCTAATAAAGAAAGGAAGCGAAGAGATGAACCACAAATTAGTCGCAACATTTACCAACGAACACGGCAAACAACACAATTGGACTTACAAAGGAATAGATACCGCTTTGCCTGCGGAGACCATCAAAGAAGCCTGCGAATTATTGACGAGCTTAGATATTTTTGAACGGGACGGCGTGAAGTTTTTTGATTCCGTCGTCACTGCGAAGATCGTGACGACGATCGAACACGAGATTTTTGACCGAACGACGGATTCTTCGGAGGAAGCGGAGGAACCGACAGAAACGACGTGCTGTGCTGCGAGTAAACGCGTGGAGGCTGTGGAAGTGCCTGCGTTTGCGGTAAATCACGAGAATCAGCCCGAATTTCCTACTGTCACTTTGCCAACTGCTCCCTTGCCTCAGCAATCATCCAGTGAAACTTTGTCCGCATCACCTGCGGCTTCCGTTAAAACTAGCCCGACAGAAGCGACGAGAGCGGCGATTTCAGCTTATCCAACGAAGGATTCCCCGCCAAAATCGCGGAAACGCCTCCTCTCCAGTCTCTTACGGCGAGAAAAACGGCATCCTAAATAGCTCGTATCATTTAATGGCTTCCTTCAAGAACCAATCAGCTAAATTTAAATTTGGTCCAAGGTTTCAAGTAGTTAAGGAGTGCCAGTTCCTTCTCTGCAATCCGTCCAATTTTATTTTTGCGGTCATCTTTATGCGGGTTCAGAACAATCTGTAGTTCATTTTTATAGATACCAAAACGATCATTGCCGATCACGACATCTCCAAATTGAAATTCTCCATCGGCGTCGTGAGGAGGATTCGCCTCTCCCTTATAAATAACACGTGATTGCGTAGACCGGGCGACCAAAGCGTTGGTGTCCCCACGACGGAAATGCTGCATCTCACAAGCGATTTTCCATTCTAGCTCAGTCGTAGTTTCTAAAAAATCCACCTTCAGTTGAAGTTGATAACGGTCGACATCTGCCAAGGCTTTCAATTCCTCTTCCGTTGCGTATGCATTTCCGATAATGACATCATCGATCAAGCCGGTCGCAAATAATTTTTTTGCTTGTACGTCGATGGGCAGATAGCGGTCACTTTCTAAGGTAGGCAAGCCATCATTGACATTCCAAGGCCCCTGCTCCCCATGCTGACTTGCGACGAAAGCGGCCGTATGAATCCCATTCTTTTTAAAGCGTTCGCTGCATTCCAAGAAAAATTCCTCAGTTAATCCAGTGCCCACTTGCGGGTAAAAATTGTGACAACCGAATAAATAAGGTTTATTGGCTTGATAACTCAAAATATTCTCAAGATACGCCACATCATTACTCATATTCAATTCAATGATCAGCCCATAAGGATTGTAACTGATCAGTGCTTCGGTATTGCCATCAAATCCTTGATCCAAGCGAATCCCATCGACACCTAATTCTGCAAAAAAGCGTAGATCCTGATAACTGATTTTCAATTTTTCAAAAATACGGGGCGAAATATCGATGATCGTCAGATAGCCTAAATCTTTTGCAACGGCAACGATTTTAGTGAATTTCTCTTTAGTTGCAGGAATATCCTCAGCCTCGAGCATACTCATAAAGAGACGGGAATAGCCGTATTTTTTTCCAAGCTCTAAGTACTGCTTGTCCTTTGTAAAATCGCTGTGGTCGGGATAAATCGAGAGTCCTAATTGTCTGAATGTCATGATTGCTCTACTCCTTCATAATAAAGTACCCCTGAAGCATTACTTCCTGTTAAAGGAATAATGGTTACTTCAGGATAGTGTTGTTTAATTGTGTGTTCAAAACTTTTTTGAACAACTAGATTGTGTGTCAAAACTGAGCCACTGATAGCGATCTTGCTTTGACTTCCTATTGACCCCGCCCGATCTAATATATCTAAAGCTTGTTCTGCTAACTGCTCTCCAGATTTTTTCATTATTGCTTGGAATGCTTCGTTTTGATCACCGTGTTCGGCAAACTTTTTTCCATAAGCAGCCAGTTCGTTGCGGGAAAGACGATTGAACAAATGCACAGCTTCAAAAATATCCTTCACACCGATAATCGGTAAAATCAATGCCGTCAATTCCCCCACCTGTCCTCGGTCCGCCTCTTTCAACATCCCTTTAAACGCCTGCCGTACTAGATCATAGGCACTCCCTTGATCCCCTAATAACTGTCCCCAGCCGCCCGCACGATAAGGTGTCTGATTAAAGCGACCCAAAACGATCGAGCCTGTCCCCGCAATAACCAATAGTCCATTAGACCCTTGCAGACCTTTCAACAGTGCGAGTTCAGCATCGGAAAGCACGATAGTTGGTCGCTGTACTTTTTTTTCAATATATTCAGCAAGTTCTTTCTGATTTCCAGCGCTTTGACTACCCGCAACACCAGCTAAGATCAATTCGCACTTGTTAACTGGTAATTCTTCAAAGAGTTTATCTAAAGCAGCCAAAATATTTCTCTTTGTCTGGTTAGTATCAACGAAGCTGTTTCCAGGTCCGGCTGTTGTCTCGGCGATCAATTCTTTATTTGATGTATATGCTTGAGCGGTAATGTGCGTTCCGCCACTATCAATTCCAATTTTATACTGCATAAATTTTTCCTCCAAAAAACTTGACATGGAATAAGAATACGTTTACATTATATCTGAAATGAAATTTTATTTCAATAACATTGAAGAAATGAAATCGAATTTCTAAAACGGGGAATGAGAAGAAAGATGAAGAGAAGGAGGTCAATAGATTACGGTAAGAGAGCATGGGAGGAACAAGAATGCCGATTTTTGCTAAAATTCAAGAACAAAAAGATGCTTTTTCAAAATCCGAGTTAAAAATCGCGCAATTCATTCTGGATCAACCAGAAGAAGTGTTGAAAATGACCGCGCAACAAGTGGCGACAGCGGCCAATTCAAGCAGTGCGGCAGTCATTCGTTTGTGTAAACGATTGAAGGTATATGGATTCCCGCAACTTAAAATTGAATTATCCGCGGATTTAAGCAGCGGGGAATTAAGTCAAAAAATACAACCAGAAGTACGAAAAAATGAGGCAATCCATTCAATCAAAGAGCGATTATTACTAAACGTTCAAAGTTCATTAGCTGAAACCGTAGAAGAACTGGAAGATGCGCAAATCAGTCAACTAAGCCAATTAGTTGCTCGGACGACGCGTTTATTGGTTTTTGGCGTAGGCGCATCGAATTTAGTCGCTCAAGATATCGCCCAAAAGTGGGGAAGCATTGGAACGATCGTCAGCACGTTTAATAATCTAAACGACATCCTTCCAATAGTGGCAAATGCAAACAAGGACGATCTCTTGTGGGTCATATCGAATTCAGGCGAAACGCCAGAAGCGGTACATGCGCTGAAGATTGCGAAAGAACAGAATGTTGCGACCATTACGATGACCAAAAAAGGCAGCAGCACAATCTCTGAACTCGGGGACATTGACATTCACACGAGTCAACCGATCGAGTTACCAGGGAAGATCGCTGCAACAGATTCGCTGATGTTACAGTTTATGGCTATTGATATTATTTTTTACGATTATGTCAGTCGATATTATGAAACCAGTATTTCCAAATTAGAGCAATCGTCAAAACTAGTGAAAAACTATAAGAAAAATTTCTATAAAAAATAAAGAATACAGAGTTGCAAAAAAGGATGCCAGTCCAACTTTTAACAGTTTATCAGTTAGAACGATCCCAATCTTTTTCAAGCAGACAAACAGGAACCCTCCTAGTTGGATGGTATACGGCTTGAAAAGCAAACTTATTTTTCTGACAGGAAAAATAAATACATTAAAATGAAAAAGGAGACTTACCATGGATAGATTCATGAAGATCATTGAAGAAAAACTTGTGCCGCCAATGTCTAAATTAGGGACACAACGACACCTATTAGCAATACGTAATGGGGTCGTGTCGACGTTGTCTCTCATTTTGATCGGCAGCTTCTTTCTAATTTTTGTAAATATTCCTTATAAACCAATCGCAGATTTATTGGCCCCTTATAGTGAAACCATCGCTCTGCCCTTCCGCATGACGATGGGATTAATGGCTATCTACGCGACCTTTATCATGGGATCTGACCTTGCGAAATCCTACAAGCTTGACCCGACAACCGGTGGAGTGTTGTCCTTGGGTGCCTTCTTCATGTTACAGATGCCTGTGAATGTGACCACGCCAGCAGATGCACCGTTAGGATTCGTTTTGCCAATGGCATCATTAGGTGCTTCCGGCATGTTCTCTGGTATTTTAGCAATGATTTTCTCTGTTGAAGTGTACCGTTTCTTCACCAATAAAAAAATCACGATCAAGATGCCTGAACAAGTACCACCGGCAGTCGCACGTTCTTTTGAAGCGTTGATCCCCGGAGCCGTTGTGCTGATCACGTTATGGATCATTCGCGATATCATCGGATTCGATGTGAATTCTGCACTGATGGCCATGTTCAAACCAATCACTGGTTTGCTAGGAAATAACCTGTTCGGTGCTTTACTGCCAATGTTCTTCATCCATTTATTGTGGTCATTCGGGATACACGGGATGAGTATTGTCGGGTCGGTCATCCGTCCAATTTGGCTAGTAATGCTAGATGATAATGCAAAAGCTCTTGCCTCAGGAACACCTGCGACAGAGCTGCCTTATATCGCACCGGAACAATTTTACCAATGGACAGTGACCATTGGCGGAGCAGGTGCAACGATCGTAGTTGCTGTGTTGTTCCTGTTCATTTGTCGGTCAAAATTTTTAAAAGAAGTCGGACGCTTCACCTTGATTCCCGGGATTTTTAATATCAATGAGCCGATGATGTTCGGTGCACCAATGATTCTGAATCCGTACATGTTCATCCCCTTCAATCTAGTACCGTTAGTATTAACGACGATCTCCTATTCCGCCATAAAATTCGGTCTTGTCAACGGGTTTAGCACCTATCAAGCGTGGACGCTGCCCGCTCCGATCGGTGGCTTTCTGAGTGCCGGAAATGATTGGCGCGTCGTGGTACTGATCCTGGTGAACTTACTCGTTGCGGGAATCATTTACTATCCATTTGTAAAGGCATATGACAAAAAGATGGTTCAAGACGAAATGGCGCAAGTTGAAACAAGTGCTGCTGAATAACTCGTTTTTCGAAGAAAGGATGGCGAAACTATGTATTGGTTTATCGTATTTGCATTTTTCTTAGTGGTATTGACGATCAGTCAGTTCTCATTAAACAAGTTGGAAAAAAAAGGAGTTCGAGTTCATCGTTGGATCTGGGCATTTGCTTCGTTTCTAATCATGATCATTCCAAACATTTTGCTGCCTCATTTATCTGAACAAGTCAACATCTTCCTATACGCATTGTGTGCGGTTTTCGCGGTCAATTTCATGATCGAACAAAGAAAATATGTAGAAGCGATGAACCAGCGTTTCCCCACACAATCGAAATGAAGGAATCAAATGAACCAGATGCACTGTAGACGGTCGGTAATTTGATCTTCCCTGTGATGTAACCGGTGTTTAGTGAGGGTAAGCTCTTACTATTTTAAGAATAAAAATCTGTTAGTTGACCTTGAAGTCTACTAACAGATTTTTTTATTTTCCTTAATTCATCCAAGCCTTTTTTGTCTGAGATTTCCTGTGTACAGTCCATCTACACAAGTTCCTACATGACGGTAACCTAACTCTGAATAATAAGTATTCAAAAACGAATTATCTTTTGCACAATCTAAGCGAACAGTCCTATGGTCTTTTTCCGCCTTCATTTCAATAAATTTTAATAGCAATTTCCCTAAACCCGGTTTATTTAATGCCGTTGCAAGATGATGCACATAATAGGATGGTTCTTTGCTGACCTTCTCCCATCTTGGGTCCTCTGTAAACAGCGCCGCAACTCCTACTATTGTCCCTTTTGATCTTGATCTGAGTACAAATAGTTCCCCTTGTTTTACAAGTTTACAGAAGTAGGATTGAGGGTATACGTCGAAGTATTTGGTTTCGTTCCACTGATGGATCTCTTCCTTGTTCATCCACTCAATTCTGTCTTCAATTATTTGAACTATGTCAGAAACATCTATTTCTAAGGCCTTCTCAAAATAATAATCCATGATATCATCCTCTGTTCTAAAATATTCGGCAATTATAGCCTCATTTTTTACATTCAAACGCTCTTCGTTTCTTGCTATTTCGGTAGTTATCATTCCATAATAGCACTATTTTAAAGAAAACAATTAGGTTTTTGAGGGGGAAATCAATCGAATTTTTTATGAATGCTACTCATAAGTATTGACGAGGGATTTCGCTACAGGTTTAGTGTAACTAATAGGTTCAAATTACGAGAGCACTTGCCAAACACTCGATAGCATCAACAAGGACCACATTTCTATTGACTCGAAATGTGGTCCTTTTGCCTTTGAGAGATTTGGGTTACTGCGTTAACTGAATATAGCGATTTCCTGGTGAATAGGCGTTCAGGTTTAAGAAGAGATTGCTGTAGTTTTCTCTTGCTAAAATATAGCCAACAGTAACGGTGGCTGTTTCGCCGGGAGCAATGGGTTGTTCCTCTGGGTCTGCTTCGACGACAAGATCATCAACGATTTTTCCAACCGTTGTCGGTAATGGACTTACGGAGCCGGCTATATAGCGGTAAGAATCTGATGAATCCTTTTGAACCAGAGTCGTCTCTTTCGGTAAATCCGTAATGGTCGTTCCTTCTTTGGCTAACTGTTCTATCTGCGGAAGTATAAGTCCACCATCAATCGTTTCTTCCTGTATATTCTTGACTTGAGTTCGATTTCTAGGTATTTAGGTTGTATGTCCACTTCTCTGATTTTTTTATTCGTGGTATTTTTTCCATCACCATAGCTGTATTCTGTCGCTGTGATCGGTTGAAGCGTGCCTTTTTTGTCCCATTTTTCGCCAAATTCCTGTTCAGTATACGTTCCTGCTTTCACTTGCTTCTTTAAGATCGACAAGTATTTCGGAGCGATCGTATCGCTAAGTGTTACCTTGGTTGCAGTGATTTCTTGCACGGGCGTACCGTAGATATCCATCGTTTGGATCGCTTCATTGAGCTGGACGACTTCCTTTTTGTTGTTGCTGTCTAAGATCATTGGGTCAACAGTTCCCATCCGTTCTGCTTCATCCTCGGGAGTCAGGTATTCGATCGTTTCCGTCGCTTCTTCCTCGGTTGCCACATTGACAAGGGAAAGCTGATCAAGGACCTTCGTGATTTCTTTTTCCGAAATATCGCCATAGCATTTCAGCTCAACAAACTTATTTTGCTGTTCAAAGAATTTTCTCGCTACTCTCTACTCTCGCCTCTAACTCCTCAAAAGGGTCTAATTGTTCAAAGAGATACGCGGAACCCTTGGAAAGCTTGATTTCCTTATAATTTCTAACGTAATCATCACTAACGGTATCTTTTTGGTTTAGCTCATACAGTGTAAAGGTGATACCTCGTGCATTATACAACGCTTCTAAATAGTCATCACTATCTGAGGACACGGGCTATGATACACTTTTCTTGACTACCTGTTACGTTACCGGAAGGAATGAACTCTATTGAGAAAAACATATGATCGTGAATTTAAACTAAAGATTTCACAGGATCTCCTTGAGAAAAAAGTAACTACCAAGGGAATCGCTGAAGAATACAATATCTCTCGTCCAACCATTTCCCGATGGGTTTCAGAATATCGTCGATACGGGAAAAATGCTTTTGCTGGAAAAGGAAAAAGATTACCTGATAAAGCAGATTTCTACATTCTTGAACAAAAAAATAAACGGCTAACAGAGGAAAATGAAATTCTAAAAAAGTTCGACACGTTTGTGAAGCAAAAAAAGTAGTTCGTTTTGAGTTTGTTCACAAACATCATCAACAATATTCAATTCAAACTTTGTGCAGGATTTTAAATGTAAGTAGGCAAGGATATTATTTATGGCGGAATCGTCGCCCCAATAGGACTCAACTCCGCCATGATTTTTTAAAACAGAATATTAAGCGAGTGTTCTACGAACACAAAGGTCGATACGGATCTCCAAGAATCGCTCAACAACTTTACGATGAAGGAATAGAGACTAATAAACGTGTTGTGGCGGTCCTTATGCGTGGAATGAATTTATGTGCAAAAGGATTTCATCGACGCCAACCTTCTTATGGCAGAGGAAAAGCAATCGAAGAAATAGTAAAAGAAAATTTATTGAATCGACAATTTGAACAGAGCCAAATTGATGCTGTTTGGGTGACAGATATTACTTACATTCCTTGTAATGACGGTCGCCTCTATTTGTCCACCTACATTGACTTAGCAACTCGTATTCCACGTTGCTATATGCTGGATTCAAACATGAAAAAAGAAATTGTCATCCATCCATTAAAAATTTATAAAGGAGAATTGCCTGCGGTAATTCATTCCGATAGAGGTAGCCAATATCGGTCTCTTAGCTATCAAGAGCTGTTGACAATGCGGTAATCGAATCGTTTCATCGATCGATCAAACGAGAATTAATCGAACCCAATAAGCATAAAAGTAAACTAGAGATGAAGGTGTTGATTCAAGATTATTTAGAGGACTATTATCCAAATAAAAGAATCCATACAAAATTTATGATGACTCCTCGACAATTTGAGGCGAAGAAAATAAGTAATCTAACCGAATGTTAACTAAAATGTTGCAGGCCCCAAATTAACTTATCTTTTTGTTCATAAAAGTCTTGCCATTCCAACAAAATCCCTTAACTTAATGTCCAGTTTTTCTTGACATTTCCACCCCTTAAGTTAGATTTTCTGGTCTAACTCAAGGGGCGCACTTCATCACTTCTCCGTAGCTTTTTCTTAGTAATCCACTTTGATATATCCAACGCACCGACACAGATTATTTCCCTTTTTCAGGTAAAACTACACCGAGATCAAACGCAATCTTTGTAATTCTATCCCTGGTTTCTTCGTATTTGTAATTTAGATTGATCACTCTGTAATAGGTTCTGCGTGTAATTGCTAACTTGCTTATTGCTTCAGTTATCGGAACACGTTCCTTTTCTTTATAGATAAGCAATAACCGTTCAATTTGCTTATCGGTCAATTGACAGCCACCACGTCTCTTACTATCAAGGGTATTTTTTTTATCTTCTGGATTCAGCCCTTCCCCCGTTCTTTTCTTTTGGTGAAAAAATGGTTTTATAGTTTCTAACTCCCTAATCTTCTTCTTTTGAACGAGTATCTCACTTTTTAAATTACTAATCTTTTTATTATACACTTGAGCAGAGTTCGCAATTTTTTGATCACTATCATATTCTTTTAAATCGAGAATTTTCTTTTTTCTATTTAGCTGATCCTCTAAATCTAACGCTCTATTATAAAACGCTATTTCCTCTTCACTTCTTTTTTTCAATTTTCCTTTCACTCTTTCGAGTTCATTTTCTAGTCTATCTGCTCTCTCTTTTTCTTCATTACATTCCCTCTCGAGTTTTTCAATTCTTTCTTTATATGTTTTTTTATTTTGGAGGTGAATCTTTCTTAACTTCCTATTTTCTTTTTTCAAGCCTTCTGCCACGTCTATCCATGAAAATAAAAGACTATGAATCTCCTCATCACTTCCAGCATATATCATAAATCCTGGTCCATTTTTTTTAGTTAATTTCAGCAACAAGTCATAAGTATTTTCCTTCTTCTTGTCTGCGTCATCATCCCTCATACCATTCACCCTCTTATGTATCTTTTATATTAATATAAAAGAT